>NZ_JH556659.1:380223-414915 GCF_000179595.2 Acetivibrio cellulolyticus CD2 | reverse complement strand
TATTGAGCATGAGCTTGAAGATGCGAGCCCAGACGAAAGATATGAAGGCAGACTCAAAAAAAGCAAGCCTATATTGGATGAGTTTTACAAATGGCTCAAGCAGCAAAGACCTCGAATTACACCTAAGAGTGCCACTGGTAAAGCTGTTAATTATTGTTTGAACCAATGGGATAAGCTTAATAATTACTTACTTGATGGTAGACTTTATTGCGATAATAACATTTCGGAACGGAGTATAAAAGGATTTGTTATATCACGTAAAAACTTCCTGTTTTGCAATACTCCAAGCGGAGCTACCTCAAGTGCAATGATTTACAGTATTATTGAAACTTCCAGAGCAAATAATCTTAAGCCTTTTGAATATCTGACTTATTTGCTGGAAACGCTTCCAAATGTAGATGTCAAAGATCAGAGTGTGCTGGATTCCTTAATGCCTTGGTCGGATGATTTGCCTGAATCCTGCAGACTTAATAATAAGATTTTACAACAGAAGGAGTAGTAATTGTAGACGGGTTGTATTTTACGCTTACACCCAAACAAAAATAGGACACTTATATATCCATGTCCTATTCTTTATTCAATCCTTTAATTTAAATCTTTTAAAAAAACTTCAGTTAACACTCGGAACTGTGATTTTAAAATCAGTGTCATACTCGCTAAATAGTAACTTAACTTTCATTTCGAATTCTTCATCTTCAACTTCATTATACAAATAATCTAAGTTTCCCTCAATATACATATTTATACTGCGTAATAAACTTGAACTTTTATCAAGAATTATCTCAACATTAAACTTTTCCAGTTTCAAGTCATATTGATATACACCCTCATCAAATTTAAAAGGCGCTCTATGCAGAGCCTTATGTATAAGTTCATCTATGTACACATCTCCAGACAAAACAATTACCTCGGGGGTATTACCTTGCTTCTGCACCAAGCCAGCACAAAGTAAATCACTAACTGCTAAATCATCCAGGAAAGTGTTTTGATTATATTGACTGAGGTAATCTGTACCGCTGACCTCGTCTTTTATCCAACCCATCATGCTTTGCTTAAAAATTTCATTATCTTTAAAGAACATCTCCATATGATACTGCGCTGCAAGATCATTCCAACTAAGCAATTGATGAATTGCCTTGTTTTCCCTATCAACCTGGGCTTGTATTTTCCAGAGACTATTCTCTCCCGAATCTGTATTTTTAAATGTTACATCGTGATCCATAACATACTTGTACTTTTGTATTTCGCTAATTGAATTATTTATTTTCTCCAAAGTAGCTTTAACCTGTTCATAACCCTGTTCATTCTTTATCAGGACAGACTTGGTTGATTCATCCCAAACCACTTTATTTCCTAGAGCTTGAGCAATAAATCTTACCGGAATGTATACTCTATTGTTTTTCGAATTAATAATCGGAGCAACATCCATGACAACCTCCAAATCACCAACATGCGCA
Source organism: Acetivibrio cellulolyticus CD2 (assembly GCF_000179595.2). NCBI lineage: Bacteria > Bacillati > Bacillota > Clostridia > Acetivibrionales > Acetivibrionaceae > Acetivibrio > Acetivibrio cellulolyticus. The sequence goes on along the minus strand of NZ_JH556659.1, from coordinate 413,458 downwards.
GACTTATCATTAGCTTTTAAGCATATTTTCTGACTGCCATATATAACAGTAACACTTTTTTGGACACCATTCCAAATAATGTGCTCCTCATCATCCGGTACGCCAAGATTAGTTAATACCTCTCTAAAGGGAAGCATTGTCCTGCCGTTCAAAATTATAGGCACACCGCTGAAACTAACTGTCTTTCCATTAATTATTACATTTAAGTCGGTTATCTCTACATTATCTGATGCATAAGCAAACAAATTGAAAAAGGCTAAAACACCTATTAAAACAGCAATAAATAAACCTATTTTCTCTTTTGCCATAACACGTACACCCTCCCTTTATGAATTTGAGGTCCTGAATTTGGCAACTATATTGTATCACAGGATTAATGTGGAAAAATAAACTAACAATTAACTTTCTATTAAATTTTATATAATTATTTCTTAACAGTTACTCATAGAAAGGCCATACAAAAAAGGAAGTATGCCTCCTCCACTTCAAAGTAGTTTCACAATACTTCCTTTTCCAAATTTCGCGCGTAGTATTTACTTACAAGTAAAAGCTCCGGAGCATTGAACCACTTCGCTTTTGCTTTTTAAATATCACTCCAGGAGGCTAACCTACTAAGCTCTGCAAACTTTTACCTTGGCTACCCTCTTCTCATCAACCTTCGCAACCTTGAAAACAAGACCATTAAATTCAATGCTCGGGCTATCATCTTTATCGGGTATTCTACCCAACTGTCCAATTACAAAACCACTCAATGTATCATAATCTTCAGTCGGAAGATCCACATCCAGATAATCCCTAACGGTAACTAAACTTGTAGTACCATTTATAATAAATGTGTTTTCGTCTAATTTATCAATATCTTTCTCAATCTCATCATCTTCGTCAAATATATTTCCAACTATCTCTTCAATTAAATCTTCCAAAGAAACTATACCAGCCGTTCCTCCATATTCATCAATTATAACCGCGATATGAGTGCTATTGCGCTGGAGTTCCTTAAACAGCTCATCCGTTCTTTTAGAAGCAGGAACAAAATATGGTTTCCTTACAAGATTCTTTAAGTCAAATTTTTCTTTATCACCATCTTCAGTCAAATACTTAATAAGATATTTCGAATGCATTATACCTACTATGTTATCAATACTGTCTTCATAAACCGGTATCCTTGAGTATTTTTCTAGATTTATAAAATCAATTACCTCATCAAGGCTTGCATCAACCGGTAAAGCTGCAATCTCAGTTCTGTGTGTCATTATTTCTGAAACAATCTTATTATTAAACTCAAAGATGTTATTGATCATCTCTTTCTCTGTTTCATCAATGGCTCCTCTTTCTTCCCCAACATCCACCATCATTCGAATTTCCTCTTCTGTAACATTTTCATCATCCTTAGTCGGATCAACCCCAAACAATCTTACAATAGTGTTTGTGGATAATGTAAGAAACTTTACAAATGGTGAAGTAACAATCGACAAAAAATTTAAGGGAGTTGCAACAAGCATAGCAATCGGTTCAGCCTTCTTCATTGCTAGTCTTTTAGGTGCCAATTCTCCAAAAACAAGCGAAAAATATGATAATAATATAGTAATCAGTATCATAGAAACACTATCAAGCACGCCCTCAGGAATAGGCACTCCTGTAAGCTGTATCAACTTAACCAGTCTTCCTGAAAATTTATCTGCCGCAAACGCACTTGCAAAAAAACCGGCAAGGGTTATCCCTATTTGGATAGTTGCAAGAAACCTGCTTGGCTCGTCTACAAGTTTTTTTAGTAAAATGGCCTTCTTATTCCCTTCCTCAGCCATCAACTTTAATTTATTATCATTTATTGAAATCAAAGCAATCTCAGATCCAGCAAAAAACGCATTCAGCACTATGAGCAAAATTAAAACCAGTATTTCGGTAAACAAATTTTTTCATCCTCCATTAATTAATGTTACAAATAAAAAAAGGCATAATTCCCCTATATTCCAGGATTTTAAGGCCTTCTGTAAAAATTAGCTTTTAACCGATTTTTTACTTTTAATAATGATCTACATAGCGCCCTACTACATCGTATATCTTCCGGAATATCATCCATTCCACTATCACCCCCAAATTTACTTCACTTTATTATAACATAATATATTATATATCATTCTAAGCTGTCAAGAATAACTGACAAACCATATCAGCTTTTATATAATCTTTAATCCTTCGCTCTTTCGCTACCTTGATATTTCCATATATTCCGCAGCCTTCTACAAATACGCCTAGGATTTTTCAAAGCAAACGACCTTAAATTAAAGGTATCGTTGCTGCATTAAAGTTCTTTGCTATTGCATCAGAATCCCGTCCCATAAGCAAGTCACCTTCATCAGGTGACTTGCATTTGATATCCGTTTTACTTGCTCTACATCTCATCCTACCTAGGACTTGATCTATTTAAGAGCCTCTACTTGATTGCATTTTTCATACTCTTCACATATTCAACCACATGAGGTATACAATTCGTTCCATACTGTGCAATAATCTTTACAATTGCGCTTCCAACAATTACACCATCATAAATTTTGCTCATTGCAGCTGCCTGTTCAGGTGTTGATATACCAAAACCAATTGCACATGGTATGTCTTTTACTTCTTTTGCAAGTTTTATCATTTCCCCAACATTACTTCCAACATCTTTCCTCACACCAGTCACTCCCATAGACGAAACACAGTAAAGGAAACCTTCCGCTTCACTAGCTATCATGCGTATGCGGTCATTGGATGTTGGCGCAATCATGGATATAAAAGTAACATTGTATTTTGAGCAAAAAGGAATAAGCTCATCCCTTTCGTCATATGGAACATCCGGTACAATAACTGCATCAACCCCAACCTCTTGACAATTTTTCATGAATTTTTCAGTACCATAAGTAAAGATTGGATTCACATAGGTCATAAAAGCTATTGGTATATTGCATACTTTACGTATATTTCTCATCATGTCAAATATTTTATCGGTGGTTGTTCCAGCTTCAAGTGCACGGTAATCTGCCTCCTGAATTATCGGTCCTTCTGCGACCGGATCAGAAAACGGTATACCTATTTCTATCAAATCGGCACCAGCCTCAGCCATCTTAAGCACCAACTGTTCAGTTATTTCGAGTGACGGATCTCCTGCCGTAACAAATGGAATAAAAGCTTTGCCGTGGTTAAAAGCCTGTTCTAGCTTATTCATATATTTGCACCCCCCTGTAACGTGCTATAGCCGCAACGTCTTTATCTCCTCTTCCTGACAGACAGATTACAATAATTTGATCTTTACCCATAGCAGGTGCAATTTTTCTTGCATGTGCAACGGCATGTGAACTCTCTATTGCCGGAATAATTCCCTCACAGCGTGAAAGATATTCAAAGGCCGCCACTGCTTCATCATCCGTAACCGGAACATATTCAGCCCTGCCAATATCATGCAGGTTGGCATGTTCAGGACCTACACCCGGGTAATCAAGTCCGGCTGAAATAGAATAAACCGGTGCAATCTGACCGTACTCGTCCTGACAGAAATAGGACTTCATACCATGGAAAATACCCACTGTACCTGTTGTAATTGTTGCTGCAGTCTTGTCGGTATCAGCACCGCGTCCAGCTGCTTCACATCCAATTAGCCGGACGCTTTTATCTCCTATAAAATCATAAAACAATCCCATCGCATTACTGCCGCCACCCACACAAGCCAATACTGCATCAGGCAGTCTTCCTTCCTTGACTAACATCTGCTGTTTTACTTCACGTCCGATTATACTTTGGAAATCACGTACAATTGTCGGAAACGGGTGAGGTCCCATTACAGAACCAAGCACATAATGGGTGTCAGTAATGCGCTGCGTCCACTCACGCATTGTCTCATTCACTGCATCCTTCAACGTTTGAGTACCACTTGTAACTGCATGTACTTTTGCACCTAGAAGTTCCATACGGAAAACATTTAACGCCTGACGTTCAGTGTCTTCCTTACCCATAAATATCTCGCATTCCAATCCCATCAGAGCTGCAGCTGTAGCAGTAGCAACACCATGTTGACCTGCACCGGTCTCCGCAATAACGCGTGTTTTACCCATACGTTTTGCAAGAAGTACCTGGCCTAATACGTTGTTGATTTTGTGTGAACCTGTGTGATTCAAGTCCTCTCTTTTAAGATAAATCTTTGCACCGCCCAAGTCTTTAGTCATTTTCTCTGCGTAATAAAGCAATGATGGACGCCCTGCATAATTGTTCAGCAGTTCATTTAACTCTGCTACAAATTCAGGGTCATTTTTAAATCGGTTATAAGCCTCTTCCAGCTCTATTACAGCATTCATCAATGTCTCTGGAATGTATTGACCGCCATGTATTCCAAATCTTCCTCTTGACATGTTCATCCTCCTCACTTTCATATACTACTAATCAAATCACTTACTCTTCAAAGCATTTGTCGACAATTCTTTAAAAATAAAAATCTTGAAGGCATTTAGCCTCACTCGATTTTAGAACATTAAAAAAAGCCTTCATCCCTATACTAGGGACAAAAGACTTAACTTCTGCGGTACCACCCAAATTGACGATAAATCGTCCACTCAATCTGTATACTAACATATACACCCTTATGATAACGGGCAGGATTCCCGTAAGCGCCTACTATTTATAAATTCGGGGCTTCCCTCACAAGTCCATTCAGAATAATCTTTGTAACCACATTTTCAGCATCTAGTGGCTCTCTTATACAAGTAACTATTCTTACTCTTCTTGATCACAGGTTTAATATATTACCTAAATTATAGCACCGCCAATTTTTATTGTCAATATGAGTAAAATGCAAAACTACGGTAAAATTCCTTTAACATTTAGTTTCTTTAGCCGATACACATTAAGTAATCAATCAAAACCTTATTGAATAAAATATTAACGTATGTGCAAAATTATTGTAGAAGTTATAAATATAGTAACTATATAACGAACACTATAGTTAAATCTATATATTTGATAAATATTTTGCATTGTTATAAAATAATATAAAATACATAATTTTCAAGGAGGTCGACTTGTATGTTTGACATCTCTACTCAAGCGGTTCAAATCGTATCAATTGTAATCTCCGTCCTATCTCTTGGTGTTGCAGCCTGGCTGTACAAATGGGTAAAATCACAACCTTCATCTAATGCCCGCATTGCTGAAATCGGCAAATATATCCAGCAAGGGGCAAATACATTTTTAAAGCGTGAATACCTTATTTTGGCACGTTTCACAGGAATTGCAGCTATATTGATTCTGATTTTACTGCCAAAACCAATTTGGACTACAGGTAATATATCCGAAAATGTTTTTATGGCTATTTCATATATTTTCGGTACAGTTTTATCGGCTCTTGCAGGAAAAATTGGTATTCAAGTTGCCACAATCGCAAACATTAAAGCTGCAGAAGCTGCTACCAAGGGCGTTAAACCATCTTTTATGGCAGGTTTCCGTGGCGGCGCAGTAATGGGTATGGCTGTTGTCGGCAGCAGTCTTCTTGGTGTTACTCTTGTATTAATGCTTATAGGTGATGCCAGTGCCGTTCTCGGTTTTAGTTTTGGTGCGAGTTCTTTGGCACTATTTGCTAAAGCAGGTGGCGGTATTTTTACAAAGACTGCCGATATAAGTGCCGACCTGGTAGGTAAGGTAGAACTCGGCATGGAAGAAGACGACCCAAGAAATCCTGCAGTTATTGCCGATAATGTTGGTGATAACGTTGGTGACGTTGCAGGAATGGGTGCAGACCTATTTGACTCTAATGTTGCTTCAATGTCCGCTGCGTTAGTTATGGCTACTACATTAGGCGGACTGACAGGAAAAAACGTCATTATGGTTTTCGTCTATGCAGCTATTGGTCTTTTATCTTCAATCATAGGTGTTGCTACAGCCCGTATTGGGGAAAAAGGTGATCCAAGCAGAGCTCTTAATAGTTCAACTTATGTAACCACAGGTATATACGCTGTGTTAACAGCTTTAGCTACATACTTATTTGGCCTTGAATGGCGTATTTGGGGCGCTACGGCCATTGGACTTATAGTTGGTACTATAATTGGTATTACTTCAGACTATTTCACAAATGACACCAAGCCAATTGTTCATGCAGTTGCCGATGCTTCCAAATCAGGCCCTGCGTTTACTATACTTTCAGGTTTTTCTTATGGTTTATTAAGTGCGCTTCCCTCATTAGTGGGTATAGCAGTTACTGCTTTGCTGGCATATAATATTTGTGATCCATTAGGCACAGGCTATGGTATGTTTGGTATTTCAATGTCGGCACTCGGTATGCTTTCCATAGTTGGAATGATCATATCAAACGATGCTTACGGGCCTATTGTTGACAATGCTCGAGGTCTTGCAGAAATGGGTGGGTTAGGAGAAAAGGTTATTGCTATCACTGACGACTTGGATTCGGCCGGCAACACCGTTAAAGCCGTTACAAAGGGCTTTGCAATCAGTGCAGCAGGTCTCACAGTTATCGCACTTTTAGGTGCATTCATGAGTGAAGTAAATACTGCCGCAAAGGAATTAGGTATCCAAGGCGTTGCCAACTTCGATATTATGAATCCAACGGTATTCTTCGGACTTATTATCGGTATTTCAATTCCTGCAGTATTCTCAGCCATGCTAATGCTGGGTGTAAACAAAAATGCGCAGAGAATGGTTGCTGAAATCCATCGCCAGTGGGAAACAATTCCTGGCCTAAAAGAAGGAAAAAAGGATGTCAAACCCGACTATGACAAATGTATAGACATTGCAACTACCGGTTCTCTTCAAGAGCTTATACCGGCAGGAGTTATTGCTATCCTCTCGACTATAGTAGTTGGCTTTATTGGTGGTGTTTCAGCTATTGGCGGTTTCCTTACCGGTAACATTGCATCAGGTCTTTTACTTGCTTTACTGATGTCTAATGCAGGCGGACTCTGGGATAATTCCAAAAAGTATGTTGAAGCCGGCAACTGCGGCGGTAAAGGTTCACCAGCTCATAAAGCTGCTGTCGTTGGAGATACAGTCGGTGATCCTTTCAAGGATACTGCCGGACCTTCTCTCAACACGCAAATTACAGTTGTATCACTGGTTTCTTCTCTTCTGTCAACATTGTTCCTTCTGTACTCTATCTTCTAGATATTACTTTTTAAGGAAAACTGAACTTTATAAAAAAGCAGCCACTCCTTCAAAAAGGGGCAGCTGTTTTTTATTGCAATTCTCTATGTTTCATAAATGTGGTGCTGTTATAGCCTTAGCTCTTGCATACAAGGGAAGAAGAAAAGATATTAAGTTTATGTAAAAACAAATTATATACTTATACTTGCGATCCAAAAATAGCAACATCCTGATTATACAATGTGAATATACCATTGCTCCATTTTAAAGAATTCTGCACATAACCTATGGCATCGGCATTATATCTTCCGGCTATTTTTTGATAAGCTAATAATTCATATACTCCATTTGAATCAAAATCTATCGGATACAAACCACTAATAGGGTTTACAAACCCCTCAATTGGCTCCTTTAGTTTGCCGTTACTATCGTATATTTCATTTAAATAATCCGCTCCCTTATAGGATAGGTCTATAATGTATTTCTGTTTATTTAATCTGCTGATAAATTCGACCCTGTAATTATCCTTATAATTAACATCATATTGAAACTGCTCGTTATATACATTAAAGTCAAACAGCAATCGTAGTATATTGCTAATATATGAGTAAATATAGTAAAACATTGTTCCACCGCTGCCCCCCGAGGCAATACCAATCAGTATATCCTCTACACCATCACCCGTAAAGTCACCCAAAAACAGTGAAGGATCATATCCTGCATTTTCTTTTAGTGGTGTAGCTGCAGTTATATGGGTCTTTCCATCTTGTATTACAAGTGTTATATTTTGAGCAAACGGACTGTCGGGTGTTTTTGTACCCGTTAAATAAACATTATCAGGCACTTTATCACCGTTCACATCACCCCGTGCATAAGCTAGTATAACATCTGCCCTGTAATTAATATTATACATATCGGCTCCCCTTTCATAATGAGCTTTTGTATAATATCATATGCATTATATCTGGTAGATGTTAAGGAATGCTGAAAATATAACATAACAACTTGCAAATATCTATTAATCAATTCTGGCAAAGTAATCACTCAGCTTTTCAGGTCCTGCCAATTCACTCCTATCCGCAAACAATACCCCGTCATTTTTTGTCTTAATACTCCATTCGACAAGAGTAATATTCCCATCTTCAATCTCAATTCCCGTTATTCCGTATGGATGTACACAACTGCCATCATTAAAATAAGGTACCTCACCTACTTTGGGAAACGTTGGCCTATGAGTGTGTCCGGCAATAATCATATGATTTTTTCTTTGTATCCAATTAATCAATTTGTTTTCTACCAATGCTTTTCTATTATAATTTTTTGCTGCACTGGTTGGGTCATTTACTCCTAATAATTCAAGCGGTCTCCAAAGATATCTAACTAAAAATCTGTTTAGCCACCACATTCTATCGTCCAGAAAATTTACCTGATGCCCATGCACCAGAAAAATCTCTTTTCCAGTGACTTTATGTTTTAAAACCAACCCCTCATGAAACTTTATATTTTCAAACAATGAGACATTCTTTATATCACGCTCATCAAAATACTGATATTCACTACCACCAGCAAACCCCTTGTTTTTCTTTACTATGTCATGGTTTCCATAAATAAAATAACCCCTGTCTTCAATAATAAATTTTGAAAGCAGCGAAAAAACATCCCTGTGCTGGCGCATTATCTCGCCAGGCTCTTTATTTTCCCAAAGTTCATCCCCATCTCCCAGCTCAATATATATGTAATTTCTATTATGATAATAGGTTAAGGCAGCATAATAAAGGTTTTGATTTTTACAGAAACTATCAGCCCAACTTCCGTCACCTCTATGGCAATCACTCATTAAGATTATTCTAGACGAATCATCAAACGCAATACGTTCTGAAGTCTCAAATATTTTAGATAACCTCATAAATTCATACATCTTAAAGCCCTCAAGGTCCACTTACATCTGCCTTCTTATGGCAAATATCTGTACATGTCTTTCTTTAAACGCCTTACTAATATAGTGTATTCAGATTAACTAATTATGTTGCAGCCTCAAGTTCTTTATGTCAATACAACTTAACTCTCAAGCAGATTTTTCCCTACTACTTTCGATCTTCTCCCATGCAACCAAAATAACTGTTCCAGCAAAGTAACATAAAACATCTCTAATATCAAAAGAAGTTCCCATAATCGTAGACAGAAGTTTATTATCTCTCAAACCCAACATGTCTACAAGATGAAAATACTGAGTTACTTCAACTATGACAGCAAAAAGGAAAAGGTAAATAGGCAGCCCTTTTATCGCTTTTTGTGTAATTCCCCTGATAAATGTATACATCAGAACTATTACCAAAACATCACCAATAAACGGCCGGATGATTTTATCATGCACAAATAGAGCAATAAGAACTTCCACAGCAAATAGTATTAAGAAAGTAATTAAATACTTCTTGTTAATCTTCATAATTTATTCCCCCAATACCTTATCGTTTCACATATGATTATAGGCTAGACCATGAAATTATAGACGAATCTGGATTTTCATCATTCCTAGCACAATTCAATTTTTTCAGCTTTTTCTATTATATTATTCCTTCGAACCAAATCAATACCTTTAAAGTACTCATCCAGTTTAACATGCCATTCCTTTTCACTTTCTGCAAGGGTTGAATCCACTTTATTTATTGGCAGCAAATTGGATAACATTGCAAGTTCATTATCTCCTAATGATTGAAAAAAATCAATAAATTCATTTTCAAACAAGCAATCTGCTTCCATAATATCAACCAAATCTGAAATGCTGTGGATCTCCTTTTGAATTATTGATATCTTGTCTGCTACAAACCTGCACTCTCTAATTTCAGTCGCCAATTGCCTAAACAACTCATCTTCCATTTTATCGCCATCCAGAAAATGAATAATCGGTTTAATAATCTTTTCCTTATGATCCACAAATATAGATGCCAATTGGTCATTTTCCAGTGCATTTTTTAATCTACCAGAAAGCTCTATTAAAGTGAGGGAAATATATTCTAATAAAAATTCATTTGCAATACCAAGCTCCTTGCAAAGCTCTGCAGATGTTTTTTTCAACACCTCATACAACTCATCTTCCGGTAAGTCTTTCAGTTTTTCTTGTAGGTACTGCCTCTCTACAGGTCCGATTTCAAGTTTATTAATATTTTTATTTGCTATAATACATCCTAATGCGTTCGTAAATACAATCCTGAATATATTAACAAGCAAATCCTGATACTTTTCATCATAACCTCGTAATACACAGTCAATATCATGCTCAGCAAAATTCTTACAAAAATTATTCTCCCAATAAAGCTTTTGAAGATAATTATAAATATACTCTATGCCAACAAACTCCATTTTATCGATATTTAATGGATAATCTAAAGACCCGGTGGTATCATGGGCAGCAAAATCAGCATCATAAGTAGAGAAAAATTCAGGTAATCCCTCTTCAATTGTTTGGTTATACGCAATATTGTTATTTTCAACATGGTCACTCTGTATTAAGTGCAGTAAGTGTTTCGAGATATTTACTTTCTTTTCGATAAGCTTTTTGCCCTTTTGAAACAACTCAGATAAAGGGTTTTGCTTTATTGCCGCTAAACTTATATCAGTATCCGGAAGGCTCTTAAGGTATATCCCTATGCTATATAAAATAGATTCAAAAATACTTTGAGCATTCTCTACTCTGACCGAACTGCTTTCCCCTCTTGTGTAGCGTTCTGTTTGTCTAGCCAAAAGTTTAATACTTTGCATTTGTATATTCTCTACTTCAGAATCGGATAACAAATTCAACCTATGTGCTTCCTGTAAAATTGACTGAAAATAGTGTTCTTCATTTAGATCTTCTCTTTTGATAAGAGATTTTTTTTCAAGGTTATTCATCTTCCTCATCATCCTCCTCATCATAATAATCATCTTTGTCATCTATATCTTCATAATCATGAACACCATAACGAATATTCCTCGCTAATGTTTCTAATTCGCGATTCTGCAGTAATTCAACAGAACCACGGCAGTTCTGATCAAAATACTTTTTCATTAAAGAAATCAATTCATCATCACTTATACCATCAAGAGATTCATTTTTGAAATAATAAAACGTTTCTATCAAATCATGCATAGTTTCTGCATAGTTGGCTTGATAAAGGAAAGGAGAATCGCAAAATTCCTTAATCAGTTTATCAATAATTCCACCCCCGAATTCAATACGTCCATTACGACTAAGTGCTTCGGTACGCGTTTCTACAAGTTCCTTTACCTCACTTTCTGATAAAATCAGGCCAAATCTGGCCGTATATTCATTACATTTTATAATTTCCGAAACGGCGAGATTGTTTTGTATACCAGTGGTTATCAGCAAAAAATTATTCTCCACCTTAAACACCCCTTTCAAATTTTTATCAAAATACTATTGACAAACAATTAATTTTGTGATACAATTAAAGTGTAGTGGTTTATCCATTCTGCTTTTGTCGTTAATTTCTAGTATATCATTCTGGATTTCATAAGTCAATATTTTATTAACAATAAAGCTATTTTGATCAATCAGCTTCTTTATTTCTATTACTTTTATCTCAACCTTTCTCATTCCTTCCACAGAACAAGTCCCAATTTTTACTTTAGTCGATAAAATAGTTGCATTTTTACGTAAACAATTTTAAAATAAATTGAACCAAGGATTAATCATGTGAGGTGCGTTATGCGATTAAGAAAGAAACCCTGGGCAAGACCTGAACTTGAGGCATGCGATTTTTTTGTTTCAAATCCAACTGCAAATATAGGAAAATGGCATACAGTATTCGGTAATTCCAACGAAATATGGCTGGAGTTAGGCTGCGGCAAAGGAGGTTTCATATCCAAACTTGCGTCTTCCAACCCGGATATAAATTTTATTGCTGTAGATATTAAAGATGAGGTTCTGATTCTGGCAAAGCAGAAAATAGAGAAAGAATTTGCTTCTGTTAACTTGAGCACAAATAATATTCGCCTTATGGCCCATGAAATAATGATAATCCATAAGATTCTTAATGAGAATGATGTTGTTAATAGAATATATATTAACTTTTGTAATCCATGGCACAAAAATACTCTTGGGGCCAGACGCCTTACCCATCCAAATCAGTTAAACCAGTATAAATCTTTTTTAGCTCCGGATGGTCAGATTTGGTTTAAGACTGATGACGAGATCTTATTCAATGCTTCAGTAAAGTACTTTGAACAATGTGATTTTAATATCAGCTTTCTAACTGAAGACTTGCATGGCAGCAATTTCGATAAAAACGTTGTAACTGAGCACGAGAAAATGTATTCTGAACAGGGACATAAAATTAAATTTCTTATAGCAGAAAACCGTAGCCATACCATTAAAATTAAATAATAAGGACTTGTAAGCAAAACACAGCCTACAAGCCCTTATAATAAGATGTTTTAGCTACATTTAGAAAATTAACTACAAGTTTCTTTCTATTGCAATACTTTCTGTTTTACAATTAATTAGCTTTATTAAATCCGCAGGAGTCAATTCAATCTGATGTCCTATCTTTCCTGCACTTACAATGATTTTATCCAAAATTTCACAAGAGCTATCCAGAACAGTTTTGTATTCTTTTTTCATTCCTATTGGAGAACATCCCCCACGAATATATCCGGTTACTTTATTGATGTCCGCTACCTTAATCATCTCAACAGACTTTTCACCTACAGCTCTTGCCGCAGCTTTTAGATTCAGTTCTTCCGCAACAGGAATAACAAAAACGTAGTATTCCCTACTTGCGCCTTGGGTCACTAACGTTTTATATACACATTCAACACGCTGTCCCATTTTATTTGCCACTGAAACGCCATCAATCAAACCATCACTGTGATCGTATGCATATGTATTATACTTTATTTGTGCCTTGTCAAGAATCCTCATTGCATTTGTCTTAATCTTTTCCAACTTTTTCACTTCCCATGATATCTTTTACGATTTTGCAGTCCTTCAACATCATTATATTCATTTGTCCAAATAAAATCAACACACCTTTACCAGGTTAGGAGAGCTTAAAATATGACTTTAGCAATAATTTCACGGGCTAAGTTTTATTTGACCCAAATAGTCCTGGGCTGCATAATCAAGTAGTGCAATAAATATATATATATAGTACGTTTACTAATTAATGATAATTTTTTATATTTCCATATTGCATTTTTGCAAGTTATATGGTACACTTAATTCATAAATTCAAAAATACTCGTAGATGGCAAAGGGGTCTAGATCTTGATTACACTAATTGTGTAACAGACTTAGGCCCTTTTTCTTTACTGGTTTTATAGATTCAGCCGGCATTTGCTCTTTAAAACTCTTTAAAACTCTTTAAATCACCATCTACATTACGCGTATCTTTTTTGAAAGTCCGATCTTGCAAAGTTGCAAAATCACATTTTATATCCATCAGTAAATAATATCTATTTAATTTATAGGAGGGATCACTATGAACGCTTTAAATTCTGGCGATATATCATGGATGCTTATATCATCTGCATTAGTCCTTTTTATGACTCCAGGACTGGCATTCTTTTACGGAGGTCTTGTAAAACGTAAAAATGTAGTAAACACAATAATGTCCTCTGTTTTTATTATGGGGCTTGCATCAATACTCTGGGTATTAATCGGATACTCACTGTCCTTTAGCGGTGATATCGGCGGTATAATCGGAAACTTAAAATGGTTTGGCTTATCTGGCGTCGATGCAGCACCAGGTCCCTATGCAGCAACTATACCAAACCTTTGTTTCGCTATTTTTCAAATGATGTTTGCAATTATAACCCCTGCACTTATTACCGGTGCAGTAACTGAAAGAATACGCTTTTCGTCGCTCTTTGCCTTTGTTGCTGTATGGTCAATAATTGTCTATTACCCATTGGCTCATATGGTATGGGGAGGCGGCTTCCTACAGAAGATCGGTTCAATAGACTTTGCCGGCGGAAATGTAGTACACATAAGTTCAGGAGTCAGTGCCCTTGTACTTTCATTATTTGTAGGTAAACGTAAAAACCACGGCAAGGCAACCTACCATCCTCATAATGTACCGTTTGTACTCCTTGGAGCAGCTATCTTATGGTTCGGATGGTTCGGATTTAATGCCGGTAGCGCTTGCGCGGCAAACGAGCTGGCAGTACGAGCTTTTATGACAACAAATACCTCAGCCGCTGCTGCTATGCTCTCATGGCTATTACTTGAAAAGTTGTCCACTGGCAAACCAACCCTCGTTGGAGCTTCCACTGGTCTTGTTGTAGGTCTTGTCGCAATAACTCCCGGAGCAGGATTCGTTCCAGTCTGGGCAGCAATTATTATAGGTGCTTTGGTAAGCCCAATTTGCTACTTTTTCATCACCTATATCAAGCCAAAGCTCGGATATGATGACGCTCTTGACGCTTTTGGCTGCCATGGCATAGGAGGAATTTGGGGTGGTATTGCAACCGGTATTTTTGCACAAACTTCACTAAACTCTGTAGCAAAATGGAATGGTCTGATCTTTGGTGAATGGAAACTATTTGCCACCCAGCTTGCAAGTATAGCCATCACTATAGTAGTAGCTATTGTAGGTACACTAATTGCAATTGCAGTTGCCAAATTGTTTACAGGGAACCTCAAAGTCACTCCAAAAGAAGAAGAACGAGGCCTTGATGCCTCCGAACATGGTGAATCTGCATACCCAGCTTTCCATGGTATGGATTATTAATTTAAATTGCGAGGAGTTGATTATTATGAAAAAAATAGAAGCTTTTATAAGACCTGAAAAACTTCAAGATATTCAAGAAGCCCTCTGTTTAACGAATATTAATGGTTTAAGCATCAGCGAAATCATGGGATGCGGAAATCAAAAGGGCTGGAAGGAATTTATAAGGGGATCTGAAGTAGATTTTAAGTTTCTACCCAAAGTAAAGTTGGAGATTGTTGTTCAGGACGAACAGGTAGAAACAGTTATTAATAAAATTTGCAAAGTTGCTCAAACAGGCGAAGTCGGCGACGGAAAAATATTTATCATTGACGTTCAGGATGCTGTTCGGATTCGTACGGGTGAAAGGGGTAATTCCGCACTGAAGTAATTACAATTTACTACAAAAAATCCTCAAGGATAGAATATAACAACACAAGTCACCGGATATCTGAAATCAGGTACCCGGTGGCTTGCTTTATAGCTATTATTTCTATTGGTTTTACAATCTGAATTTACTATAATTAGCTTTACTGTAGACCTCCACGTCTTCCGCCAGGGCCACCTCCAGGACCACCTCCATGTCCACCACCTGGTCCTCCCATTCCGTTGCCACCTGTTGTTTCACCAGATTCAGACATCCATGTTGTAATCTTGGAGATAGTAAAGTCAACTACCTTTGTTCCACTATACGATCCGCCTGTATATAGCCCATCTACTGCATTCCCTGTTGAAGTTCCACCTGTGTATATTGAGTAAGCTGTATCCTTTTTGAGCTCAGGTGAACTAATAATGACGGATTGATATTGCTTTTTGGGAGTAAAAATCACAATTGTATTGCCATTACTGTCTTGAATGTTAAATAATGTACCTGCCTGCTGTGCGGTTGAATAAGTCATTGCAACAGAATACTGTGTTGATGAATCAGAAGGCGCTTGTGCCATTCCTGAACTTCCAGCAGCAATCATTGTTCCACCAGTGATGTCAAATACTCCATTGTAATCTAATGCACCGTTTCCATCATTCGTCGGTCCGTTCACAATTACTGTACCGGCTGTCATATAAATTGAACCGTTTGAATCAAGCCCATCTCCTCCTGCATCTACTGACACATATCCTCCATTTATAGTTAACTTATAGTTTCCTGAAGAGCTCATATTCTCCTGATCAGGGCGTCCATCCATTGATGACCCGTCGTTGCCCCCGGCAATATTAATTCCATCATCACTTGCCACTATATTAATATTACCATCTTGGATTGTTACCAGCGTGCTCTCTATTCCTTCATAACTTTTTGCAATATCTATTTTTCCACTTTTTATTTCAATAGAGGAATCCGCATGAATTCCATCATCACCTGCGCTAATCTCAATATCCGCACTTGCAATATTAGCACTTACACCACTGTGTATCGCATCATCTGAAGAATCTATTGAAAACTTTCCTCCCTCTATTGTAATATCTGAAGCTACTTTAATTCCTTTTGCACTTTGAGATTCTGTATTATCACTGACAGCTGTCGTACTTCGCTCCTGTTTTCCCCATGGACCTCCCATTTTATCACCGGTTTTAGCAACACTGTTTCCACTTCCTCCATTGGTTGTAATTTTGAAATCTCCATCAACAATCAATGCGGATGTTTCAGCCTGAATTCCGTCTGCACCGGCAACTATATCAAATGTTCCTTTCTCTACAGCTACAAAGCCTTTATCAGCATCTGTATCATTTGTCGATTTTAAACCGTCTCCACCAGCTTGAACAGTTATATTTCCATCTTTAACTGCTACCATATCACGTCCTACTAAACCATCATCAACACTAGTAACATTAATATTGCCACCGGTAATTTTCAAATCATCTTTACATGAAATTCCGTCTTTATAATTTGCTTTAACAGTAAGAGTTCCTGTTCCATTTATAGTAAGGTCATCTTTACTGAAGATTGCTGCACTTGGCTCATCACTTTCAGCATCAGCTAAAGAATAGTTCGCTCCATCTGTTAAAAGGTTCTGCGTTCCATCTTGCAGCATCAAAATAGTTTTCTCTGCATTTTTTACATAAATCGGTGCATTGTCGGTACAGTTTATTTCCATTCCGTTTAAAACCAGTTTGACGGCACCCTTTTCCTCAGAATTAATGACAATCTGACCATTATCTAATTTTCCGCTGATAACATAGGTACCTGCTGCTGTTATATTAATCGTACTTCCATCAATCTGTGCACCTGAACCAGTTAAGCTGGCGCTATCTCCGTTAAGTTTAATATAATTGGGATTTTGTGCTTCCCAGCTGCTATAGTAATCATCATCATCGTATTCAACCATATCAACCGTAACAGGTTTTGAAGTTACACCAGTACTATCTGTACTACCGGTTGTACTAGTTGCATCCGGGGAAGTTGCATTTGCCGAAGATATGGGTTTTCCATCGCAGGATACCAACAAACCTGCACACAAAAGCAACGCACATATTTTTAAACATAGGGATTTCTTATTCATAATTTTATCCTCCTAGCTATAATCAGTATTTCCTGTTTAGTGTGCAAACACTACTTTTTTCTGCATTACATAACTAAATGAAAACAATATCATCTCGGTAACAATTTTTGCAAAGGCTAATGACACCCCAGAGAATAGAATTGTACTCAACAAAATGTAATTTAGTATCATATTTACAAATACCAATATAAAATATTTTGGTGCTGATTCACTACTCTTATGCTTACCATCAAAAACAAAATTTTTGTTGCAGCTATAATTAAATACCGAGCTCATTCCTCTTGAAAGTAAAACCGCTAACCAAAGTTGACCGAAAAGGCTTTTAAAAAGAAGCAATAATCCAAAATCCAATAAAGCAGCAAGAAGCGAAGATGCAGTATATTTTACAAACGGTAGATAAACTCTGTAAGAATCCACTAGAGGCCTGAAATGAGAACTTTTGTTTCCCTTTTCATAAATGGTTTCAATAAATATTTCCCTAACCGAATACCCTGAAGGCTTTAGCTTTAACAAGATATTTATCTCATATTCAAATCTGCTCCCCTCTATTTGGCAGAGCCATGGCAGCATTGCTGCCGGATAGCCTCTAAGTCCAGTTTGAGTATCATAAATTTGATAACCTGCACAAAGTGAAAATACTGCTCTAGTGACAGAATTCCCTAATCTGCTTCTTAGCGGAACCTTACCCGTAAACTGCCTTACGCCTAAAACAGCAGCATTATCATTCAGCTGGGTCTCTTTAGCCACTTTACATATATCTTCTACTGCGTGCTGACCGTCACAATCAGCACATACAACTCCTTCAGTTTCACCTATATTCATAAGATACTGGAAGCCAGTCTTTAAAGCCTTTCCCTTCCCTAAATTCTTGGGATGATAGAGCACTGTAGCTCCTAAAATCTCCGCTTGTTTAAATATAGATGAGTAGACCTTCCCGCTTCCGTCATCAATAATTAGTATTTCCATTCTGCAGTTCTTTTGTATATCCTTAATCAATTGAATTAATTTTTCTCCAGGTTCATATGCAGGAATTAAAATCCTCATAACCTCATCTCCTTAACCTGCTATATATAAAATATCACTTACACCACGCTCACGATTCTTACCTTGAGGGTTATTAACCACACGACCGTTGAAATACATTGTGGATGAACCGCCCCCATCAAGGTTATATGCGTCTGTGCATCCCAGATCTTTGAATATTTGTGAAAACTCCGTCAGGGTGACTCCTTTACTGTAACCTTTGCTACGTCCATCAACTACTACAACTACAAAGTGATTTTCATCGATAATTCCTATCCCAGTTCTTGGATTAGCACCCTGAATGGAGTGATTCCCAAAGTTTGTATCAACTTCAGTTTCTGAAATATCGGAAGGCATCATGGAATCTATAAGCAATGCCGGCCCAAAAGACAGTGTATTCCAAACCCCTGCATCTAATAGTTCTTGTGCACTCGTTTTTGTCTCATCGTAAATCTTCATAGAGCCATCCTTATAAAATGCAAGACCTGTACGAGCCGGTTCATCACGGTAAATAACACCGTTACGGATTACAATACCATCGGTTCGAAAACCGTAATAATCGCCATTTACTGCAAAAACTGCACCATTATTTTCAGCAATAATCGAAGTGTCTTGAATTATATTTCTTCCAAATTTATTTTTAGCAAATGCGCTCTTTAACTCGGTAGCATTCGACAATTGAATGTCCGCAACAAAATATGTTACCTTGTTATTGCCGCTGCCGGTGGAAACCTCCTTAACTGAGAGAGAAACATCATTGCTTTTATAGTTCCAATCATCCGATGTAGTAGAGTCAGAATTATTGTCAGCGCTCTCTGAAGTTGATTTATCATTTGATGTTGAATCATCATTTAAGCTCTGGGCATTTGATATATTGGTCAAATTTGGTACATTATCAACTTCAACATGCTCTATCAGAAACCTATCTGCAGCAAGGTATCCACCGGTAGTTATTGCTATAATCAAAGTAGCTACTAAAATTTTCACTGGTTTTGTTTTTATTTTTTTCATTCTGTTAGCCCTCCTTCTCAGTGATTAAGTTTAGTTTAAATCCAAAAACTTAAATTGCTCTTAAATTAATTACAAGAACAAAAAAACTATTTTAGGAAAATAATGGTTTGTCCGTTATTTTCTTAAAATAGTGCATACGTATATGTATCAGTAAATTCTAAATGTTTCACAAACCTTTAAATATCCTAATCAAATCAATAATGGAACATAATCATAAATAACAAAGAGGAAGTCTATAGACTTCCTCTTTGTTATTTATTCCATATAATTTTAAAAATTTAGACAAAATAAATGATTACGCTGTTGCAAACTCGCCTATTTTTTTGCTCTTTTGCGGTTCCAACTGTTGCTTATATAGGACATGCTTAATTGACTTAGCTGCGATATCAGCCATTTTGTACACTAATCCGAGACTTGTATTTTGAAGCATAACCTGAGGCATAATACCTCCTAATGTCACAACACCTGAAAAAGAAACATCTCCAACCGCAGGCAAATCCTTACCTACTCCACTTCCAGGTTTGATTGATCCATCGCTCAATCCGATATGTCCGATATGTTCTAGATTTCCTACAGATGCGTCAACAGCAATGACAAGAGTATTTGGAAGATCGATTTTGCCAATTGTTTCAGCCAGATTCATAGCATGTACGGGCTCTTCAATAGTACCATACACATCAAAATCGTACATTTTGTACTTAGACAACATAAATCCAACTAAAGGCCCAAAACTATCTCCTGTTGAGCGGTCTGTCCCGATGCAAACAACTGCAATTCTTTTGTACGGCTTATTGATTCCATCAATTAGATTGTAAGCTTCCTGATTTAATTTGAATTGGCACATCTTCTCATTAGTATTAACATAGACTTTCTTTACTTTTGACATACAAATTTCTCCCCTAAACAAAATACAACTATTGAGATATTATCTCTTATCTATATTTTATGAGTTTATTATACAACAATATTTAACTTTTAAAAAGTACCATTTTTATTTTATACTTAAAACTTTGTACATTTTTCATCAAAAAATCAAAACCTCGGGGACATTTAGCTCCCGAGGTTTCAGGACATTAGCTTCGCAAATTCACTCAATAAAAACTCCGGGACATCGAGTCCCTAAGTTTTTGCCTCTTTCATTTCACTCCAAGAGGCTAAATCAAAAAAGGAGAGCATTAAGCTCTCCTCTTATTTACCATCTGTTACCGCCACCGAAGCCGCCTCTTCCGCCGCCTCTATTATTATTGTTGTTTCTCTGTTGCTTCCTTGCTTTTCTACAATCAGGGCATCTTTGTGGTTCATTATCGAATCCCTTTTCTTTGTAGAAAGCTTGTTCACTTTCATTAAAAACAAATTCTGCTCCACAATCCTTACAAGTTAAAACTTTATCTGCCATATCTATATACCTCCTTAATTTATTTGGATCATATAATTCCTTACTTCTCACTCCAAAAAAACCAAAGAGAGTTGTATTCAGAAAAACAATCCTATTTAATATATAGTTTCTAACTATATAAGTATAACACAATATTTTAAATTAATCAAGACATATACAATCATCTGACACAGCAAATTCATAAATATCTTCATTGAATAATTCTTACAAAGTAACTTTCCTTTTAAAGATATAAACTGCATTATCCTTTGACTGTGGAAGCACAAGAGATGATAATTGCTGACTTAATTCCATATCGAACGTATCCTGATTTTGATACGCCTCGTAATTGCCCGTCAAGGCATGATTTTTTGTCCCAATAGCTATATAAAGCTTTACAGATTCAGTTTTAAAAACGGTTTTCTCAAAGGCATTACCCGGCGGAGCCCACGAACAAATTACTACATCTGGTTTATACTTATTAAGTGCTTCCTTTGCATCTATTTTTTCAACATAATCCGGGTATTGAATGTAGTTATTCCAACTATAATCATCTGTTGCCAAGCAAGAAACCCCATAAGCTTTTAGAAAGCGTGTCAAAGTGCCGTCCCCGGCACCTATTTCAATGCATTTTAAATCACCAATTAAATTTGCTAGTTCCTTTAAAAGCTTTTTTGAGTAAAAGCAGTAAATTCCCTTTTTATTTACCATGGGCAAAAGTATCTTTTTATTTGTAATAAAAGGCCAGACGAGTTTAAACAATAACAAAGATACAGGTTTTCTTTCAAAACCTTTCTTAAATAAAACCTTTTGAAGAATCCAACCATCCCATAGATTAAATCTTACCTTTCCATAAGACTTTCCTGCCTGGGCTGATAAATTTAGCTGTTCCAAGGTATCAAGTGCAATGCGGGCTTTTATTATATCTGGAAGAAAAGAATTCACAGTCATCTCATTAAAACCGCTTTCGTGTATCCTTTTCACCGCAAAACTGGCCTTAGCCTTGTATTTATCTATACGCAACCTGACTTCATCAAAACTGCTTCCTTCTTTTATTTGGGAAAAGTCTTTTATAACCATATCCTTAAACTCAGGATACTGAAGAGCCAACGATTTTGTATCAATCTTGTTCATGAGTATTTTTTGAGCCATTTCTTTACTAAAATTTCTCATGTCTCCTCCAGTATTAGAATTGATAAATTCACGATATTTTTACTGACATATTAATGCTCCTATTACGTTCTTTGGCTTAATTATATACGATATTTGGGGAATTATCAATGTCACTATTGTTTTCCTCACTACTTATATTATCTTCATTTCAGCTATTCCTTAATACGCAAATTAAAATGTCAATTGGTGAGTTATTTTTTAGTAATCTTGTTATCAACTCCATGTCAATTTTTCCAGCGTAATGTGGCTGCGATACCATTCATCATTCTGTAGAAGCATTTCCGGTGAACCTGCATTTTTAACCTTACCATCTTCCAAAATGACCACAATATCACTGGCAATCATCGAAGATAACCTATGAGATATGGCTAATACAGTATGAGTGCTGCTTGCCTTTTGCAATACAGACAGGACTTTATCTTCCGTAATAGAGTCTAAATTTGCTGTTATTTCATCAAGCAGTAGAATAGGAGGATTTGTAGCAATAGCTCTGGCAATGGCAAGCAGTTGTTTTTGACCCTGCGAAAAAAGAGCATCATTTTTCACCTCAGTGTCATATCCATTTTCCAACGCTGCCACATATTCTGTCATTCCCACAAACTCCAGAGCATTTTCAATCTGCTTTCTTGTAATGTTCTCATCTTTCAGACTTATTTGTTCTGCTACAGTTCCTCTTATCAAATGGAAGTTTTGATCTACATAACCAAATATCTTACGTTTTTCACTGTTCGGTATACTATAAACGTCAATTCCGTTTATTGTAATATTACCTTTAGTTGGTTTCAGTAAGCCCATAACCAATTTAAATAGCGTAGATTTGCCTACTCCCGTTCTCCCCACAAATGTAACTTTCTCTTTTGGGTTTATTGAAAGGTTAACGTTTTGTAAGATATCCGACCCTTCCTCGTAATTAAAGGTTATGTCATTAAACGAAAGCCTTATATTATCTCGTTCCTGAATAATTTCCTCCGCTTTCAGCCCATTACTCTTGCTGTCATCCTCCGGCTCACTGTAAAAATCGTTTACCCTATGCATGCCTGCTACCGACTGTTGAATGCTTTGAAGTTCCATACCCAGATTTTCAATCGGTGTAAACAGGTTGGAAATCAAGTCTATAGATGCGGCAACCATACCTAACGAAATACCAAAATAGTTTAACTTTTCGGATGATAATATTACAATTATGCTAATAACAACAGCACGGGTAATCTGGATGATCGGAGAAAAGGATGAATCATAGAAGTTCACTTTCTCCATGGTTTTATAGTTATCCATCAAATAGTCCGTGTAGTTCTTTTCCATGTAGCTTTCCTTGCTATAGGATTTAATCATCCGAACATTTCTTAAGCTTTCCGATATATGATTATTTACCTTGCCAACCAAAATCCGGTTTTCAATTTGTGCCTTCAGCATTTTCCTTTGAAAAAGCCTTGTAATCCCATAAATTATAGGAAGTAAAATCAGAGTAACAATTCCGAGCTTTGCACTGAACATCCAAATAGAAAATATAATTCCAATGATCTTGAAACAATCAATAATCATGCCTATAATACCGCTAGTAAAAAGTGAGTTGATTGCATCAACATCATTTATAAATCCAGATACCACTGCTCCGGATTCATTGTAAGAAAAGAACAACGCATTTATTTTTTCAAGTTTTCTCATCATTTCAGTACGAATTTCCGTTGTAATTTTTTGACCTAAAATCGTCAATACAGCTTCTTTCAAAAAATCAAAAATACCTATAAGAAATAAAACGCCCATATAAAAAGCCGCAGCACTCATCAGCCCATCACTGCTTTTGGGTACAAGATTGCGGTCAATAACCTGTTTCAATATTTGAGGAGGAAGCAAACTGGTAATAATAACCCCACAAACAACAAAAATCAGCAATGCACAGATTTTTATGTTTTTCTTTGCCACATTTATAATAGATATCTTCACTAAATTATTTTTCAGCATTATCATCACACTCCGAACATTGCAGGTTAAATATTTCAGCATAAAGCCCGGAACTTTTCATTAACTCGTTATGTGTCCCGTAATCAGCACTTTTATCACTTTTTAGCAGTACAATCTTGTTAACCTTATTAAATATAGCCAAACGATGTGAAATTATTATAATGATGCTACTCTGATACCGTTTTCTTAGGTTTTCTATTATTTTTTCCTCAGTTTTCATGTCTACTGCTGAAAACGGATCATCCATAATTATAATTTTGCTTTTATTTATCAAAGTCCTCGCAAGTGCAATTCTTGCCTGCTGGCCGCCGCTTAAGCGAACACCTGCGTTACCAACCAGTGTTTTCTGTCCGTCAGGCATAGCCGCAATATCAGTATCAAAACATACATCCGCAAGCACTGCAGTTATGTCCTGATCCTTTCCTAATGTTATGTTATTATAAATGGTATCTGAAAGAAGCTCCGGTTTATGCCCCAAATAGGATATCATCTGACTTCTCTCAAATTCCGAGTAATCTTTAAGCTCCCTGCCATCTATTTTTATACTGCCCATGTAAGGATATAATCCAAGCAAAGCTAAGCCAAGGGTAGATTTACCTGAAGCAATAGAACCGGTTACACCTATAATGTCTCCCTGTTTTGCTTCAAAATTGATATCTTCTATAATTTTTTCGTTACCGGTTGGATAGCAAAAGCTAAGATCTTTAACTTGCAGACTTGTATTTACCATATCTATATTTAAGGATGTCCCTTTACTCTTGTATTCAGTAAGATAAGGCTTAATTCGTTTCCACGATACCTGGGATTTTTGTACTAAATTGAATAGTTTTGCAGCCTTACTTGCCTTATTTGCCATTGCTGCAAACATGGTTATATAGGCCACAAATACCCCGACAGTCCATTCACTGCCAATCACCTTTGTTCCCCCAAGGTAAATCACTACAATAACTCCAAGCATTGCAATTACATTATAAATAGGCTGCATGGAATTTTCCAAAATATTTGCTTTAATTCCCCTATCTTGCAACTCCTCAAGTTCAACACTGTAATTCTCTCTGTTTTTAGCCTCAATGCCATTGGCACGATAAAGCATTGCATTTTCAATCAATTCATAAGTAATTCCGGTTACGTAGCCGCTTTTTTCACGAAAATCGGCAGAATATTTATAAATAAAGCTCTTCAGTTTTTCTGCAAGAATCATTGCAATCGGAATAAAGAGACTGGAAATTACAGTTACCTTAACATCATAAACAAGCATTGATATAAGATAAGATGCCATCAAAACACCTGTATCAAAGATTTCAGTTGTAAATTTTCGCATACCTTCAACGCATAAATCCACATCCGAGATAGCTCTTGACATTAGGTTTCCCATATTTTCATCATCTAATTCCGGTGCACTCTTGTACATTATATTGTTGTAAATCATCAACCTCATGGTAGCACTGGTGTTGTTGGCAAAACGCCTTATATAAAAGCGCTTTAAATACCTCAAAATCTGAATAATTCCGATTAATACAACAAAAGTAACTGCAAGTCTCACTAAAGAGGATAGACTGCTCCCGGCAACAATGGAATCTATGAGTTTGCCTTGATAAATGGGGCCTAAGACAATTGCACTATTAAATGTCAGCCCAAAAATAAAAATGCAGAACACAACAAATTTCTCTTTTTTCCAATAGTTAATAATTCTATCAGGTTGTTTCATTGGTTCAATTTTTAGCTTTGACATAAATAATTCACTTCCCTTTTTTAGGCGCAACCTAAATATACCCGTCAGCATACTTTTATTCATAAAGGCTTTCTTTTGGATCCCTCGGTTTCCTTTTTAGCACATCCGTCTCCTCAGGTTCAAAAATTAAGACAATTATTTTAATTGATAAGAAAAGCTATAATAATTTATAAATCACTCATTAAGAATTAGAATGAAAGATCTGATTTACCAATTCCAAATACTCAGAAGTCCTATGGCATTTTTTAATTTTTTTCATGTACTTGCCGTCCTTGTCCAAATGTACGTGCATGTAATACCAGAACTCCTTCATTTTATCACATAAATGTTTATCTCCTGAAAGTTTGCACTTGTAATAGTTAAAAATCTCGTTGTGAAACTCCCTTACTATGCTGATCTTATTGGCATCCGAAACCGTTTGTCCTTTGATAACAGTTGGAAGAAACGGATCACTCAGGGCTCCTCTTCCCAGCATAAAGTTCTTTATAAAAGGTAGGCGCGAGCTAATGCGCAGAAAATCATCATGAGTAAATATATCACCATTATAGGTTACTTCGTGTTTGCAGGAGGCAGCAAGCGTTTCAAATTCCTCTAAGTCTACATGCCCTTCATACATCTGTATTCCCGTACGGGCATGTATTATTACGCCGCCCAATGGATAGTCGTTTAGCACGTCCATCACACGCATTCCTTCTTCTAGCTTATCCCAGCCAAGCCTCATCTTGACGGTTACCGTATAAGAGCTGTCTGAACAAGCTGTATCAAGAACCTTTTTTATCATGTCCGGATGTTGCAGTATTCCTGAGCCCTTTTTCTTTTTCGTTACTGTAGGATAAGGGCAGCCAATGTTCCAGTTGATTTCATGGTAACCTATGTCCGAAATTGCACAGGCAAAAGCTTTAAATTGAGCTCCATCATTGCCAAGAAGCTGAGGAACAAGCTTAACTGCCGGGTCATTGTACTCGGGAAGAATGTCTTTTAACAGCAAGTTATTGACTTTATCAACTTCCGAAGAAGAAATAAACGGGGTATAATAGGCATCAATATTTCCAAAATGTCTTGCAAATGCGTTCCTGTATCCTGCTATTGTCATTCCTTGTATTGGGGCTAAAAAAAGATTCATATGCACACTCTCTCATTTAGTTTATTATAAACGTCAAGGCTCTTTTGTATTCCATGTGGGTTAATTGATATAAATCAAAAGTAATGAAATTCGGTGGTACTGCGGTTTGGGAACCTGCATGAAGGTAGTACCTATTGTTTTAGTGTCAAACGACTCCATTCCATGACCTTCGCATAGAATCTGTAGCCTCAGCTTGATAATTTTCGCACGCGTCTATGGGACATCCTGTCCCGAGACGCTAAAAATGCCATCCGTGGCATTTTTGCTTCAAATTATCAAGCTTTCGGCAACAGATTCTAATGCTCAGGCCAAGGAATTGCGTCATTTGACACAAAACAGGCTTGTGACTTAATTAGGGTTTTTTGTTGTTTTATTGTTAGAGCCAACACAAAACAGCGAAGAGCCAATATCAAAATGTCTTAGGCTTTTTGACCTCAACAATAGCACCCTTATACATACTCTTTGGCTCGATATGTATACTCAATTCTTTTTCGTACTTTTTAATAAGCTCCAATTCCCTTTTTGTAGCAATGGATACTGCCATTCCAGTGTTTCCATTTCTACCGCTTCTGCCGACTCTATGGACGTAAGCCTTTACATCCTCAGGAATATCAATATTGAATATATGTGTGACACCTTCAATATGAAGGCCTCTCGCAGCGATGTCCGAAGCAATCAAGAGTTGGATCTTTCCGGATTTAAACTCCTCCATTGCCTTTTTTCTTTCCAACTTATGGGTTGTACCATGAATGCCCTCAACACCTAGACCATGATACTTAAGTTTGGAGGTGAAAATTTCAATTTCGTTGCCCTGGTTGTTTACAAATACAATAGCCTTTTGGGGCTCTAAAATTCTTACCAGTTTCCTCAACACTTCAATTTTATCTCTCTTCTCTGCCAGAAAACACATATGCGAAATAGTATCAGGCACTGAGAGTTTTTCCTCAACACGTATAACCTGTGCTTCTTTCATTTGTTCTATGATCCCGGTTTCCACACGCTTTGGAATAGTTGCAGAATACGCCATAACCTGACGCTCTTTTAGTGTGCTCTTTATCACTGCTTTCACAAATTCTGTATTATTCTCATCCATTAAACGGTCAGCCTCATCGATGATAATTGTTTTAATAGTGTGTGCTGATATCTTCCGCTTTTTAATAAGTTCCAATATCCTGCCGGGAGTACCTACAATAATATGCGGCTTCTCCTTGAGCTTTTCGATTTGCCTGTCTATATTCACATTTCCTATAATAGTTGTTCCCTTAATCTTAATGTCAGAATTTTGAGACAAACGCTCAATCTGCCTCATGATCTGTACTGCCAGTTCATGGGTCGGACAAAGTATGATCGCCTGCATCTCCTTAAGCTCAGCATTAACCTTTTCAAATAGAGGCAGCAGGTAGGCAAGAGTTTTTCCCGTACCTGTTCCCGATTGTGCAACAATGTCCTTGTTTTTTAAGGCTTCAGGTATAACCCTTTGCTGTATATCCGTAGGTATTGTAATGTTTTCTTTTTTCAGTGCAGTCACGAGGGTTGGATTCAAGCCCATATTTTCAAACGATTCAGTCATTTTTATTCTCCTTTTTTACTCTTTTCAATTTCTTCGGCACGTTCACTCAAGTAAGTCCAACGTTCTATCGCATCATCCAGCTTTTTTTCAAGCTGTTCCTTTTCTTCTATAAGCTTCTGAAGCAGCTCAAAATTACTGGAGGATTCACTCATCTGTTTATCTACCTGTTTAATATCCTGCTCAAGTTTTGCAATAACTCCATCGATTTCGTCAAATTCCTTTTGCTCTTTATATGAAAACCTCAACGGCCTATCCTTTTTATTTTCTGCTTTTTCGCTGACTTTATCCTTCGGAGCTTTTGATGTACTGACTTCCAACAAGCTTTCACGCTGTTCGATATACTCGCTATAATCACTATAGTTTCCAACATACTGAGTAATTACACCATTGCCTTCAAAGGCAAATATTCCGTCAACCACCCTATCGAGGAAATATCTATCATGTGATACAACAACCACCGCTCCCGAGAATTCGTCCAGGTAGCTTTCCAAAATAGTCAACGTCTGAATATCCAGGTCATTTGTAGGCTCGTCCAGCATTAAAACATTTGGTGCCCCCATAAGTATGTGAAGGAGATATAACCGTCTTTTTTCCCCTCCGGAAAGCTTCGAAATGGGTGTCCACTGCACGCTTGGCGGAAACAAAAATCTCTCAAGCATCTGGGAAGCACTTATTGTACCGTCCGGGGTGTTCAAAAATTCAGCTTTCTCTCTGATATATTCTATAACTCTTAAATTCTCATTCATATCCTCATTTTCCTGAGAAAAGAAGCCTATTTTGACTGTTTCGCCGATATCAACCTTGCCGCAATCCGGGTTTAACTTTCCGGCAGCAATTTTCATAAGAGTTGATTTTCCGCTTCCATTAGGTCCAATAATTCCAACCCTGTCATCCCTAAGGAGAGTATAGCTGAAATCCTTTATTACCTCTTTGCCCGGAAAACTTTTGCTGACATTTTCTATTTCAATAATCTTTCTGCCAAGGCGTGAAAAGCCCACCTGTATTTCAACACTTTCCTTATCCGCGGGTCCCTGTTGATCTACAAGTTTTTCAAAACGCTCTATCCTCGCCTTCTGCTTGGTAGAACGAGCCTGCGCGCCCCTGCGTATCCACTTCAATTCATTACGTATAAGTCCCTGGCGTTTTCTTTCGGATGCTTCCTCAATTTCCTCTCTTTCAGCCTTCATTTCCAGATACTTTGTATAATTCGCCTGATAGCTGAAGAGCTTACCTTCATCAATTTCTATAATTCTGTTTGCAACCCTGTCAAGGAAGTACCTGTCATGTGTCACCATAAGCAGTGCACCTTTTCTTTTTTCAAGGTATTTCTCCAGCCAGTCTACTGTATCATTATCGATATGATTGGTAGGTTCATCGAGAATCAATAAGTCCGAAGGAGATATTAATGTACTTGCCATTGCTACTCTTTTCCGCTGTCCACCGGATAATTTGCCCACATCAGCATAAAAGTCGGATATTCCAAGCTTAGTGAGGACGCTTTTCGCCTCTGCCTCAATTGTCCAGGCCTCCATACTGTCCATTCTCTGAGTTAATGTAATCAATTCCTTTTCAAGCCTTAAGTCATCAGGATTAGCATCTACCTTCTGAAGGACGGATTCATACTCCCTAAGCAGCTTCATTACAGGTGAATTCCCCTTAAAGACCTGTTCAAGTACAGTTGTTCCATCCTCGAAGTGTGGATTTTGATCCAAATACTCTATTTTTATACCGTTTCTATATATGATTCTGCCTGTATCTGTGGTTTCAACCCCTGCAATAACCTTTAGCAGGGTGGATTTTCCTGTTCCGTTGATACCTATCAGCCCAAGCTTCTCTCCATCATTGATACTGACTGATATATCATTAAACAATATCTTTTCACTGTAGCTTTTTGATATTTTCTCTGCAGACAAAACATTCATTCAAAAATCCCCTCGTTAGCCAAAATCGGTACATGGTTATTAAATTCCATGTACCGATATTATATACTAATACCATTTGAATAGCCAGTGGTGTTAGAAAACCCACTCTATATGCTGCAAACATCGTATACGCCAAGTCAAAATTAAAAGCACATTACACTCCCTTTATAAGAGCAAAAATATAGAGGCATGCCGGAAACCTACATGCCTCTTTTCAGCTTTATAATCTTTTAATCTTTAACAACAAAATGTATCTTATAAATATTTGATGTACCATCTTCTGCTTTTACATATACTTTTGCAGTTCCCGGCAAATATGTTGCCTGAACCACATTCAATGTAGCTTTAGAATCATTTGCTACAGCTGTAACTGTAGGAATGTCATCATCATTTTCAAGTTCTACTGTATAATATTTTGTAGCTGCATCAAAGTTTGCAACACTCTTATTATCATACTTAAGACCTTTAATTGTTGCATCTGAACTACTCTTAACTGTAAATTTAATATAATAGACATTTCTTGTCACACCATCTTCTGCCACTACAATTATCTTTGCATATCCTGGTATAGCATCTCCCTGAGTTATAATAACCGTAGCATCAGCATCTGTTGCTGTTGCTGTAACTGTAGGAATGTCATCATCATTTTCAAGTTCTACTATGTAATAAGTATCATCTTTATCAAAACCTTCAACATTCTTATTATCGTATTTAAGCTCTTTAAGTGTTACATCTGTACTTGCATCTTCAACTAAGAAACGTATTTTATATACCCTTGTTGTTTCACCATCCTTAGCAGTTACAACTACTTTTGCTGTTCCTGGTATATCTGTTGCCTGAGTTATAGTAACTGTAGCATCAGAATCAGTTGCTTTAGCTGTAACGGTAGGGATGTCATCTTCATCCTCAAGTTCTACTACATAGTATGTATAATCTTCATCAAACTCTTCAACATTCTTGCCATCATATTTAAGAACGCTAAGTGTTACATCTGAATCTTCGTCTAATACAACTTTGTCCTCATCGCTAGTGTCTCCAATAACAACCTTTTCTGTTTTCTCAATAACCTTCTCTAAAAGCGCAGCTGCTTCTGCTCTTGTCAAAGAACCCTGAGGATTGAATTTTCCATCAGCTCCAAACATAATTCCTTCTTTATAAGCAGTATAAACAAAATCCCTAAGGTTTTCAGAAATACTTTCATAATCATCATATATTTCTTCTAATTTGCCATCATCACTTACCACTGTCAATTCAAGTGCTTTTACCAATGCAACAGCCATATCCTCACGAACAGCATTCCTGTTACCATAGAAGTAGAGTTCTCCATCAGCTTTCTTGTAGCCTGTAAGGTATGACTTTGCAGCTTCTACTGCCTTAAAATCCCAAGCTTTTTTAGGAACATCTTTAAAAGTTTGAGTCTTGCTTTCTGTATCCAACCCAAGTGTCTTTACCAACATTGCAGCAAACTGTGATCTTGTAACCTGCTCATTTGGTCTGAATGAGTTATCTGAATATCCGATAATAATTCCCCGGTCATAAAGATCTGATATAGCAATGTATGCCCAATGTGTATCTCTAAGATCTATAAACTTAATATCCTTCTGTCCAAGCGCTTTAGGCACTTTGTGGTGTTTGAGCTGTTCAACCTCGCATTTTTCTTTATCTTCTTTACCCCTTGGTGCTGCATATACACTGCACATACATGTCAGTATTATCGACATAACTGTACATAATACCAACAACCCTTTGATTGTCGCTGCTCGGTCTGTTTGACCGCTCTTTGCCCAAATTTTGTGTCCGTATATTTTGCTCATTAACCCTGTCCGATACTTCACCGAACAGGGTAATTAATTACCAATTGAATTCATCTTCAATTATGAGCCTTACTACATGATCATCTATCAACTTTGTTTGCCTTTGTGCTGCGTGCATCAGGCAGGCTATACATACTTTATTGATTTTCCTTGCTACTCCATGAGAATAGTCATAAATTTCGCCAATAGCCTTCTCGGTAAATATATCCCTGGTTTCTCCTGCATATTCAAGATGCTTTTTGATGTATTCTCCGGTTTGTTGCCGATCGTAAGGGGTAAGGTGATAACGTATATCTATCCTTTGGCATATTGCCTCATATATCTGTTTTTTCAGAACATCTCTAAGTTCACTCTGTCCCGCTAGAATTAAACTCATTGGATTGTATGAATCCATCTTAAAGTTTAAGAGAAACCGTACTTCCTCTAGCATTTCTCTTGATAAAAGATGTGCTTCGTCTGATATTATCACTGGTATCCTCTTTTGTGTTTCTATGAGGTTCGATAGCTCACGGGTTAACTGACGTTTTGCATCTCCTCTGTAAAATTTTGCTTCGCAACCTAGTTGGTTTAATACCTCCCAGTAGAAATTTCTTGGTGTTAAAGATGAATCACTTATGTACATTACCTTGTAACGATTGATATCAAGGCTATCTACTAACTTTCTTAGCGCTGTTGTTTTTCCTGTTCCAACATCACCGGTTATAACTGCAAACAACCTATTTCTTGCTGCATACTGCAATCTTTCACATAATTCTTCTATACTCGGAGTACTGTACAGTTCTTCTTCTGGTATATCCCTGCTAAATGGTATTCTTGTCAGGTTAAAGTATTGTTCAAACATTATCCGAACCTCCCTTCATGCTCCTGAAGGAAAGTACTCCAATTCGTTGTTTCTGACGCTTTGCGTTTTCCTGCTCATATACCTTAAGCAGTCTTGAGTGTGTCGTCTTTACTGTCGAACTTGACTTTTGTACCTTTCCACAGTATTCTCCAATCGTAAGCGGGCTTACTTTCTTCTTGCGTTCTCCGCTATACCATATTTCCACAAGCCCCATATCAAAAGGGTCGTATCTTACATCAACCTTTTTACCTATATATTCTATTCCAGCTTCATATTCATAACCATTAAGTTTTATGCAGCCAGTGTTATCTACTTTCCTTGTATCCTCCCAAAGAAAAGCATCTGCACATTCTTCAGGTGTTGCGA
>NZ_JH556659.1:379610-380123 GCF_000179595.2 Acetivibrio cellulolyticus CD2 | reverse complement strand
CCTGTTCCGTTGATACCTATCAGCCCAAGCTTCTCTCCATCATTGATACTGACTGATATATCATTAAACAATATCTTTTCACTGTAGCTTTTTGATATTTTCTCTGCAGACAAAACATTCATTCAAAAATCCCCTCGTTAGCCAAAATCGGTACATGGTTATTAAATTCCATGTACCGATATTATATACTAATACCATTTGAATAGCCAGTGGTGTTAGAAAACCCACTCTATATGCTGCAAACATCGTATACGCCAAGTCAAAATTAAAAGCACATTACACTCCCTTTATAAGAGCAAAAATATAGAGGCATGCCGGAAACCTACATGCCTCTTTTCAGCTTTATAATCTTTTAATCTTTAACAACAAAATGTATCTTATAAATATTTGATGTACCATCTTCTGCTTTTACATATACTTTTGCAGTTCCCGGCAAATATGTTGCCTGAACCACATTCAATGTAGCTTTAGAATCATTTGCTACAGCTGTAACTGTAGGAATGTCATCATCAT
>NZ_JH556659.1:379112-379600 GCF_000179595.2 Acetivibrio cellulolyticus CD2 | reverse complement strand
TGATAAAACATTCATTCAAAAATCCCCTTGTTAGCTAAAATCGGTACATGATTATTAAATTCCATGTACCGATAATATATACTAATACCATTTGAATAGCCAGTAGTGTTAGAAACCCCACTCTATATGCTTAGGAATAATACAAAAACAACTTCAGCTATTCCTTAACTCTCAATCCTGAATAATTTCTCATACTGAGACAACCTTAAAACAATGTTTTCGTTTGAATTTAACTCTTCTGGAAGCTTATCCTTTAAAATAGATACAACCAATTGAATGTCTTTGTTTTTAATGAACTCAGAAACCTTTAATAACTGATTATCATGCATAAGCTCCTTCTTGTCATTTAATAAAAAATGCAGGCAAGATATTCCCTACTTCATCTGCAAACATCGTATAAGCCAAGTCAAAACATAATATTTCACCTTGCTTTTTCCCTGAACTCATATTTGCATTAAAAGAACTGAATTTAAATATTTGTTCTCCAC
>NZ_JH556659.1:357654-379012 GCF_000179595.2 Acetivibrio cellulolyticus CD2 | reverse complement strand
GCTTGACAACCTCGTTGTTTAAACTCTTTAAACCATCTTTTCACTGTTGAGATACTTGCTGTTGCCTCCACCTGTTCATATGTAGTTCCTTCCTCAACATCCCGGAGTACGAACTCAATATCTGCTGTAGAGTAATGCTTGTAGGGTCTGATAAAATCCGGAAGTATTGCATGAGTTTTACCACATCCAACACATATTACACGCTGAATTACTATCCATTCAATTTTATCATCTATATGTACATGTCTGTCGTAGCGATCATGAAATTCTGTATTATTACCACATACAGGGCAGAAGAACTTTGTTTTCTCCAGATACAACAAAAAATTTTTACGATAGTCCTTAACATTTCGGCCAATATATGCTATTATCATTTTACAGTGTGTTGGAACTTTGAGGTTAAATGGTGGTGCATTTAACGTAAAAACTCAAAGTTCTTTCCATATCCCTCCTAAAACTCTCTTCGGAAAGATATTAACATATCTGTAAACGGTCACGCAACCTGAGCAGTTCCATGACATTTAACTCGGGCAGAAACACTTTGATTTTCTTTCTCATCCTAATCATCCTTTCAAAATAATATAAAAATTAAATTGTAATAATAATACGAAAAAAATAAACTAAAATTTGGGGTTAATTAAAAAAATTTCAAGAATTTACTCAACAAAAAACTCGCCACTTTTCGACGAGTTTTAGAGGTTTTTTTTGACAGTGACGATTTTCCTGTTCTGTTGATACCTATCAGTCCAAGCTTCTCTCCATCATTTATACTGACTGATATCTCATAAACAATATCTTTTCACTGTAGCTTTTTGATATTTTCTCTGCTGATAAAACATTCATTCAAAAATCCCCTTGTTAGCTAAAATCGGTACATGATTATTAAATTCCATGTACCGATAATATATACTAATACCATTTGAATAGCCAGTAGTGTTAGAAACCCCACTCTATATGCTTAGGAATAATACAAAAACAACTTCAGCTATTCCTTAACTCTCAATCCTGAATAATTTCTCATACTGAGACAACCTTAAAACAATGTTTTCGTTTGAATTTAACTCTTCTGGAAGCTTATCCTTTAAAATAGATACAACCAATTGAATGTCTTTGTTTTTAATGAACTCAGAAACCTTTAATAACTGATTATCATGCATAAGCTCCTTCTTGTCATTTAATAAAAAATGCAGGCAAGATATTCCCTCTTCATCTGCAAACATCGTATAAGCCAAGTCAAAACATAATATTTCACCTTGCTTTTTCCCTGAACTCATATTTGCATTAAAAGAACTGAATTTAAATATTTGTTCTCCACTTTTTTTAACTGTTTTATCATACTTTAAAGCATATTTTTCCCCATATAACTCCTCGGAAATGGCAGAAAAATATCGATTGAATTTTTTAATTTGACTCATTAATTTGTCTTCAAATATATCTGTAAACAAGTCATCTTCTATTGCATCCAATTCTTCCTGGTACTTATCCAGATTTTCTTCTGCCTCCCTTATTTGAGAAAGTATACTTTCCATCTCCCCTTTTTCTCTATACTTTTCATTTAATTCTATTACAAATTGTTCAAATTCTTTAAAAGAATCTCCTTTTGTAACCCTTTGTGAAAACTCTTTTTCTTTTATTAATAGACTTTTTAACTTGAGTTTATTATCATTAATTTCTTCTTCTAATCTAGGTAAATCTTGGGCAATAAATCTTATCTTTTCAAGAAGCATATTGTTATGATAGCTAACCATATCTTCAAAAGTTTTCTGAATACCTTCGATATTGCTTTTTGCCTGATTGTAAATCAATCTTAGTTGATTTATATCTATATTGGAAACATTCTCTTCCAATTCTTTTTTAGCTTCTATTATTAAATCCTTGCGAATTTCCAACTTACTAACAATAGCACTACTTTTGTTTATTCCATATTTTATGTTATTTAGTTCCTGTATATCTTTCTCAAAATTTTCATTAATGTTTAAACTTGATTTTTTCTTATTTAATTTTTCTATATCCTCTTCTATCATCGAAAGAGCTATTTCATAAGCATTTTTTGTTTGAGTTTTTTCCAATCTTTCCTTGTAAACTTTTTCCTGCTTTATTTTCTTTGTAATTACCTGCTTCTGTGCACCTTTATCAAACGGACAGCCTAACAAAAATAAATACAATGTCTCATACTCTATATCAGTCGTAAAGTGATTTAATGTTTTCAAGGTGTTATTAATATTTTCATCCCTGTATCTAATATTATGCGAAATAATTTGTCTGAAAGTTGGCTTTTCTTCACCCTTATGTTCCGGAATAATCAATTCAAGTAATTTAGTTTCAAAATCCTTTTCAGCATATTGCTTTCCATTTATTCTTCTAATAGACTTATTTCCAGTTAGAAAGTTTCTCTCTACCAATATATCCCCAGTATCATTAATATGTAGACCCTCACCTAATAATAGTGTTACTAAAACATTATTATTTATTAGAAAATCCTTTACCAAAATATATTCTTCTTTTTTATTCTCTGTATCAGTGTAAATAGTTGTTTTATCCGCACCTAAGCAGAAATCAATCAATTTAAGTACTGTCGTTTTTCCAACATTATTTCCTGTCAATTGCACATCTGTAGTTGGCGTCTCATCAACAATTAGATTTATGCCCTGATGGAACTTTATTTCTCTTATAACCCCTTTAGCACCTGATATTATCAATCTCTTCAAGAACACAGTTCCACCTCCCCATCTTTGTTTATAAACGCAACATCTATCAAATAAAGCCAATCCAAACTTAGAACAAATGTTGAAAAAGACATATCATTAACTTTTTTAACTCTTTGATACAATTCCATTATGTTTTGTGATTGCTTGCTTTTAAGTTCCTTAATAACAATAGCCCCATTGTAATATATACTTAACTCCGGATTAATATTATCAGGTAATAACATAACTATACCCCTCTGGATTTCTAAAAATTTTGCACCGTATAAAAGCATCTACAACCACAATACTTACATACATCTCCAATTCTTCAAATGGAATCTCCACATAATTTCTACTACATTGTATAATCTCAACTACCCTTTCTATAACCTTCAAAAACACCTGATCTTCATTATACTTTTGTTCTGACACTAGAGTAACATAAATATTTTTAACTTTCTGGAATACAGATAAACTCTTATTTACACCCTGTTTATCGAATTCTCTATATTTTTCGTCCAACCTACCATAAAAAACTTTATAATCATTAATAGTATCTTTAACTGTTTTTAAGTTGTTAAACTCAATCTTTTTATCAATATTGAATTCATGCAGTTCAATCTTATTATCAATTTCGTCCAAACTTTCATTAGCTAATATATTTATAATTGTAGCAAGATTAGAATCAATTTTCACAATATCTGATTCTTCTCCCAATTCTTTCTTTATAAAATCAAAAACAATCTTTTGTTTATCTATAGTCATATTTAAAATAGTTCTTAAGATATCATTAATATCAATAATATCTCCTTCAGGCTCAAAAAAAATATTATGCTTATTATCAAACTTTTTATCTTTTAACTTTCCAGCATCATCTGTTATAAGCATAAATTTAATCCTGTAATTTAATTTGGAGTATTCTTGTAATGATTCTTTTATTAAGGTATTTTCAATTTTTTGTTTAGTACTAGTTGATGATACCTGCACTATTACCTTATTTACATCATCTCTTAAATCAATAGATTCAACATTCTGCTGTACAGAATTCATATTAATCAATTCATAGTTAAAAATCACGTTGAGTAAGTACGTAAAAAGGCTCTCTACATGTATATTTAAGTCATTTAGATTTAATTTTCCATTCTGTTTTATGTTGTACATTAATACCATCAATTTTTCACTTATGTAATTATAATAGATACCTCTTTTCATTATTATACCCCTTAATACCCCTTAATATCTCTTGTTTCCCCTTTTATTAATTTATAGTATCATAATCATATCTACTATTCAATCAAAATCACTACTCATTAACTCAACTTTCCCAAAGCATTTATTTTCACTTTGCCTATTGCAGTCAGGTTAGCATCACCACAGTAGAACCTATTTAGCATGTCAAATAATTTAGTAAAATGCGCTCAAATTAATTTGCTATTGCATATAGAATCATATCAATTTATGCTTTCTGTGGATTTTTGTAACATTTCTGGTTGTATGATAGGTGTAAATATAGTACAATTTTAGAGGCAAATTCTTATTAGTTTATCTCCAGCCAGCCGCTTCTATTACGAACTATATCTATGTACCGGATTGATGTAAAGGAAGTAAACTTTCTAGATTTGTATAAGTAAATAAAGGAGCAAAGTATAAGTCATGAAAAAGTTAATTCTCTTAATTTGTGTTTATATAGTTCTGACTATAATGGTAAGCTGCGAAAGCCAAAGTGTTACAAGCAATAAGTCTACACCCTCAATGCAAACTGAATTACAAGATGATATTAACCTAAAGAGTAGTATTAAGGATTTGCTGGCAAGCGAAAATCCAATCCTTAAAGTCAAGTGGCTAAATGGCGGGAGTTATGGTACAACTCAGTATTTTACGTCAAGGGTTATTGAAATGCTCAAAAGAAATGCAGCAATAGGCCCAGAAAGCACTGTTGGCAATACTTATGACCTTAAACTATGTTTTGATGGATATAAGGATATTTGTCTTAATACCAAAGATGGTCAGTTCTGGTTTGATAAAGATAACAAAGTGTATGGCATCGATTCTTGGACAAACTACTTTGACAGGTGCCTTTTAAAAGAAGTGAATGGCAAAACTCTTTACTGCTCTTTTGAAAAGAACCTACTTCAACAACACAGCTCTATGGACTTAGATGCCGATGGAGAGTGTGATGATGTTCAATTGTATTATGATGGAGATATAAGACTTAAGGTAAAAAATAATGATGTACCAGTAATGCTTGGAGTAGACCAAAATGCAATATCGAGTATTGTTCCATCCAATCAGTATACCTTTAATCTCCTAATTAAAGAAGATTCAGTAAAAAAACAATATGGGTTTTTAGTAGGCATAACTTATGAATTCACAAATAAATACGGATCTACTTCGTGGCTTTCATATTATAATTATAAAAATGAAGAATTAAAGAAAATCTGGTCATCCGATAGTGAACTACATAAAGAAATCACTGTAAAAGATTACAAAAGCAATACTCTGACAGTTAACATAGACGGCCGCAGCAATGATAACAAAATTATTCTAAACCAAGAACAAAAGGTGGCATTACAAAGTTATATTAATGATTGTAAAAACAATAATGAATCCTTTAGTTGGAAGGATATATGTTTTGAATCCCGCATAATACCTCAGTATACATTTTATGATTATGACAAAGATAGTGAAGATGAACTTATAACACGTATGGTTGTATTCGGTGGACCAAGTTTAGCCTTTGGAGATTCCCTCATATCAATCTATGAATTCAGCGCTGATCAAATAACTCTTAACGACTCCTTTTTCAGTAGTTATAACAGCTCGCTGGATAATATATTTTATGATGACTAAATAGCTTATATGTTTTTAATTATGATAAAATCGGTACATGGCATTCAATTCCATATACCGATTTTATGCAATAACCGTTCATAAATAGCATATCAGAAATAGCTCCAAACATTTGACCTACAGAGCTGTTTTTAGACTGGATATGGTGTTAAATCGCTTACTATCAGAAAACCAACTCTAAAGCTCCAAGCCTCTTCTTCATCTCACCTATTATATCCTTCTCTTCTTTTTCATCTTTGGCTTCAAATGTCACAGAAAACCTTAAATACGCACCCGCATCATCCCACGGAACTACTGAAACTAAAGCCTTTTCAATCAGATACTTTGCAACCTTACCGGCAGTTTCAAATACAACGCCATTTCCGGCACCTTTTGGGCATTTAACATAGCAATAGAACGTTCCCTTTGGCTTCTTTGCATCAAACCCTAAATCATTTAAAGCATCTACCAATAAGTCAAACCTCCTGGAATATTTCCTGCAAGTTTCTTCTGTAAGTTCAGGATGGTTCATAGCGTATATTCCTGCTTTCTGAATTGCCCTGAACTGCCCTGAATCAGTATTATCCTTAACAGT
Organism: Acetivibrio cellulolyticus CD2; assembly: GCF_000179595.2. NCBI lineage: Bacteria > Bacillati > Bacillota > Clostridia > Acetivibrionales > Acetivibrionaceae > Acetivibrio > Acetivibrio cellulolyticus. The sequence goes on along the minus strand of NZ_JH556659.1, from coordinate 372,901 downwards.
TCCATAGGCACTTATAACTTTACTGTTTCCAGCCACAAAAGCCATTCTCCACCCGGTCATATTAAAGGCTTTGGAAAGGGAATGAATCTCAACACCTACATTCATCGCGCCTTCAACCGATAAGAAACTCAAAGGCTTTTCTCCATCGTAAGTTAATGCTCCATAAGCTGTATCTGCAACAACGATTATTTGATGCCTATATGCAAAATCAATGACCTTTTTGTAAAACTCTTTTGTAGCTACCTGACCTGTCGGATTATTGGGATAATTGATATATAACAGTTTTGCCTTTGACAGTACATCTGTTGGAATCATATCAAGATCAGGATAAAAACTATTCTCTTCTCTTAGTGGAAGGTTATAAACCTCACCACCAAGGTATTTTGTCCATGTAGCAATAACCGGATAACCTGGTACAGTTGCGAGAGTCACATCTCCATGATTTATAAAACAAGATGGCAACAAAGCCAGAATAGGCTTTGATCCAATTCCATGCAATATATTTTTTGCCGGATCGATGTGATTTACACCATAAACCTTTTGTAAATACACAGCAGCAGCCTCATAAAACTCCTGGATTCCATTATCGGAATAGAACCTGTTTTCTGCCTTCCCGGCTTCTTTGGATAACACCTCAACCACTCCTGGATTTGCAGGCATATCCGGTTCGCCAACCCCCATATCGATTAATGCAATATCAGGGTTAAGCCTCCGGGCCTTTGCTTTAGCTTCTTTAATTACTGCAAATTTATAGGTCCCTGTATCCTTGCCAAAGCTCAATCCTCCAAGCCTTTCAGATATCTTATTTGCTATATAGTCCATACCGGTCACCCTTTCAACTTATAATTTTAGGACTTCATTAAATTGTCCATTAAAGTTCAACGTTGCAAAATAGTCAGCCGGCGTCTCTGCACGACGGATTAGTTCAACCCCTCCATCTTCCCTCAGGAGTAATTCTGCCGACCGCAGTTTTCCATTATAATTGTAGCCCATCGCAAAACCATGTGCGCCTGTATCATGTAAAACAATCAAATCCCCAATATCAATTTTAGGCAGCATACGGTCAATCGCAAACTTATCGTTATTCTCACACAAGCCTCCGGTTATGTCATACTTATGATCACAAGGCCTATTTTCTTTCCCCATCACAGTAATGTGATGGTATGCCCCATACATAGCCGGACGCATAAGGTTTGCTGCGCATGCGTCAAGTCCTATATATTCCTTATGTATATGCTTTTCGTGAATAGCTGTTGACACTAAGCAACCATAAGGTCCAAGCATAAACCTTCCCAACTCTGTATATATTGCAACATCACCCATTCCAGCCGGAACTAAGATTTCTTCAAATGCTTTTCTGATTTCTTCACCTATAGAATGGATGTCCACAGGCTGTTGTTCTGGACGATATGGAATTCCAACACCTCCCGAAAGGTTTATAAATGCAATATGTGCACCTGTTTCTTCTTTAAGCTCTACTGCTGTCTTAAAAAGTGTTCTTGCAAGAACAGGATAATACTCATTTGCTACGGTATTACTTGCCAAAAAGGCATGCATCCCAAAATGCTTGACACCTTTACTTATTAATTTCTTGTAGCCTTCCGTCATCTGTTCACGCGTAAAACCATATTTAGCATCCTTAGGAGTATCCATTATTTGATTATCGATAACAAAGTCCCCACCAGGATTAAAGCGGCAACTGATTGTTTCAGGAATGCCTGCTACCTTTTCAAGAAAATCAATATGTGTAAAATCATCAAGATTAATTGTAGAGTTTAGCTCTCTAGCAAGCATAAAATCCTCTTTAGGAGTTGCATTTGATGAAAACATTATTTCATCGCCGCTAAACCCTACAGCTTTAGACATTAAAAGTTCTGTAAAGGATGAACAGTCAGCACCACAGCCTTCCTCTTTCAGAACCTTTAGTATTGAAGGATTTGGCGTCGCCTTTACCGCAAAATATTCTTTAAATCCTTTGTTCCATGAAAATGCCTCCTTTAGCTTCCTGGCATTTTCGCGAATCCCTTTTTCGTCATATAAGTGAAATGGCGTTGGATATTCTTTCACTATTTCCTTCAATTGCTCCAAACTAACAAAAGTATTTTTCATAATTCGCTCTTTCCCTTCATAATTTCTATTATCTTAATTTCATTTTTAAGCGAGCTTTTCAATAGATCTATAAGGTTTTTCTTCTTGGAATACAAACATGTTGAATATTCTCCGTCATCTATATCTCCAGTCAAAACATTTGTTGAGTCTGCAATAAGTCTTATCTGCTGTTCTGATTTCTCTATGAAGTGTACAGTAGCACCTTCCAGGCAAACTTGTTCATTGGTAATCAGAACGACCTTGATACCTTTACCAATTGCATCCTTTATTTCGGATAAAAGCATCTCTAGAATTTGCTTTGACACCGACAGGTACACTCTTTCCTTTGCCTCAGATATCATATTTCTCATTTTATCAAGAATATGTTTCTGTCCCTTAATTGTTATATATCCTTCAATATCCTCTCTCTTTTGAGGAATGTTCCTAATCAAATCCTGTTTCGCTTCCTTAAGCTTTCTTATTTTATTATCGCAAAACTCTTCAACCGGAACAGGTGTATACCTGGTAGTTGAACCTTCTATAATAAACGCCCCGCCTTTTTCAACCAATGCTGCCAAAGATGTATATGTATTGGACCGCGAAATACCTGTTATTTTCGCGACTTCGTATCCATTCAAGTCTCCTTCTGAAAGTAAAACCTGATATATAGATGCTTCTTGTCTTGTAAGATTAAATTGTGTTAGCAGTTCTGTTATGTCCATATTTTCCCTCCGCACTTAGTGTTCCTGTTTAAGAAAACTATATACCAAATAAATACTTTTGTCAATATAACTTCATAAAAATGACAAAACGATAAACAATTCGGTGGAAACTCTTTATTTTAAAAATAAATTATTTTTAAAAACCGCAAACTCAGCAATAAAAGGATTTAAACGACATATTTAACTTAAAATTAAATTTAATTTTAAGTTTTAAAACGTGTCTTATGATAACCTACAGAAAATGAAAGCAGATTGAATGTGCTCATTTTTAAGTATGAAGTTTAGCAATCAAATTAATCTTTTTGAGAGGAGATATTATTATGAAAAAGGGTAAACGCTATGTTAAAAAAGTACTTCTTGGATTGTGCAGTTCAGCAGTAGTGTTATCATCAGCAGGTATAACAGGATTTGCATCTGAACAGCCATATTCGGATGGAATCAAATTTAATTCACTTGGACTTGAAAGAGTAAATGCAGCGAGGCAAAATGCAAATCTTCCTCCGCTTAGTACGAGCTTAAGTGTGCCTTTTGGCCAGGAAATCAGTAATGCCTCCAGTGATGGAGTTCAATCACAAATACTTCCAAGCATAGTAGACAACAGCGAATTAGATGCATTCCCTCCTATTGGAAATCAAGGAATTGGCACATGTGCTTCATTTGCTACAACATACTATCAGTTTACACATATGTATGCTATGCAAAAGGGGTGGAATGTAAAAGATACTTGCGATTATACAAAAATATTTTCGCCTAAATTAACTTATAATATGATAAGTGGAAGTAGAGGTGCCACTGAAGGAAGTGATGCTTCTACAGCATTAGCGTTTATGAAAAGTCAAGGTGCACTGCCATGGAGCGATTTCCCATATGAAGGGTATGAAACAGATCCAAACTTTACCTACGAACTGCCCACAACTTCTGACCTTTGGAAGAAGTCTATGAATTACAAAGTTGATAAATATGGTTTTTTGGATTTTAGCGACGGAACAGATACTCCTATTTCAAATGAGAATGATCCCGATTTAATTCCAATAAAAAAATTACTAACCAATGGATATGTACTTACTTTTAAGTTTGATCCCAATGGTTTGGTACAAACCGGAACATACACAGGTCCCATAAATTATAAGTGCCAAGGCAACTCAAATACAGGTCATATAGCAACTATTGTGGGTTATGATGATACTAAATGGTTTGATATAAATATGGATAATATTAAAGATGATGGAGAAAAAGGTGCCTTCAAAATTGCAAATTCAGGTGGAACAAGTGTTGATGGCGGCTATCTCTGGATAGCATATGACGCTCTAAATAAAGTATCACCTATACCCGGTATTAATAATTCCAACAGAGTACCTGCTTTTTGGGAAAATCAAGTATTATGGTGTACAACTAAAGAAAATTATACCCCTAAACTAATGGCAGAATTTACTTTAAACCATAGCCAAAAAAGTCAATTAAGCATTAAACTTGGTTACTCTACTACAAATGATTCAAATATAACTTTTGTCAAGGAAGATAAAACTTTTGTAGGTGATTGTGCTTTTGATGGTTCCAGCAGTACTACATGTGATGCAACAATTGATTTGGATCTTACAGACTTTATTGATATAAAAACTTTAGATAAAAATCTTATATGGCATCTTATTGTGACTGACAGCAAAGGCGATGGAGTAAAAGGTAAAATATCCGGCTTTAAATTAATTGACAATGTAGCAGGTAAGGAAATATTACCAAGTGAACAATCGTTCCCCCTATACGTTGATGGAGGTTCAGCTCAAATATCTATTCCATACACCAGACAGGCTTCACAAACAGCACCTTGGAGTATTTATAAGAGTATGACACAGGGTAGACCATATGCAGCATATACATCGTTTAACGATAATTTATTTGTTATCGGCGGATTAGTTTATGGAAATCAAGCGCCTGAGTTTACAAACCAAGTTGATATGTTGAATTTACAGACCAATACATGGACAAATGGAACTTTAGCTGACGAGCTTGAAGATCCAAAAGCATTTGTGATTAATAATAAATTATATGCTGTTGGTAAAGTATATGAAGATGGTACTAATAAAGTTGCTGTAAATGAGTATAACTCCGAAAATGGTATATGGAGCCGTAATAATGCAACAAGCTTAATGGGCAGTTTCGAGAGTTGTACTGCTGCTGCTGGCAAAATATACTTTATGTCCCAATCATCACTAGTTGAATATAACCCTGATTTAAATGTGTTTACACCTAAAAAAGATTATACAGGACCTTTCGCAACAACATGCTTGAATAACTATGAATTAGCATCAGCTAACAACAAAGTTTATGTATTTGGTGGCTGTACTTATGCAAACAAAAGTTACAACTATCTAAATTCATTATGGGAATATGACCCATCCAATGATTCATGGATTGAGAGAACGAATGGTACGCCTTATTTACTTACCAATACTACTCCCGTATCTATAGATAATAAAATCTATTTTTCTGTAAAAGACAGGTATTCAACTAAATCCCGTACAGGGGAATTTGATTCATATATGCTTGAATTTGATCCTGCTCAGGATAGTTGGACCAAAAAGGACTATATTTTACCGGGCGTAGAATATAATTGTTTAGATATTGGAGCTATTGAAGATAAAATGCTATTTGTTTACAATTATAATGTGGTAGAGCCAGCTGATCCTAAATTGTATGTAATGTATGATCCAAAAGGGTTTGTTCTTGGTGACGTTAATGGCGATAAAGTTTTTGATTCGGGGGATTATACACTAATGCGGAGATACTTACTGCACATAATTTCTAGTTTCCCTTCAATTAATGGAATGGAAGCAGGAGATATGAACGATGATTCTAAAGTCGATTCAGCTGATTATACACTAATGCGAAAAAAACTATTGGGCTCATAATTACCGGTGGATGATCTGAAAATTTAAGAACTATACCAAGGAAGCAGTTGGACTACTTAAAGTGCAACTGCTTCCTTTTTATATAAATTCAACTTGTTTATTATAACTATAAAGTAAAAGAGAGAACAAAAAACTGAACTTATGTTTGTTTTTGTACATTTGATATAATAGATATTGATTTAAATGTTAACTGGTAAATATCATTTGGAAAATTGCGAAGTATAAAACAGGTACAGGAATTTAGGGTAAGTTGTAAAATAAAGTGACGGAAGAAGCAAAAAATTGAGACTCATGGTAAAATCCATTGTATAATGTTTAGCAACCACGAAAAACAAACAAAGGAGAAAACCATGAGCCAGATTAATAATACCGCAAAAACAAAAAAATATAAACACCTAAAAGCAAGAGAAAGATATAGTATTGAAATATTGTTAAAAGAGGGATTAAAACCTTATGAAATAGCACAGCGCATGCAAAGAGGTATCAGAACAATAGAAAGAGAAATATCGAGGGGAAAGATAAAGCTTGTGAACTCTGATTTGACTTACAGAGAAGAATATTGTGCAGATGTAGGGCAACGAATATATTATGAGAATGCAAGGAACAAAGGACCTGGATTAAAGATAGGTAAAGACCACAAATTAGTCAAACACATAGAAAAAAAGATTGTAAAAGAAAAGTATTCCCCAGATGCAGTGATAGGAGAGATAGAAGCGAAAGGCTTAGAGTTTGAGACCCAAATATGTACAAAGACAGTATATAACTATATAGATCGAGGAGATGTGTTCTTAAACCTTACAAATATAGATCTTCCAGTGAAAAAAGCTGGCAAAAAGAGAGACTATAAGAAAATAAAGATACCGCATAAAAATCTTAAAGGAACAAGCATTGAAGAAAAGGCCTACAGAGATTGATAAGCGCGAGGAATATGGACATTGGGAAATGGACTGTGTTGTTGGAAAACGTGAAGGGAAAGGTGCAGTATTACTGGTTTTAAGTGAGAGAAGTATACGCGAGGAAATAATAATCAAAATGCCATCAAAGACACAAGAATCAGTAGTAGCAGCACTAGATTGTTTGGAGAAGAAATATGGTAAATCATTTAAGGATAAATTCAAAACAATAACAGTGGATAATGGTAGTGAATTTCTTGATTATGAAGGCATAGAACGGTCTGTGAGGGCTGGAAAAGATAAAAGGGTGAAACTATATTATGCACATCCATATAGCTCCTGGGAAAGAGGCACAAACGAAAATACAAACAAGCTAATACGCCGATTTATACCAAAAGGAACAGATATAGGGAGAATAAGTAAAAAGACGATAAAATGGATAGAAACATGGATAAATAACTATCCAAGACGAATATTAGCATATAAGTCTGCAATTGATATGGCTGCAAGTTAAAACCTTGGGACTCTGTCCCAAGCCCTGTCCTCGCCAGAAGGCAGCCGGTCTGTCATAACAGACCGGGAACAAAAGGATGATAGTGCAATGGATGTAAAGGGTCTCCGGCTTTGCCTACGATGAACGAGCTATGCTCGCCCTTGACATCCCGAACAATAGTGCCAATAGTTTGCATTATACAAGTTTACCAAAATTTTACCGTCACTTTAACTTGCAATTTATAGTACAGGAATTTAGATACAAAAACCTTTGAAGAAGATATAAAAGTTTGATACAATGGTACATCGCTAGGTATTTAACTTCGTAGCTATGAAACAAATATTATGCGGAATTCAGATAGTCTTGGAGAAGCATTCGTTCCAAAATGAGGAGGCGAATTAATGAAAAAGCGTAAAATTATTATAATTATTGCAAGTGTTTTTATATTGAGTTGTATCACTATATACTTGTATATTGTACAAAAGACGGTAGATACAAAATATGCAACAGGATTTTCAGAAGTGTTGAAAACAGGCGACATTAGTGTAGTCGATAAATATTTTGATCAAAATACAGTAATTATTTGTGCTAATAAAAGCGGAAGTTATAAGGAATTGAGAAAAAATATAATAAAGATGTTTCAAGATAATAGGAAATTTACAATAACAACATATGGACATGGAGATGACAAGTTTACAAATAGTATTCAAAGAGTTGGAATTACTGCTGTTATAACAGATGAACTTCAAGAAAAGAAGTGGGGAGATTTCCCCTTATCTATAGAAATAGAAAAATTCGGTGTATATGGTTTTAAAATTAAAACTGTTGAATTTGAAAACGAGTTTCTTGAAGAATTGTTTTTTGGTTCCACGGTATCAACTCATCTTATAGTTTCTTGATAAGAAGTTTATCGGATACTTTTTCCGAATAATATACGCCTGATTCAAGTTAGTGGATAAATGTTTCTATGAAGCTGCTCACTAAGTGGAATCCCGGGCAAACAAATTCTTTCCCATTTTTCGAAGGGCTGGCAAAGCCATTTTTAAGAATCTATGTAGTGGCTTTTAAACCCTAATTTCTTTGTTTATCCTAGCAATAAAAAGGGCAAGATGGTATAATGTCAATTTCCTCCAATAGATTACTGGTGTACTATAAGTCACAGCCATTTATTATGTGGTCTTTGAATTTTAAACCAGAGGCTGGGATTAAACCAGCACTCCCTCCAGGTTGGAAGCAAATTTCGGCATTTCATAGGATGGGAAAGCAAATACAATCCGAATAAGAATTGTTAACAAGTACTCAAACTCACCTATATACTAGTCTGATCGACAAGCATATAACATAAGGTGAGAACCCTAATCCGTAATATTATGGTGTTAGCATAAAAAAACTAAATAAGGGATCTCACCGTTAATTTTTTAAATCTGTTTTTTTATAAGGATTTTACATTCCATACTTTGTAATTTCAACCGAAGATATAGTATCATTCCATCCAATTCTATCCAAGTTGTATTCACTTATCATAAAAAATCTGCTATTTCCTTCCCAGTTGTTATGTTCATATACTGTAACGAAATAACCTGGGGTAAGTGCAATTGAAGAAATATCATCATTTTTTATCCCTGCTGCTATAAGCTGATCTACTGTATATTTACCTACATCTAGAACGACAGGATTTTTAATGTAGTTTGTATCTGTGTAGAATGTAACCCCATCTTTTGCAGATCCTCCATAATAAACTACTATCGAAGAAATGGTATCATTGCATCCATAATCATTCAAATTAGAAACACTGTTAGAAAATGTCCAGACGTTGCCTTCAAAATTATCGTGTTGATATACTTCAACACAATAACCTGCTGGAATAGCAATTAAGGTTCATCCATTCACCTTGGTAGAGATAGTGTATCTTTGAGCTACGTTTTAACATGCAAATGACATCAAGATTACGTTTTACAACCTCTGCAATCAATTTGGGGAAGGCAAACCAACTGTCAAACAGGAGATACTTTGCTGGTAATCCTTTTACGGAATTCAGAAGATTGAGTAGTGTTTCGGTAGATTTTGTGGTTGCCTCAATCCTCTTTTTATAACCAGCAGAGCGCTTATCCACTTTGGTATCAGCAGGACACAATATTTTTTTCTCTTGCCTTGAACTCAAAAGGGAAAAGGCAACAGGGAGAAATGTAGTTCCGTCTGACCAGCCAATGGTGAGCATTTTAAAACCTTTAATGAATTTACGAGATGTGTGGTCAAATACTCGTGATAGAAGTTCAACTTTTTTGCTACGACTTCGGTCATACAAAGAATCATCCACAATGAGTACTGTTGCTCTATCTTCAGAGGTTAACCGATTAATAACTTCGATTATGTGTGTAGTCAGCAGCAATAGTAGTCTACTCCAATTATAGGTACTGGAGTTAAGGAATCGATATGCAGTATTTTTCTTAAAGGAAAGATCGCAGGGATTCATTTTCAAGGTACGGAACAAGTTCTTTCCGGAGAAAACTAATCCAAATATTTCCTCAAGTACTACAACACACTGTATACCGCCTTCTTTATAGAAGTTGGACTTCTTCAAAAGCTTGCTGATTGAAAACTCAGCAAAAAAAGTATTGATTTTGGAAGAAATAGCATATTCAGCGTTTGAATTATCTGTTATAACAGCATTCATAAAAGTTCCTCTTTTCATTGGTATTAGAGGGTGCTTTTGTGAAGAGAAAAATTGGTTTGCAGAAATATTTGATACGCTATTTTGAAACTGCCTAGAATTAATGTGCAGAAAAATTGCTTCCTAAGATGTTCTACAGTGTAGTAAAGCTGTATTATTATTGGTAAAACAAGGTTGAAAAACTGAATTAGCAAATGGAAAAAGATATAAGGTTTTACGAAGAAATTACTTTTATTAGAGGTAAAATTATGGACTATCTCCTTCAGTTATTTAAATTTAAAAATCTTCACCAATTATTTCTCTATGCAATTTACAAAGCAAAATAATTCAGTAGGCTACAGATTCAAAAACAAATACTTGACCGTTATGTATGTTTATCCTGTTTTAGCCCAATGCTTCCCCTTATCGGGGATCTTTGTGAATCATTCCCAGCAACTCAAGCATAGATCTTTATGCCTAGAAAACGCCATTTCCTTTATTGACATCCAATATTCACGCTTTACCTCTCGATCAAAAGCTTTGTAAAACACTGTATCAAGATCGGCCACCGAAATAAAGTTCATTCCACCAATATATAATGGTTAATATACTGCTGTAGCGACTGTCTCATGTTGAGCTACAAATCCGTTCCAGATTCTATCCACAAGATTGGTGTCCAAGCCTACGATTCCTGACAACAGTATTATCCCAGCCATTTCATTACCTCATCAAGTAGTCTTCTTTTGTTGTTCAAATTCAAGGTCTTTAATCAAATTATTCATTAACTGGTTATTGTGCTCACTTAAAAAAAGGATATCCACGGGCACAAAATCCGTCATAAAGGTTTTTAAAGTATTTATCAAAGTATCAATATATACCAATACTTTCCTCATCTTCTTTTTGCCTTTCCTTTTCAATGCTTACCCTTAGATCCCCTATAATTCTTTTTGCCCAATCCCGTACCTTTAAATTAGTATGCGTTATTAGCTCATTTAATACATTAATTTGTTGTTCATAAAAAGGAATGACTGAACCTGACCACGAAGAAGGCCCCAAGTTTCTATATATGTTTATCAAAACGTTTTCGTTATTTCCATATTTATCTATTAGATACTGTATCACAGGGTGAAAACTATTTCCATCACCATTTTTAATTATAATCGGTATTAACATACAAATTATTTGTGGGGCTTTGTCCACATTTTCGTCACACCAATTCATTAAAAATTCATTTGATAATATATGCATAACACCTTGATAATTGCCTTTGAAGTCAGTATCTACACCAAATAAAGATGTTATATGAATCCTCATTATTGGATCTTCAGTTAATAAAGCGTCACTAAATATTTTCCATATATCATTTCTATAATTTGTTAATAGCATCGCTATTATTGGTTTTATGTCATGATTCAAAGTGTATTCATAATTTCTTGATACACATGCTTCAATTATGTTGTTTGCAATGTTTTTTGCAAATATGATATCATGTTCTGAATTTCCTAGAAGCTTTAATACAGTTGTTCCCCATTGATGACTATCCATATTTGAATAAGAATGCAAATGGCTTATTAAGCCTGGTGCACTTACTATTTTCTTTAGTTGATCGGTACATAATGTGTATTTTTGTTCCTCATTATAACAATACATATACAATATACTTAGGGCAACTAGATAACCTTCTGGCCCATATTTTAATATATTATCAGAAAACCAAATAACAACTTGCAGGGATAAATGAGACAATACTCTCCCATACGAAAAGGAACGTAGATATTTTATGTGAATTTTCTCGTTATCAACTAAAAGTAACAGCCTTTCTAAATCTCTTTTTTCCGGTTTAATAAGCGTAGTTACATCAATTAAATGAATAAGTAATTCATCGTCTTGTGCAATCCTTTCTAATGTCTCAAATACAATAGTTTGATACTTATCTTTTATTGAAAACAAATATCCTGCTAAAACAATAGCGTTAGGATTAGTTACTTCTTTTAATGCACATAAACATTTATCAATAAAAATCCTATGATTTTCTATTAGTTGACCTATAGTATAACCGAAAATATATCCTTTTCTTTGTTCACCACTAAATACTATATTTATATGTTCATATAATTCTGGCATTTTCTGAATACACGCTTTAGCAAATTCAATAGCTTCAATTTCAGAAATGTCAATATATTTTCCATTTTCATCTTTGACGTTATCCCATGATGGAATACTAATAACCAACTTTAATTTGTCAGCAAAAGTTCTTGGTTTAAATAGTTCTAGCCATTCCATTAAACGCTTTTGTCCTATTTCAGGAATTTTGGGTCCATCGTACTCAATAACATCTTGAATAGCTTCAAGTGCTCCTGGCCATAAATAATTAAGTTTATCACCGACAAGTTTTAGTGAATGGTCAAGCTCATCAATCAACCCATATTGAACAAGGCTTCTTATTCCTTCCGCAATTTCTACCTGAGCTAGATTTGCTAGTTCATCACTACCAGTTGCAATTTGGGTTAGATAATCTAGTCCTTTTCTCCAATAATCAAACACCTCTTCCCATGTATTAGGTTTCCATTCATCTTGGGGAGCCCTGCTTCCCTGGATTTCAGCACCAACCATTCTGCTAAAATGATGACCTCTAATAACATGTCCTAAAGCTTCTACCGCAATAGTGCGATATTCTAATTTGCCTATATTTAATGCGTACTCAATAATTTCAATTCTCATAATAGGAGGTGCTTGCGTTCCTGATAGAAACACATGGAATAGTTGCAAGAACTGGTTGGTAGCATTATTTCCCCAGGTCTCATTTTCAGCAACTGCAAGATCAAGTAAAAAGCGTGCTGCACTAATAAAAGTATCTTGCCAAAAACATAGTTTTTCAAGAGCCCATACTAAATTGCGTCTACCAGGACCTACTTTTAACAAATCTTCTATTGATGAACCTTTAAAAGCATTTGTAAGTGCATTAACTGTTGTTTGAGGATCCACATCTACAAGGGAGCGGAAGAGTCTGGAACCCTCTTCTGAATTGAGTACTTCCGCTTGGCCAAAAGGGGCTCTTTCTCCGCAAAGCTCTTTAGTTAGTTCTTGGGCTTCTTTAAGAAAATGTAACTTAGACATTTGATCACATAAAGCCTCAGACATACCGCTAGGCATATCTTCAAGAACAAGTTGTTTTGCACGCTCAGGTGAACACTTTTTCCACCAATTGGCAGCTAATCTAATAGCTAAAGGCCTTGGTATTACACGTACATACCTTCCTCTTTTATCCAAAATACCATTTAAAATAAATTTTTGGGCAATTTCATAAAACTTATCACTATCCATTCTACATACTTTTTCTGCTACAAACTTGCGTTGTTCACTCACCTCATCATAAAAACCTATATGTTCAAAAATTGCACAAGCTTCTATTACTTTTAATGAATCTTCATCTTCTCTATTTCTGCCCCAAAGTAACTTTCGAGCTAGCTCATCGTCTTCTAGGTTTCCTATGCTTGTTTGTTCATTTAAACGTGCATTTGCAATTAAAACCGCCATAAGAGGAAAACCTTGTGCAAATTCTACAATTCTGCTAATATCTTCACTTGGAAGACCTTGATATGCTTGCGTAATTAATTTTCTTATTACCTCATCCGATGCCGGTTTTAGTTCTATTATAGGATAGTCAGCTTGTAATCTTTCAGGAGTATAATCAAGAGTAAGTATACTTAATAAACTTTCAGGATGTTCAACTTCTCTTACTAATTTTTTATGTAATTCAAGTTCACAGTTATCAATAACAATTATTCCTTTTAACTTTTGATTTCTCCAATTAGTTATTATTCCAGATAAACATTGATTAGTACTTGATGCATCTATATATACTACTTGACTACTTATAATATATTGATATCGATCCTCTTGGCTGTTTTGAGGAGGGCGAAATGTCTCGAGAGCCAGTCTTGTCTTACCTAGACCTGATAATCCAACAATTCGTGCCACTCTTCTTGGTGCAGCAAAATGACGCCTTAATTGATCAATATGAGACTTTAGCACATCATCAACCTCATATTCCAATAAGTTTTCTTTGTACCTTTCCCATTGCGACCATGTTTGTATTCCAACAGGAATATTCCTTCCAACAAATTCACGCACTTCAATTATTGCAGGAATGTACTGATTAACCCAAATTGCCAGCTTGTTTGAATCATATATCCTAATACTGGCACTGTCCGCATATGACTTTCCAGCACTTCTTATACCTTCTCTAAAGCCAGCAATTCTATCTTGTTCCATCCTTGTATTACATGAGTAATTATAGAATAAAACATAACTACCTTCATTTTCTAGAACCTCTTCTACCATTGGTTTTAAACTCACAGTTTGTCCATCGTCTATACATATTTCTTTTTTGCAATCTTTCCGTGCAATACTGGTCGCTTTACATTGAAATAATGTAAAGCGACCAGGAAGCCAATTTGTTGAAGTAATACCACTCTCCCACTTAATCCTTGCATCTTCCCCTCCGTCAGGGACATTTATTTCCAGTGAACCAGACACACAAGAAGAAGGAATGTTAAATTTATCTGCTTCTAAATGCAACAACCGCAATAAGAGTTTTGTTAGTTGTATATCATTTAGTCTTTCAATATCCTCATGAGTAATTTCTAACAAATCTGGCATATACTTTACCTCCACTTAATACAACTATACCCGAAAATATAGTTTGCTGTTTTTTTGTAAATATTAAATATTCTGTAAGTGCTTCAAAACATACCGTAGTGTAATTAACAACTACTTCTGTTATGCTTTCTGATATAAAACTCATGAAGTCAGGAGGCATTTTAAAATGGCACAAAGAAAATCCGAGACAATATGGAAGCAGACAATTTTAGATTGTAAAGCCAGTGGCTTATCTGCTAGGCAATGGTGTGAAAAAAATAATATAAAATTGTCAACCTACAAATATTGGCTTACAAGACTCAATAAGCAAAAGAACTCAGCAACAGATATATGCTGGGCAGAAATGAAAATTCCAGAAGAAGTGATAAGGCATCCGGGTTCTGCTTCCATCACAATACGGTATGACAATTTTGTATTGGATATACACGAAAAGACTGATCTTCAGTTGCTAGCAACAGTGTTAAAAGCACTGCGTTCAATATGTTAGGCGGATTTACCCAGGGAGCTGAACATATCTACATAGCCTGTAATTCCACAGATTTTCGGAAGCAGATTGATGGATTGGTGGCGATTGTGAATCTACAGTTTAAACTCGATCCATTTTCAGACAGCTGCGCTTTCATCTTCTGCAATAAAAGAAAAACAGCTATTAAAGTTTTGAGATATGATAAAAATGGGTTTATCCTTGCCAGCAAGAAGCTTTTGGAAGGAATGAAGTTTCAATGGCCCAAGAGCCCGTCGGAAGTAAAAGAGATTACATTACAGCAGATGGAATGGCTCTTTCAGGGACTTAATATAGAACAGAAAAAGGCACATTATTCTGTTGAAATGAG
>NZ_JH556659.1:357128-357554 GCF_000179595.2 Acetivibrio cellulolyticus CD2 | reverse complement strand
AGAATTATGTGTAGTATTTTAGGTATTAGAATAGAAACAACCAAAATAAAATTGAATAGATAGCAATACAGCTATTCTACCGGGAGTAATCCCGGTTTTTATTTTTACTCGAAATTAATGTTTTATACGTAAGTGCTTCAAAACATACCGTAGTGTAATTAACAACTACTTCTGTTATGCTTTCTGATATAAAACTCATGAAGTCAGGAGGCATTTTAAAATGGCACAAAGAAAATCCGAGACAATATGGAAGCAGACAATTTTAGATTGTAAAGCCAGTGGCTTATCTGCTAGGCAATGGTGTGAAAAATAATATAAAATTGTCAACCTACAAATATTGGCTTACAAGACTCAATAAGCAAAAGAACTCAGCAACAGATATATGCTGGGCAGAAATGAAAATTCCAGAAGAAGTGATAAGGCATC
>NZ_JH556659.1:99455-357028 GCF_000179595.2 Acetivibrio cellulolyticus CD2 | reverse complement strand
GTGCAGCTTGTGAAGAGATCAAGGCAGCTTTCTTCCACTAATTCAGAAGCCGAAAGCGGTGATGTTGCAAAGCAACTATTACAAGGGTTTCATGGATATCTAACCACGGATGCGTATAGTGCTTATGAGAAAGCGGAGAACATTAAAAGAAATCTTTGTTGGGCTCATTGTCGACGCTATTTCATAGAAAGTATTCCGCTGGACAATAAAGGAAAAGAGATCTCGGGTTCCAAAGGAGCTGAAGGAAGGGAATTCATCAATCTTCTCTTCAAACTGGAAGATGAGATAAAGGAACTGTCATATGACGAAAAGAAAGAGAAGCGTCAGGAGGCGTCACGTGCCATTCTTGATGCCTTTTGGTCATGGGTTGAAGAGACCTCTGCAATTTCTACTACAAATGAGAACCTGACAAAAGCTCTAAATTATGCTAAGAATCAAAAAAAGTATCTTGAAACATTTCTAGAAGACGGAAGGCTTCCCATCTCCAACAATCTTTGCGAGGCAAATATCAAACCATATGCCGTAGCAAGAAGAGCCTGGCTTTTTGCTGACACTCCAAAGGGAGCAACTGCTAATGCGATCCTTTATACATTGGTGGAATCTGCTAAAGCAAATATTTTGGATGTGTATGAGTATCTAAAATATATCCTTGAAGCAATGCCTAATACAGATTTTAAAAACCACCCAGAACTTCTGGACAAGTACCTGCCTTGGTCAAAGGATTTACCGGAAGAATGCAGGCTGAATCATAAACATAAAAAGTGCTTCAAAAAATGACACCATTAGCTTATCGCAATGATCGTGATATAGCTAGACGTCATCTTTTGAAGCACTTACAAATATTCTATCGAATTGATAGGTATTGACTGTTTTTTTGCAAGGCACATTCTAAAAGCGAAACGAAAATCTTTTTCTTTTAGAATCTCATCTACTAAAAATCTTGGCTGTTCAGACACCTAAAAACAGGTTATAATCTATTAGATGCTTGCTCTGGACTTTTTGGTTAAGCAAAGAGTACTTTTTGTTGATTTAGCTATAGAGCTTTAAAAACAGCTTCAAATCGGATTTTGTGGCTATTCTTAAAGCTCTATAGCTAGACTGGAAAAAATCATTATAGTTTTTGTGTTTTGTTTATTCTGCTTGTCAATGCGGTGTTAGGTATATTGAATATTCGGCAGACTGACAGAAATTTTGTAAATACTATTTGATGTTAAAATCTCCAGTAGATAGCCAATCAGTACCATCAATATCAATTTCGCACCCAGCTAACTTAAGGCGTGTTGCTAATTCCTTTCGTTTCTCAGGAGTATCATTTAATCTTACTACATGTCTCCCTGCTATATCACTAAAAGGACGCAAACTACCTATTTCAATAATTATTGTTCTGTTCTGATCTTTTCCAAAAGCCATTCCAGTCTCAAATAAAACATTTGGCCTAGCTTGTGGCGTCAAGTTAGTCTCATATTCCTTGTCATCGGAGTAACTGTATTGAGGTAAAAGCTTTGCCTCATCATCAGGTGTAAAAAGAGATACTATTGCTTGTGCATGTTCAAAAGCAGCGTCTAATATCTCACCAATGTATGGACTTGGCTTACCTGTCAAAGTAATTGCTTGATTCCACTCAATTGGTTTTAAACCTATGCTACGTAAAAAATCAAACATAGATTTACGTATTTTATCATTTCTACCATGTATAACGAATACAGCAGTTTTATCTGGCATATATTGACTACCTTCTTCCTTTTTAGTATCTTTTTTTACTTTGTTTTTCTCTTCCATTTCATGAAAAAGACTTACACCTTTACTAGTAATATAAGACTTACTCTTTTCAGTAATTTCCTCCGAGTCACTATCAATAAAGCCTTCTTCATGAAGAAGTGATAAGTTAAAAAAAAGCGACTCATTTGTACATTTGAAAAGGTTAACAAACCCTAATATTTGAAATGTATACATCTTAAATGTAGTAGAGTCTGACCTTCGTATATTACTTAAAGTTTTTAATATATAATATTTTATTTTGCTATCTTCTAATTCAATGCATTGTTCATTAACATTCTTTGATCTAATATCTTCTACATATCTTTCACCATGCTCAAAAAAACCAGAATCAATCCTAGCCTTTACTTTACTAATCAGTACTCTTTTAATATTTTCAAATGCTAAACTGTTTGCATCACGTCTTTTAAACTGAATAACAATTGCTGTTCCAGTCATTCTAATTGTTTCAGTAAATAAATATTCATTTAAATTATTCTTTTCTAATACACTAATTGTATATGCAATTCCATCAAAATCTGTACGTTCTTTGCATCCGTGAATATAGCAACCTCTATATTCCCCCTCATAGTCCATATGGTAACCCCTTTATGCAAGATTTTTTGATATAGAACTGATCATTATTGTACCCATAGGTTTCCAATTATCCCAACTCAAATAATAGCAAAAAATGTACTATTATGCAATGATTCTACATATATCAAAACAATAATATACATAATTGCTTTTTTGATATCTAGGTTGATAGAGTTTATTGTTTATTTACTCAGAAGACCTCAGCATTATGACAAGAAAAATCAATTGGTAGAATAATAATATTTTTGCCTCAGTATGGTCCACTGATATTTTCTGCTGGTTTCCAGCAAGGAAAATCTAGTAAAGTTTTTCGTCGATGGATTAAACGAAACTTTTATTATTCTCTACAAAGTCTCTTAAAATCACTAACAGGGGCATAACTGAACTAAGCAAGTTAGTATTGTAGCAGCCTTTTTACCCAAAATAGTATAATGCGGGTCCACACACATTCAAAGCTCACTTCTCTTTTGAATTTGGCAAATTACATTATTCCCCATCATTCAAATCTCAACTTTTTTCACCTTGCGCAATTTGCCTTTTATAGGCTTCTTTTGCAACTCCTTCAGTACCATTTCACCTTTGTTATTCAGTATTTCTACAAATGTAGATACATCTGCTATATTGATAATCCCTATATCTACTGCTGACATTCCTTCAATACTGCAAAGCGTACCTACAACGTCTACTGGTCTCATTTTTGTTTTCTTACCTGCGTTTATATGTAATTTGATAATGTCGCGGCTTAGCTGTTCACCTTTTCTTTGTTTAATTTCAGGTGCACCATTCATTTTTTCTATAAATTCCTGTTCTTTATCCTTTACAGCTTCTTTATCCGGCCTTTCTTTCAATTCAATCTCTTTGCCTATATATTTATGAATATCATCTAAATACTTACTTTCATCCGGTGTTACAAAAGTAATTGCCTTACCATTTCTGTCAACACGTCCGGTTCTTCCTATCCTGTGAACATAGCTTTCTTTGTCTTGAGGTATATCATAATTTATTACAAGCGAAATATCGTCAATATCTATTCCCCTTGCCGCAACATCCGTTGCAACCAGATATCTGAAATAGCCCTGTTTGAAATCATTCATAACTCTCAATCTGTCACTTTGCTCCATCCCACCGTGAATCTTCTCACAAGTATAATTTAGTTTTGCCAGCTCGTCAAAGAGCTCATCTGTCTTTATCTTTGTACTGCAAAATATTATACAGCTATCCGGGTTTTCCAACGTTGTTATATCTCTCAAAAGATTCAACTTATCATTTTCATCTACTTCATATCTCTCCTGTACTATCCTATCTATTGCCTTATTTTCCTCTTCAATTTCAGCATATACAGGATTCTTCATGTATTTATCACATAAAACAGCTATGTCTTTAGGTAATGTAGCAGACAGCAAAATAGTCGTGCGCTCATCCGGCAGCTTACCGATTATGTCTTCAATCTGTTCTACAAACCCCATACTTAGCATTTCATCAGCTTCATCTATTATAAGATACTTAATTTTTGAAGTGTCAAAGGTGCCTCTTTCCAAATGATCTATAATTCGCCCCGGTGTACCGACCACTACATGCGTTTTTTGTTTAAGTTCCTTCTCCTGATTATAGAAAGAAGATCTCCCGTATATTGCTGAAACTTTAAGCCTTTTGAACCTTCCCAAATTAAAGATGTCTTCTTTTACCTGGATAGCAAGCTCTCTTGTCGGTGTAATCACCAATACTTGAGGTTTATTTTCATCCCAATCCACCAAGTCACATATAGGAATGGCAAATGCAGCAGTCTTTCCGCTCCCGGTTTGAGACTTTACAATTACATCCTTATGCTCTAATACTGCAGGTATAACCATCTCCTGCACTTTTGTAGGACTTTTGTAATTTAACATATCAATTGCTTTCAATAACTCACTGCTTAATTTATAATTTTCAAAACTTGATTGTATCATTTTGTCATCTCTTTCTTTTAATTTTTAAGAAGAAATATAGAATAATCGGTGTACCCTACATTTTCAACACTAGCCGTTCCCAATAACTACTTTGTTCTAAATTATATCACAATTATATCCTTCACATTTTCTTTCACTTTATTCGATAGTAAGAATATGATTGAATTACAGATTAAAAATCTTTGAGGGACATTTATCCCTATTCGATTATAGGACATTGCTTCGCGAATGCCTCAAATAAAGAAGCCGGAACGCAGCAATTGTTATATGCCCAAGTTCCGGCTTATTATTATACTATTTTAACGTTATGACCCAGTACCGCTATATGATGTTGCACCTTTCATCCAAATCTTATAACTTATATAGAAAAAAATCACCCCAATTACCGGAGACAGGTATGTAAGCATTGGTATGTCATTTTGCCTTAGGAAAGCAAGACTTGGATAATAAGCAATAAACGCAATTGGAATTATAAAAGTAAATATAAAACGAAAAACCGAGTTGTATATAGTGATCGGATATCTCGCATAATCCTTAACTTTGTTTACAAGTATCATAATATACGCAGATCCCAAAATCCAAAAGCAAGTTGCTGCCGATATATTATTCAGTGCAATCATAAAAAGTGATGCAGTTATTAACGCAATAATCAATTTTATAAATATCAGAACCGAAAAGTCCAATCCAATTTTATTCCATGCATAACCTAACGTAATACCTCCAAATAAAAGTTGCGCCAAACCCTTAATATCAAATATTTCGGAAATATAATAGAAAAACAAATTAATTGGCCGAAAACAATACTTAATGAAATCACCCGAATAGACATAGTGCCTCAAACTCCAGTTATTATCAAAGAAAAGCTGGACAGGAGTCAACGCCAATAAAGAAAAACCATACATAAAAAGCATGTCATAATAAGTCCACCCATTTATTGATGGGAAATTCTGAAATGTAACCCAGAACGCAAGGAACCCGGATATATTTACAAAAAGCATTCCAATCATGGAAATTATAAAGTCAGCACGGTAACTCATTTTACTTTTAATATCCTGCACCAGAATTTTTCTGTATATATGAAAATAATAAGCTATCCCTCTTCTTTTCATAGCATTAACCCCCATTTACTGTTATTATTTTAAGTGATTTTTTCCAAAACAAGCGACTTAATGATATCGTCACAATCACCCAAAAGACTTGCAATAACAGCATTTTTATACAATCATTCATTGATAAGGACTCATTGATTAAAAACTGCAGAGGTGTATTGTATATTGCCTGGAACGGAAGATATCCTACAATAGTTTTTAGTGGTTCCGGAAAAAAAGCAAGCGGAACTGTTGCTCCTGAAACAAAAAGTACAATAACTTCCTTCATTATATTGATTCCCCATGTAGATTGAGTATATAAACAAATAGTTGCCACAAAATAATCAATACAAAAATTAATGAGTAACCCGAAAACCAAACTAACCAAAAAGAACAATAAATTAACTCCAATTGGAATAGCTCCACCAGTCAAGAAATATACCAGAACAAAAGTCGGTAAGAATGTAGTAAAAAATGCCATAACATAATTACCTGAATAGTAAAAAAAAGTATAAATCTGAAAGTCCATAGGCTTAATAATATTCAGTACAATTTTACCAGTCTGAATATCACGCCCTAATCCCCAGATCAGATATACCTCTAAGAAACCGCTTAACGCAGCTGCCAAAACAAGATATATCATAGTATCCTGAAAAGTCATTCCATTTACAATCTCAGTATTACTTGAAGCATAAATTGCTTTCCATAAGTAGTATATAACAACCAAATACACCAAGTTTCCTACTATAGCAACTATATAACTGGCTCTGAAGTTCAATGCTTCCATAATACCCGCACGGGTTAAAGTCTTATATTTTCTTAAGGAAGGGTATGCCGATTTGCTCATCTTACCCCTCCTTCGTATATTTTTTTGATTATACTTTCGGTAGATATCTCCTCTAACTTTACATTGTGAATCTTCCATATTTCCTGAATATAGTTTAACACTTTCATCATAGGAACTTCATCTTCATTAATCAATACATTAATCCACTCTTCATCCACCGAAACCGAAATAGTTTTAGCATCGGGAAAGCGTTCACAAAGTTGCTCCTGTAATTTTACTGCTGCATCTTTCATTATTTCTTGATTGCGACCGGGTGCCTCATTTCCAAACATAACTTTCAAGGTCCTATAGGCCCCAAAAAACTTTCTTAAGTTTTCAATGTTATTATCATAAAGAACTGACCCTTTATCAATAATTACAATTCTTTTGCATAGAGCATCAACATCGCCCATATCATGTGTAGTTAAAATGACTGTCGTCTTTTTTTCCTGATTTAAAGATTTAATCAAATCACGAATCTTACTTTTCATTGATACATCCAAACCAATAGTCGGTTCATCCAAAAACACTACACTTGGATTATGCAAAAAAGCTGCCAAAATATCACACAATGTTCTCTGACCTAAAGACAGCTGCCTCACCGGCTTTTTATAAAGAGATTTTACATCCACCAGAGAATCATAATAGTCCAGTAAGTCTTTGTAAGCTTTATCCTCTATCTGATAAATATCTTTTAATATTCCAAATGACTCTATTACCGGCAACGCCCACCATAACTGCGATCTCTGTCCAAAAACAACACCTATCTCCTGGGCATTTTGGGTTCTGTTTCTATATGGAATTCTTCCGTTTACCATTATTTCACCCGATGTCGGTTCAAGTACACCCGTCATCATTTTAATTGTCGTGGATTTTCCTGCTCCATTAGGACCTAAATAACCTACGATTTCTCCTTGCATAATATCCATCGAAACGCTATTTACTGCTTTAATAATATTATAATCCCTTGAGAAAAGGTCTCTGATACTTCCTTTTAACCCTTGCCTCCGGTTCAAAATTTTAAATTCCTTACTTACCTGCTTGAGTTGAATACATGGTTCCATATCTTTCTCCTTGCTCTGAGTATTTGAACTACTATAAAACCTCAAGTGCAATAATACCCACACTTGATTGGACTCATTTTTTTATGATGCCACACCATAAAAATCATCGGGAAGTATTGTGATTTTCTCTATAGAGATATTAAAAGAATTTTATAAGAAAAGCAGTTCGGATCTAAGAGTACACCAACATCATCAAGCACTTACAAGACCTAGTCACAAAATGGCTTTTCCCCTTAAAAAACACTCAAATCATTCTTCCATCCTAATTTCTTCTATCAGATTTTATACATACATTCTAACAAATTCCAAAAACAAATACAACTCTTTTAAAATTTAAACTGTGCTATGAGAGCATTTGTTTCACAAATTTCTTAGGCATTAAAAATCCAGATCAGAGACTTGCTCCAATCTGGATTTTGTTAGATTTCCATAATTATCGGAATTATCATCGGCGTTCGTTTCGTTTTTTGATATATGTAATCTCTCATCGTCTCCTTAATTCTATTCTTTTTTGAAGCCAAATTCCTACCGCCGCCTTTCATCATCGAATCCATGCAAACCTGTTTTACATCGTCCATAAATTCTTCCGATTCCCTTCCATACACAAAACCTCTTGAAAGAACATCCGGACCGTTAAGAATATTACCTGTCTCCTTCTGAATGGTAACGACAGCTATAATCATACCGTCTTCCGACAGATGCTTTCTGTCTCTTAATACAATATTGCCAACATCTCCAATACCAAGACCATCAACAAGGATTTTACCCGAAGGCACGCTTCCTTTAATCTTTGCATTATCTGCATCTATCTCAAGTACCTGCCCAATTTCCATAATTAAAGTTTTTTCCTCATCCATCCCCAGATTATGGGCAAGGTCGGCATGCCGCTTCAAATGTCTGTACTCTCCATGAACAGGCATGAAAAATTGAGGATTTACCAATCTGTGAATCAGTTTGAGCTCTTCCTGGCATGCATGGCCTGAAACGTGGACCTCAGCAAGAGATTCATATATAACCTGAGCACCCTTTTTAAACAGATCATTTACTACTCCTGATATAGATTTTTCATTCCCGGGAATAGGTGTAGCGGAAATCACAACTAAGTCCCCAGGAACTATTTCTACCTGTCTGTGCTCTCCTGCCGCTATCCTTGACAGTGCGGACATAGGCTCACCCTGACTACCTGTAGAAATAATTACAATCTTTTCTCTGTTGTAGTTCCTTGTCAATTCAATATCTATCAGGGTACCTTCCGGTATTGTCAAATACCCAAGTTCCATCGCTTTATTACATACATTTACCATACTTCTGCCGCACAATGCGATCTTACGTTCAAACTTTACTGCTGCATTAACTATCTGTTGAATTCTATGTACATTGGAAGCAAAAGTTGCAATAAGAATCCTGCTGTTTGCATTGCGGAAT
Organism: Acetivibrio cellulolyticus CD2; assembly: GCF_000179595.2. NCBI lineage: Bacteria > Bacillati > Bacillota > Clostridia > Acetivibrionales > Acetivibrionaceae > Acetivibrio > Acetivibrio cellulolyticus. The sequence goes on along the minus strand of NZ_JH556659.1, from coordinate 348,327 downwards.
ATGTCATTAAAAGTCTCTCCTACAGTTCTTTCCGACATAGTATAACCCGGGCGCTCAACATTGGTGCTATCGCACATCAGAAGTAAAACACCTTTTTGGCCAAGTTCTGCAAAACGCGGAAGATCAATTGGTTCACCGGAAATAGGTGTGTAGTCAACCTTAAAATCCGATGTATGTACAACTATGCCAGCCGGAGAATGAATAGCCAATGCCATGGCATCTACTATGCTGTGAGTTGTCCTGATAAATTCGATTTTGAATACACCCAACTCAATAGTCTGACCAGGCTTTACAGGCTGGAGTTTACTTTTATTGAGAATTCCATGCTCTTCCAGCTTATATTCCAGCAATCCAAGTGCAAGCCTGCTGCCAAATACAGGAACATTGACCTCCTTCAACACATAAGGCAATCCTCCAATATGGTCCTCATGTCCATGAGTAATTATAATTCCTCTTACGCGGTCTTTGTTTTTTATCAGGTATGTTACATCCGGCAATACCAGATCTATACCTAGCATTTCATCGTCCGGAAATGCTGTGCCGCAGTCAACTACAAAAATATCATCACCATATTCAAATACAGTGATATTCTTTCCTATCTCCCCCAGTCCTCCAAGGGGAATAACTTTTAGTTTTTTCTTACTCTTCGCCACGATAGTCCTCCAATTATTACTTTAATTATAAATTCTATTTTTGAAAAATAATAACTTCCATCCGGAAATATAAAGTAATTCTTTCACTATGATTATTTCCATTATTTTTCCATTAATTCAATAATATTCTTAGTATTTATAATTTTTATGTAGTCAGAATTTTTGAGGCTACAGTTACGTAAGCTTTTGTTAATACATAATTAATGAGTTTTTATAGTAGAATTCACTCGGTTCATATTGGTATGTAAATATTGACAACAGAGGTTTAATGTATTAAACTTATTTTAATTGGTTTAATGCATTAAATCGAAATTGGAGGATTAAAGAGTGGATAAAATTAAGATATTTGATGCGGAATACAGGTTTATGAATATTATATGGGACAATGAACCAATATCAAGCACAGATCTTGCTAAAATCGCATTTGACGAGCTTGGCTGGAAAAAGTCAACTACATACACCGTCATAAGAAGGCTTTGCGAACGTAGTGCCATAAAAAATGAGAACACAATGGTCAGTGCTTTGGTAAATCGTGAGCAAGTAATGAAAGCTGAAACTGAAGAACACATAGATAGAATATACGGAGGATCCTTGAAATTATTTTTTAGTGCTTTTTTACATAAGGAAAAGTTGACTAAGGATGAGATTGAAGAGCTTAAAAAAATAGTAAAAGAATATGATGACAAGGAGTGATTGTGTGCTTGAGAACATTTTTATGTCAGTATTGAATATGAGCCTTACAGCAATAGTTGTTGCCATAATGATATTAACTGTCAGGCAAATGTTGAAAAATAAGCTGCCTAAGGTATTTAGTTATGCTGCATGGTCAATTCTATTGGTAAGATTATTAGTTCCTGTTTATTTTGGAGCAGTATTCAGCATATTTAATGTCTTGCCTGCGTCACATATACCTGCTAGGACTAATGTTTCACAAAACATTGGAGTAATACGGTATATTCCATACAATAGCGAAGTACAGACAAATATTGGTGGTAAGCTTCAAACAAAGTATAGCAACGCAGCTCAAACAAATCAGAGTAAGGATGAATTTTCAAGTAAAAATGAAACATCTATGTCAGGCAAACAAAAAGAGCACATTGATTCAAAACAAGTTGTAATGTTTCTAGCTGCTATAGTCTGGATTCTAGGAACTGTAATTCTCATCGCAATTAGCGTTATAATGTATCTTGGTACTGTAAAAAGACTTAAAACAGCAGTCATATATAGTTATGACAGAATTGTAAATAAAGTAAGCCGACGGCTCAAATTGAGAAGGAAAATCCATTTATTTTCTTCTGATGTAATAAATACCCCTATAGTGTGTGGTCTTATTAAACCACGGATTATACTGCCTTTGTCTTTAGTACAGGGGAGTGATTTATCAGCTCTTGAACATATTGTAACTCATGAGCTTATACATATAAAAAGATTTGACTATTTAATAAAGCCCTTATCGGTTTTAGCGATGTGCATCCATTGGTTTAACCCTGTAATATGGTTATGTTTTTTCCTTTCACAAAAGGATATGGAGATGTCCTGCGATGAAAAAGTAATTGATGTATCTGATGCTGATATTAGAAGCGATTATGCAACTTCACTTATAAATCTTTCAGTCAGGCAGAATTCTTATTTGAATGGCGGGCTTTTAGCTTTTGGGGAGAGCAGCATAAAAAGCAGAATTAAAGGCATTATGAATTACAAAAAGAGAGGTTTTTGGGCGATTGTAATAACTGCACTAGCTCTTGTCACATTAGGAGTGGTTCTGCTTACCAATCCAAATGGAGGGAACACAAGTAGTAAACCTTTAGAAAATAAGGGTGGTAACAAGGCGCAAACTGATGTGGTGAAGACGAAAACGAGTGGAATGGAAATTTACCTTGTTAAGGGAAGTAATCAGAAATACACTAGCGAAGTGGCAGATTTGGCATCACTTGAGTTGGAGAATGAGCCTCTGCTTTCTAAAGATGATATTATTTCATATAATTGGGATCTGCACAGTGTGAAAATAAAAAATACCGGCAAGATAACCAATGAGCTTTTGCAGCGCAGATTTGTAGTAGTGGCTGATGGAGAAAAAATATATCAGGGAGCTTTTTGGTCAGCCCTTTATTCGATGGTTCCGCCTGAAATTGGGGTATACTTGGACCGTTTGGATGAGAAGAGCGAGCAACTGATTCTGAGTCTTGGTAGCTTTTGTGTTGGTGGTGAAATTCAACCTAATGTAAAGGCTGTTTTGGATAATATGATAGTTAAAGGAACGCTAGAGCGTGAAGGCAAGCTTTTTAAGCCGTATAACCCTAAAAACTTTCCTTTGCCAGATTATATTTCAATTTTTCATAATGCAACACAGTTTAGCTATGCCGATCTGGATTGGGAAAGGCGAGATGAGCTTATAAGGCTTATAGATGCAAGATTTGTTAATAAACTTGATTATGCAAATTATAAGTTTGTTCCGGAAGATGACAACAAAATGAGGGAAAAGGAAACTATTATCCAATTAAACTACAAAGAAAATATACGAGGTTATAAATTTGATGTTTCCGGAAAAGAAACAGAGATAGTTTTCAATGAGCTTCTAATGCCTGTTACAGGAAGTCATAATGACTTGTTGTACTTTAGAGGGAATGACAATTATCCTGAATTCGACTATGAATATAAACATGGATACGTCGGATATTCATCAGCGCCAATCGGGAAGCTTGAAAAGTTCACTAATATAGATATGTTATTGACTGATTATCCAAAAGATGAGAATAAAGCTGTTGAAGTAAAAAAAGGCGTTTACATTTGGTCTTACCATCGAAGTGAAAACTTAAGTTATGAATTAAGTGATGAAGAAGTTAGAGAGATGAAGAAAGCTATAAAATTAGGAAAAGAGATTAAAAGGTCCAAGAAATCAAAAGATGAATTATCTTATAATACTGTAAATTTGTATTTAGTGTTAGGGGAAGACGGCGAAGACTGGTATCACGTATGTGACGATAAACAAACTATTGCAAGTGGCGGTAAATATTATAAAAACCCTGTTCTTGCAGAAATGATACTTGAATTGGCAAAAGAAAAATATGGTTATGAAATATTCGATACTTCAAAGTTTAAAGGAATTGTAAAAGCAAAATACAGCTTTAGAACTAACACGAGAACCTATGAGTCTACAATAGAGGATAAGCTTCTTATTGAAGAAATTGAAAAAGGGCTTTGTGGGGCTAAACAAACTCAGGCTGGTGGTTGTCCGCTTGACGGACTTCTTACACTTACTTTTAGTGATGGAAGAACAATGGATATTACAATGGCATCAGATGATTGTAACTGGATGTTTGTTGACAAAAACTGTCTTATGTATTCGAGGGAACTTCATGAGTTTTTCGAGAAGAACTTTGATAATTTCCCCTATGTGAGAAGTCGTTAATTGAAAGGATCATTTTAATGCTAAATCAATTAAGTATATTTGGAGAAGAAGTAAAACAGAACGAAGGTCATAAACAAGCCAAAACTGTAATTTCTGCATCAAGAAGAACAGATATACCGGCATTTTTCTATGATTGGTTACAGGAAGCTCTTGCTAAAGAGTCGGTTGAAGTTCCTAATCCTATGTTTCCTAACAAAAAATATACTGTAGACCTAAGACCTTCGAGTGTCCACTCCATTGTGCTATGGAGTAAGGATTTTAAGAATGTATTAATGAATCCTGGGCATCTCGATAAATATAACCTTTACTTCCAATATACAGTTAACAACTATTCCAAATTCCTTGAACCTAATGTACCTGAGTACAAAACTACCCTGAAAACTTTAGAAGGATTGCTGAAGAAATATGCACCAGAGCAGTTTAATATAAGATTTGATCCGGTTATTATTTCTACTAAAGGTGAAATAAATCCCACCTTTGATATGCCTGAAAGGGCAAGGTTAACTGCTTTTGAACAGCTTTGTAAGGATTTAAAGGCACTTGGTATGGAAAATTGCCGTGTTACAACGTCATATCTATCGCTGTATGGACATGTTAAAGCTAAAATAGGAAAAAGTGGGCTTGATGTAATTCATTTGGATGAAGAAAAGCAAATTGCATTTTTTACACAAATGGTTAGAGTAGCACAAGAATATGGTATTTCGTTATATTCCTGTGCCAGCCCTACTATAGAAAAGGTCAAAGGTATTAATAAAGGACATTGTATTGATGGTGAACTGCTCGAAAAGCTTTTTGGCGGTAAAGTAAAAAAATCAAAGGATAATGGTCAAAGGGGATCATGTGGCTGTACCTATAGCAGGGAAATAGGTATATACTCCAAAAATATTAACGGTATGAAGTGCTTGCATGGTTGTAAATATTGCTATGTTATCGGCTCGAATTGAACTGTATAGGTTAACTCAACGCCTTCTATTAATTAATAACAATTCTTATGTAGTCAGAATTTTTTGTATTACTTAATTGATATTTTCTATAATTAGGTATATTCTATATGTATTAATTTACAAATGGTAGGCGTTTGAACCTTGTTAATTGAATTGAAAAATCAGTGAACATCAAAAAGTATTTTTTCTGCATAGCTCTAAGATTTACACTTGCAGCTATATTATTTTCTATAATCAATGATGGTTATAAGTATACCAATCTTTTATGCTTACATATATCTACATCTGTTCATATCTAAGTATTATTTCAGCTATTCCTTAGCAAAATGAATCTCTTTCTGATTATTCTTTGCTACAAAACTGTTATTTTTTAAAATGATAATTACTGTATATAAGTTGCAGAGTTTTTATATAATCAAATATACATTTTCTGTTATATATTCTTTATTTTAACACGTCAGGTAACAGAAATATGTTTTGAGTGTTCTAAAATCTTGTGCAACAATTTTATAAATTATTAGGAGGTTATTGAGGTATGAAAAAAAGTCGTTTTCTAATCTTCTCATTAGCTATTGCGCTTGCAGCAAATATTTTTTCCGTTACACCTGTTGCCGCAGCTCCATTATACGGCGATCTAAACTCTGACGGAAAAGTAAACTCAATTGATTTTGCTTTAATGAGAAGTCACCTGTTAGGTGTTTCAACTACTATTGATACTTCTGTATCAGATTTAAATGGTGATGGTTCAACAAATTCCATTGACTTTGCATTATTTAGAAGCTATTTGTTAGGAACTATTTCTTCGTTTCCTGCTCAAACTTCAAATCCAGCATTAACCGAAGAAGCCGCAAATTTGATTGGGGATATTAACTTCTCTGTGCCTAGCAGAACTTTTAAGAATCAAATTTCGGTAACATTAAGTTCCAAAATTGCCGACGCTGAAATCCGCTACACCACCGATGGCAGTGTTCCAACCAGCAGCTCAACTGTATATACAAATGCTTTAGTCTTTACAACCACAACTCAGCTAAGAGCTCAGTCTTTTGTTAACGGAACTGCAAGTGGTGCAATGGGTACTGCAATTTATGTTGCAAGTTCGATCGACGCCAAGCACGATATCCCTCTATTGATTTTAGATGCTTATGGCAAAGGTAAACCTGGAGACGAATACAAAGACGTTGCTTTTATGCTCATGGAGCCAAATAACAATGAAACTTCTGTGTTACAAACTCCAACTATTGCCACACGCGCCGGGTTCCATATACGCGGACAGTCATCATCCAAATTTGAAAAGACACCATACCGACTCGAGTTAAGGAACAATGAGGACAAAGACACCAAGTATCCATTAATGGGTATGCCTGCTGATGGCGACTGGGCACTGCTGTCACCTTATCCAGACAAGTCCCTGATCCGTAATGCATTAGCTTATGGTTTGGGAGAAGATATGGGGTTAGCTGTACCTAAATATTCATTTGTCGAAGTGTACCTTAACTTTGACAATCAGCCCTTATCTGCTGATGACTACCAAGGTGTTTACTTACTTGTAGAAACTCCGGAAATATCCTCTAACCGACTCAACCTTTCAAAGCTTAAGAAAACTGATTTGACAGAACCTAATATTTCGGGCGGATACCTTCTTCAGTTCAACATGTCCGCAGCTGAAGAGCCTCTGATCAAAGGTAGTGGTTGGAGTGACCTTGAAGTCACAGAACCGAATGATCTGCAACCTGAGCAACTTACATGGATAACCAATTACATCCAAAATGTGCACAACTCAATTCACAGTTCGAATCCATCTGATCCACAAACTGGCTATCCTGCATACATTGATGTTGATTCCTTTGTAAATTACATTATTCAAAACGAGCTAGCTCGTGAAGTTGACGCATATATGCGTAGTACACGCCTATACAAAGACCGTAATCAAAAACTAACAGCTGGCCCTCTATGGGACTATGACCTCGGATATGACTGCTATACCGGTATGGGGGCTACTATACAAGGTTGGCAGTTCCAGCCAATGTTTGGTGGATTTAGTTCTACTACTGACTGGTACTACACATTGATGAAGGACCCAAGTTTTCAGGCTAAGATTAGTGCCCGCTGGCAAGAGTTACGAAAGGGTCCTCTTTCAGATGAACAGTTAACCGCCAGGGTTGCAGAGTTATCTACACCATTAAACAATGCAGCAAAACGAAACTTCCAGAAATGGAATATTCTCAACACTGCTACTGTAGGTGGATTTGCCACTCAGACCACTCAAACCTGGGAAGAACAGATTACAATTTTACAAAACTTCCTTCTAAAGAGAGCTGCGTGGTTAGACCAATCCGGATGGAAACCAACGTCCACGAATACTGGTTGGGGCAACTGGTAGAAAAACCAAATAAGAAACAATAGAATCTGCTTTTATAAAACCAACCATAAAAACACCTATTTCTATATTACAAAAAATCCTGTCCAATATAAAATTCGTTATGTTGGACAGGATTTTAGTTTTCAAGCTTCTTCACGCACCTCAATATTCTTAAGATTGGATTTTCTGTTGTCTAAAGTGTTTTGATTAATTGCACGAGTAATCAGTACCAAACTTTTTCCTGTATCCACACTTTCTACATAGTTCTTCAACTGCATGCCTTCTTGAAAAACCATCGAAAATGTTGTTTGCTCTCTCACTTTCAACTATTTCAGAGAAAGGCATACTATTAATATTTCCTAGATTAATTATACCCTCACCATCAAGACAACATGGCACCACAGTTCCATCAACCAATATTGCCACCTGGTTTCTAAGCCCATAGCAAAAGCCAACTCCATCGTCTTCTTCCTCATTTAAGTCTGGCCATTGGAATGTATGATCCTGATTTAGATAGACTTTATCAGCAATCTTAATTCCTCTGGCCGGAGTAACTTCTTCCTGTATCTTGTAGGTTAAAGCAAATTCCTTCTCAATTATCTCCAGTAATTCATTGTTTCTTTTGATCTCTAAATTAACTGCATTATCCTGTTCCAAATTCCAAAGCCGCAAAGATAAAATAACATCTGTCTTAGCTCTTGCTTCTCTTACAAATGATAGAATGTTATTTATATACTCATCCTTATTGCAGCCTTCATTTCCATAAAAACTGTGCAGCGAAAAGTTAACCTGTCTAAGCGCTGGTTTTGACATTAGCTTGTCCTTAACCTTATTAATAAGGGTCCCATTTGTTGTTATATTAACCTTAAAACCTTTTTCACAGCTTAAGTCTAAAAATTTATCTATTTCCGGGTGAAGGAGAGGCTCACCTTTTACATGGAAGTATATATAATCTGTATGTGGTTTTATTTTATCTAATATTTTGCCGAATGTATCTACTTTCATAAATTCAGCTTTTCTTCTTGTCTGTGGGCAAAAGCTGCAGGCAAGATTACATACATTTGTAATTTCAATATAAAACTTTTTAAATCTTTTCATTTGTTTAGCTTCTCCCCTTCTTACTTTAGCGTTCGTTACCTATAAGTATCCCCACAAACTATAGAGCTAATAGTCGATTCAATTATATCACAATCAACCATTAGCTCTACGCTTAAATAAAAATAAATCTGGTTTTGATCAGTTTATACCCTGCACCCATTCTTCGAATACAAATAATTATATAAGATACCATGCCTGATTTCGTCAGTTATTATTCTGGTAAGTATATTGATTTGTACCCTGTCCTGCAGAGCAAAAAGTATCATTCTATATTTTCTCACTGCGTTTTGCTCTCCCAATAATGCTTTTTTTACACCTGCACAGTAAGATGCCGGTTTCTCAAACGTTACATTCTGTGGTGGAGGCAGCGTCTGTCCTGTCAACTGGAAGTAAACCTGTCTAAAAAGTGCGAAATGACTGATTTCGTCATCACGTATCCCGGTAATTATTACTTTATCTTCTTCAGACGGTGCATTATCAATCAAATATTGATAAAACATCCTGTCTTCCGTTTCTCCCTCTACAGCTTCCTTGATTAGCTTCAAAGCTTCCGGAACATTCTGGGGATAAGTATATTGTTCAAGTCCTGACGTAGTTACAGGAACCCTGGGTGTATCAAACTGCCCCTGAGTCATGTACTGATTTTGCATTAACATGCAAGGTGGTGTATATGTCATGTAAGGCATACTGCTGTAATCCCACACTGTTAATTCCTCCTTGTTATAGTTTAGGAACAGCTGAAATATCACTTCAGATCTTTCACGTAGGCGATCGTTCCTAATAGCATAATATTCAATAGTCCATATAGTTGTGATTGATATGCTGAATTATTCTCTCTACATGATTAACAATCTCAATAAACCGTTCCGCAAGTGTGGGTGACAAATTTGTACCGTAATCAATATAATACGGTTCAATGCCTAAGAAAGTACCTTTAATATTTTTACTGCCAATTCTCAATTCATTTATAAAATGTGAATCGTGAGCAGAAGCTGATTTGATTGTAGTTTCTGAAATTTGCTGCAATGGAATAATACTTAATGTTCCAGGTTTCTCGCCAAGATATGCAGCATCAACTATAACACTATATGATGCCTCCTTGATTTCATTCAAACAATAAAAAATGTCTGTCTCGCCAACAATATATTGTATAAAGGGATCTGTATTTCTTTTTGCCAACTCTTCTACTACCTGAATACCTATGCCGTCATCCATCATAATTCGGTTTCCAATCCCAAGAACCATTAGCGATTTCATGGCATCACCTGTATACTTTTTACGAATTCTCCCTGCGAATATACATGGGTTGCACAGGATATGCACGGATCAAAGGCACGAATAATTCTACCCAGTTCAACCGGATTTTCAAGGCTTTGTATGTTAGTACCAATCAATGCTTGTTCTGCTGTTCCTTTAATATCATTATTCCCCCGGGTAGAAAGGTTCCATGCTGACGGAGTAATGATTTGATAAAAAGAGATAGTTCCGTTCTCTATTTTAAGCCAATGGCCCAGCGCCCCCCTTGTTGTATCAATAAGCCCTGCTCCTTCTGAAGAAACCGGCATGGCATATTCTTTTTGTAAAGAAATCCCCGGATTCAAATTTTCAAGCAATACATCAATAATTTCAGCTATCTTCTTTGCTTCCAATGCCCTGGCAATAATTCTATCCATGGTAGATATTCCGTTTCTATAATCACCACTGAGCCACTGTCTTGCCAGTGGACCGACTTCACATGGCAAACCATTATATCTAGGAGCTTTCACCCATGAATACGCTTTATTTTTGTCCATATCTTCATCTGTAATTATTTCCATAGGTTTATACTCATCCTTTTTGCCGACATACCATGAGTAATTAATCTCTTCAGTTATTTTACCGGGATTGAAGGTGCTTTCTTTTCCTTGTATGTAGACCATAGGATTTACATAAAGAGTTCCGAATTCCTTATACCCGCAGAAACACCCATAACTCAAGAAATTCCGGTAACCGCCGCCTATATTATAATAATCACTATAATGTTGGGCAATTGCATAAGCATCCGGCAGCATCTTTTCAACAATAAATTGTCTAATTTTATGTAAAATAGATTTCATCTTAATAACCTTATCTGCAGTAGCCGTAGTAGTAACCCCTCCAACGAAAATCCCATGATTGTGCGGCACTTTCCCTCCTAACACTGCCAGCATTTCATGCGCGCTTCGGCTAATATCAAGAGACTCAATATAGTGTTCCGCCATTTCATCGTTTTTTCCCTTTGGAATTCTGAAGTCATCATGATCGGCCACATATAGAGGATACTGATCAGGTAGCCTCACAAAATCAGGTAGTGAGTACTGATAAAAGTGCCTTATATGGTTTTGCAGAAATTCACAGCCATGGAGTATATCACGAAGATACTTGCCCTGTTCAGTCGGAACAACCTCCATTGCATCCTCCAGTGCAAGAGTTGATGCCATTGAGTGTGCCGTTGAACATATTCCACATATGCGCTGTGTAAAATATATTGCATCAAGAGGATTTCTTCCATTCAGCATCCTCTCAAACCCTCGAAAAAGTAATCCCTTTGTTTTTGCATCTACTACCATATTGTTATCAATTGCAGCATCAATCTCCATGAAACCGCTGATTCTTGTAACCGGGTTTAAAACAATCCTCTGTGACATTTCTTTACCTCTCTTGTCGTGTTGTATGAAACGAATGGTTTTTACCTATGATGCGTGCAACATGTCCTCTTCATTCCAACTTGAACATAAAGTTACTTTCCCCAAGGCTTGCCGCAAAAATACCCTTATTTGTCTTATTTCCAACATCATTTATACTGTCTGATGCTGTTTGAATATAATCACACATAAAAAACACTCCTATAAATCTATTAAACAGATGTAATAAATATACATATTTCCCTGAATTATTTCAAACAAAACATGCCAAACAACAATTTTTCATTCATGCCTTAATAAACCAAGCAAGTGTATTATGTGCTTATAAAGCCTATTTTGACTTTTACAGCTGGATATCTTCAGATGTATATTATTCTGTAAACTACAAAAAATACTTTATATATCTAAGGAAAAGGATGTGTTAAAATGGCACTTTTAGGAAACCCCTTTGTAGCAAACGTCCCAAAGCAAATGTCCAATGAAGAATTAGCTCAGGCTCTTAGAGTAGATATGGCTGGTGAGCTTGAAGCTATTATAGGATATGAGGCTCATGCTATGGCTACAACCGATGAAAGAGCAAAAAAGATTCTTTATCATATTGCTGATGAAGAAAGACAACATGTTGGAGAGCTTCAGCAACTGTTGTATATTTTATGTCCAAAAGAAGCAGAACATACCGAAAAGGGAAAACAAGCCATACAACAGCAGCAAGCACAGAATTTTAATGCACCTATGCAATAAATAAAAGCTTTAGGTTAGGCTGAATATGATATAAAAATCATTTCAGCCCAAAATCCTTAATAAATGTACTTTTTCAGTATTTTTATTGGCACTCTTTCAAGGGTGCATTTAATTTCCGCGAACCATATTGTGGAAATAACATCAATAAGTTTTAGTGTTGTTTGATTACCCAAGAAGATTATTTTAAATCATAACCATTTATAAAAGTATAATAGCTAAATCTTGATATTATGGAGCTGATTTAGATCCAGTGCCTGTTGTTTTAGTGTCAAACGACTCCATGCGTGACCTTCGCAAAAAATCAGTAGGCCTCGGCTTGATAATTTTTCGCCGCGTCTATGGGACATCCTGTCCCGAGACGCTAAAAATGCCGTCCTTGGCATTTTTGCTTCAAAATTATCAAGCTTTCGGCCACTGATTTTAATGCTCAGGTCAAGCATTACGTCATTTGACACTAAAACAGGGTATAAGCCTAATTTCGGCCTTTCTTATGGATACATTTAGTTTTCGTACACTATATTATTCCAATTAGAAATTAGTAGTAGAAACACAGTTAAAAAATATAGAAAGCAAAAGGAATAGAAGCTGGAATAGTTCAAAACAATGGGCTTATTCCAGTTTTTGTTTTGCGTCATGATGTAAAATAGAGCATAAATTTACATATATAAACAAATATAAAAATCAATGTATAATAGGGGGTTACAGAAGATGAACAATAAAATAGATGTAAATTCAATTATGAAAGAACTCGAAGAAAAATTAAGAAACGGTCTGAAAGATAATAAATTAGATGCTACAGGTATTAGTCAATTGATTGGGGAACATCTGGAAAAAGCAAAAGAAAAGGTTTTACAAGATACAAGTAAAATGATAACTGAAGAAGTTAAGCCATCCGAAAACAAAAAGAAAAAGCAACCGTTAGTTATTTTAACGCCCTATGGTAAGCTTGTTTTTGTTCGTAATATGGACTATTGCAGTAAATGTGGGAAATTATACGGGCATAATGATGAATTATTCCAAATTAATGAGGAACATAGATTAACCAAAGATTCTCTTGAACTTATAACATATATAGGACAAATAATCCCCGGGTTTAATAATGCTCAAGAAGTATTATTAAAATTAAGGGGAATAGAAATCAGTGCTACCCAAATCCAAATTTTATCTGAAGAAGTTGGTAAAGAATTGTTTGAAATACAAATGGAAAAGTCTAATCTAGCATATTCCTGTCCTGAAGTAGCAGCTCCAGCAATGCTTGAAAAAGATAAAGAAAATACAATTTTATACATATCTATGGATGGCTCTGCGGTTAACACTCGTGTTGAAGATGAAAATGGAAGCACATGGAAGGAAATGAAACTTGGACTAACATTCCTAGACAAGGATGTAATCAAGCGAAAAAATGGCAGTTCCATTATCACAAAAAAGGAATATATTACTTACATGGGCAGTGTAGCAGAATTTAAGAAAGTGCTCTTTGATTCTGCTGCAAGAGCTGGATATGGCAGAGTGAAAAAGGTAGTGATAATTGGAGATGGTGCACATTGGGTATGGAATATGTGTGAAGAGATGTTTCCTGATGCTGAATACATTCTAGATTTTTATCATATGACAGAAAACGTTTATAGCTATGCGAAAGAGTTGCTTTCATGCATTGAAAAGAAGTATAAAAAATGGGCAGATACAATGATATACTATATAAAGACAGAACAATTCAAAAAGGCATTGAAAAAGGTTGCAAGAAGTACTATAAGTGTGGATAAGGCTAACAAAACAGTGAATCTTGAAGGTTATATCAAAAATAACATTGATAAGATGCATTATCTTGAATATAAAAACAAAAATTATTACATTGGTAGTGGTATGATAGAAAGTGGTAACAAGACCATTGTTCAAAAGCGTATGAAGCAGGCTGGCATGCGGTGGGGTACTGATGGAGCTCAGTATATGGCCGTGCTAAGAGCTAAACATGAAAGTAACCGTTGGGAAGAGGTTGAGAAAGTTATATTTAAGAAATCAAAAGCAGCCTGAATGTAAAAATATGGTTCACGATTATTTTATGCACCCCCCTTTCAATGCCATATTTACAATGTATCAAACTTTTGCTATCATTTGAACTATATGTGTTTCTTCTTCAAAGGCTTGTGTTTCTGGATTTCTGTACTCGGTTTTATACTTCAATGATATTTACCAGTTTTCTTTCAACACACTTCAACCTCTGATGTTTTGTTTTGCCTTCTTTTATCTTCCTGTGGTAGTAATTATAAAGTAGCGGTTTACAATCCGTTTCTTCTGAATATTCTTGTTGCTGGAAATCATCATTCTGGAAAATTGGAAATCAGTTCAAGAATAAGGGAAATGGAATAAAAAAACCTGTCTTTTTCTTTTATTCTCTAGATTCTTGTTGAATAACATTAGCAAATTTACTGATTGAGTTTTTCAATTATTTTTCACATGTTCCACATCAACAGTTCTAGAATTACAACCTATAACTGTATATGGGCTAACATCAGTACCCTTCCCAGCTAGAGGTGTTGTCAGCAAAATATTTAAGTAGAAAGCAGGTCTGATACCAATACGACCAATATACGCACTGTCACAGTTTATACTACCATCAGAGGAGACAATTCGCACATTTCTACCATTACTGCTATCTGGCGTTCTAATCCACGTTAACCATTTCCTACCTGGCAATAATCCGTTTTCCTTAATATCAGAATTTCTTACTGCATATTCTGTTAGTTGACCTATATAATAATCTGTACCAAGAACGGCTCTATTCTGGAATAATTTATATAGTTGCTTTATATCTAGTAAGAACATTTTATCTGTCATATTCTGGTAACATGCAACATCATAGTTTTGCACAATTGATGAAATTGACCCATTAAAAATGTGCATAGTAGTACCACCAAGCTTTAATTTCATTGCATCTGTAGTACTTAGCAATGACTTCTGAGAAACTGACTTTATAAAGTTCCTTTCATTTGTAGAAAAATTATCGTCTGTCAAAAATCCTTTTTCATTTGCATAATCATTATAACCATTCCATACATAGGCTTCTGTAGGTGGACATTCATCTATCCATATTATATTGCCCGTACTGGCTGTAGAATTAAGCCATGCTCGTAAGTTCGACGTTTCCCAGAGGTTAGATCCAAGACTATTACGGTAGTTGTAAACATCATCACCTTGAGCAGTACCATCTAAATATTTATGGCTTCCAGCTGCATCAAATGGTTTTAAACATAAGATTTTATCAGCAAGCATAAGAGGACCATTACTATCAATATCAACACATCTCCATAAGATAGGTTCATTGTTATAGCTTCCCATCTGCAAATAACTTCCGATACTTATTATTGATTCCGTTTGTACTGTAGATTCCTGTGGCAGAGTTAGTGCAATACTAATAACAGATAAAGCAATACATATAGCTAACATAATAATTACTTTTTTCAAATGAGAGGATATAATTCCATTCCAAACATTATCTGCCCCTATACTTTGAAGAATTTCAGCTGGGGTTTGTTTGAAAACATCTTGTAGTGGCTGTAAAATGACAGCAATAACTAACCAAAGAATACTTACAATTAACATAGCAATCATTGCTAAATACACTAAATATTTATTAGTAATATCATTGCTAAAAAATAATGAAGTGTACATATTTACTACGGCGGATACAAAAATACCGCTCAAGAAAGTGAAAGTATTACTATTTAACCTAAATAGAACACAAAAAATTCTTTTAATCTTATTCATATCTTTCACCTTTTTTTATTATATTCTCAACTTCTAAGCAACAGTCAGATAATTCTTTTGCTAGTTCATTTCTTAATAAATCTATCTCCCTAATTGACTTTGCGTTACTTATAATTGATATGGATTGTGTAAAATGTTCTTGTACTTTATCCTCTAATTTGTTTAATAGATCACATTTTGAGGTGACTAATCCAATAATTTTGCATTCATTCCCAGCATTTTTTTTAAGATTTTCTATATAATTGTCATACACAGTTATTTTATTTTTGATTTTTTTACAAATATCGTTCTTTTCGCTTTCACATAAGCGTATTGCATTTTCAATATACGCACTACTAACTTGTTGATGATTTTTTCTAGCTTCATTTGCTGAAGCATTGTCATCACGTAATTCTACTATAGCATTTAATATTTGCAAAACAGTATCTAGCTGTTTTTTGGGGTTTGTTTCATCAAGTAAAAACTCACTTTTCACTGAACTCCCAATAATATTTTTTATTGAGGCAAAATACGCTACTACCTCGCCCCTGCTTAATTTATCACAACAAACTGTTTCATATAATTGCATAAAATTAAAGTATTCAGGACTTCTCCTAATAGAAATAATAGTTTCGGCATTAGTATTTTCAATATAAGAGTTAACTCCAATAACTTTTAGGACTTCGCTAAAAATATAGTAATCATAAAACAACCATTCAGTTTCCACCAAATAATTGATGTTATAAGGTTTCGGGGGAATATTTCTAATTATTACTGCATCATATTCATCAAGATAGGTTTTAGTATATTCATGTTGAATCGCCTGATTCAACACAAAATCTAAATAATTATTTTCAATACCTAAAGTAAGTTTTACAGCTTCAAGAGTAACTGATAATCCTTGGTTCTTTAAACTTGCTGGTGCTATTCGAATCTGGTCAGCCAGTTTAGGTGCTACCTGTATAATCGGAGACCACACTTTTGAACTATCAGGAATACTTTGCCACTGCTCTGCTATAGTTGAACCCATTGACGCTTGGCGCCCGATTATCGCACCAACATACTTTTTGATAAAAATCTGTCCATCCTTTTTGTAAAAACCCTTATGACTATCTTTAACTTGCATATATTCAGATTGCTTTTTTTCAAAAAAATCTCCAAGGTTACTTTCCCTAAGTGGAAACAATATTAATCGTTCCTCTAAAAATGCAGCTTTTTGCTCGAGTGCTTTTTTGGCTAAGACCGACTGTGCAATAAAACCAGGTGGTAGTAAACAATAGTCCTTTGATAAAAGCACAGCTATGTTAAGACTTTTTTGGAGTATTGATACTTTGGAATCATCTGATTTTTTTTCAGAAAAAGTTGCATATGTTTTCCAATTATCTGGACTCATAAAATCTAAAAAAATGTTTTTTCTCTCAAATGTGGATATGGACTTTTTCACAATATACCTACCGCTAAATAGAATTTAGTTTTTTGAAACAGAAATTATGTCATTAACAATTTTATCAATATCATTTTCAACATCCGTATCAATTTTGACGATTCTTTTCTTTTCCACCGAATTAATCCACTTTTCGTAATAGCTGTTCAGTCTATAAAGATATGAGCTACTAATGGTTTGTTCGAAAGATCTGTTTCTTTTTTTTATCCGTTCCAAAGAAGTGCCTATGCTACAATAACAATAAATAAATATATTTATCTTAGGTGCAAATGATACCATACAATCATATAGTTTACGATAAACTTCATATTCCATACTATTCATATTTCCATTATCAAAATGCATCTCCGCAAATGTAATTAGCTCGTCTAGACATCTGTCCATCACTACATAATTTTCATTGCTTGTATCTATTAGATAATTTGAAGCAATCATAGCTAGAGTGGATACTCTACTGTGAAATCCCCACCTTTTCATATCATTATAAAAATCCGGTAGAAATACATTTTTAGTAACATCCTCTTCAATAAATCTACAATTGCTAAGTCTATTACATAATTCCTTTCCAATAGTTGTTTTTCCGACAGCAATACCACCAACAAGTGCTATAGATACAGTTTTGTCGTTCATAACACTACCTCTTTAAATTAATAATCTTTAAAATCATATCATCTTCATTTAAATATACACCTAGAGATAATTTAAGTCCTCCAACTATAAATTGGTTGAGATACATAGATTGATTATCCACTCCAAATTTATTTGGATCAGGCAAAGTCTGTAGACGAATATCTGTAGCCAAACCAATACATCCCAGATACTTCTCGGAATTTACGTATTTTGACAAACAGTCCATATATCCAGATTCCCACATAGTTCCAGAATCCTCGGCAATTTGACAAACAAAAATATTAGAAGACTCTAACTCTTGAATATCAGCTAAATATATTCTTTCAGCAGTAATATCTGTTCTTGCTTTATCATTTATAGACATATTTTCGTTTGGACAGTAAACATCAAATCCGTTTTGTCTCAATTTAGTCGCTAGCCTCAAATTATTCACAACGTCAGCATATGAGAACATTGGACCACCTAAATATATTTTCATATTAACCACCCTTAAATATGTTTTTAATATATAAACATCAAATTAAAATTAACAACTATGTATTATTCTACGATATTTTATCTAGTTTTACAATATTTCTCTTAATTTTATAATAGGATAATTGATACGCTTGTACTATCTTTTTCAGAAATACCAACATAAATATTAACCACCCTTAAATATGTTTTTAATATATAAACCTCAAATTAAGATTAACAACTATGTACTATTCTACAATATTTTATCTAGTTTTACAATATTTCTCCTGATTTTATAATGGGATAATTGATACGCTTGTACTATCTTTTTCAGAAATACCAACATACATTTTTTTAGAATTTAAACCAATATTGAAGTAATGCTTAAGGATGGCAGTATTAGTATAAGACATATGTAAACCAAAAACATGAGCAGCATCAATCCAAACTGCATGCCCCTCTGTACAATCGATTAGTTTCACGTGCTTATTTTTGAGTTGCGCAAAAAATACATACTGCTGTTGGATTTCATGTCCAACATTATTTAGTACAATATATTTTAAATTTAACTTCTCTATTGAATTAACTTCAATACCAGTTTCCTCAAACAATTCGCGCAATAAACATTTTTGCGGATCGTTAAGTTCATTTTCCTCAAAATGACCGCCAATTCCTGTCCAGTATGGTACATTTGATACTTTTGAAGCAAATCGATGCATCATAAGAATTCTATTTTGGTCAAAAATGTAAACAACAGTTAAATTTCGCAACTTCATTAATTTACTTCTCCATTCCACTATTTATAAACTTATAGCTTTATAATAGGGTTAAAAGTTAAATTACATGCTCACTATTTAAAATCATATTAAAAAAATCAAAAAAATCTTTTTCTGCCAATTCTAATGGCTTATTATTATCATAATAGTAATCGTAAGTGTAATCTTCTACATTGTCATCAGAATAATTTCTGTAGATAAAATTAGTTGAACCAAATATATTGCTTCTAACCAATAATGTTATACAGTGTCCACCAACACTCTCAATAAACTTTGAGATCTGGTCTTTTTCCCTAATATGCACAAACATAATCATATTATCATCATCTAAAAACTTTTTATACTCTGCTACTAAATATTGATTAGGAAGGTCATTATATTCAATAAATACACGCTTAAGTTCTGATAAAAAACGTCTTGATTTTTCGTCTTTTTCTCCATTCCATCCATAACATGAAGCCATTTGTTTTATTGGAGTAATTGCGGATACATTGATAGTTTTATAGTATCGACTAATGAAACTACAAAGGGTGTCCTTTCCAACACCGCCTCGACCATTTATGATTATAACAATTTTTTTCATATTTTCACCTTTAAATTTAGTATATTACTCTAATATTTAATTATTAATTACTAACTGTTTCCTTTATAAGATTTATCTTATATTTTGAATACATTAACTTAATTATTACTACATATGGACATGTATTGCTTAGTCTAAAAGAACAGTACTCTGGCTCACACTCATCCAAATACTCTTTAAGGCACAGCTCTTTAAATAAATAATTATTCAGTTCTTTAATTTTCATCATAATATTTTCATTATTATGTTTCAAAATACTGCTAATTAGTTCTTGGGTTTTTATATCATTTGATATAAACTTTTCAAGGTCAATCATATTTCCAGTCCTCTCTATAATAACCTTTTATATAATAGAATTCACTATCAAATAAATGATATCATTTTACAATTGTTAATATACCATATTTTCAAGACAACCGCAATTTTATTATTTTATAACTTCTTGTCAAGTGGTATTGTCTTCTTACAGTCTTTAAATTTGTGCTATAGTTGTCAATTGTTTTCTTCATAAAGTGATGATAAGGTTATCGAGATGAATTGAATATTAAGTGACATATC
Organism: Acetivibrio cellulolyticus CD2; assembly: GCF_000179595.2. Classification (NCBI taxonomy): domain Bacteria; kingdom Bacillati; phylum Bacillota; class Clostridia; order Acetivibrionales; family Acetivibrionaceae; genus Acetivibrio; species Acetivibrio cellulolyticus. Next base: position 328,269 of record NZ_JH556659.1, on the reverse strand, counting down.
GTACCTAACAAGTACTCCTTATACCTATAACCTATATCCCTATTGTAAAGCCTCTTAAATTACTAACAGGGACATGAAGAGTATACGATAAAGATTTTATTGTATACTCTTCGTGCCTTGACACTGTAATGTCTATTTGCGGTTGCATATCAGATGCTTATAAGCCACTGTGTAGATTCTTTAAGAATGTCTTCGTCAGTCCTTCAAAAATGGGGGATTGGTTTGCCCAGAATTTTGCTTCGTGAGTGGCTTAAAGCAGATTTGCAGAAACACTTATACACTAGCTTAAATCAGGTATATATTATTTGGAAAAAGTATCCGATAACCTTCTTATAATTAAACTACGAGGAGTTGATACCATGCCAAATGATATTTCACAGTTAAAAACGCCAATTGCAGAGTTTCAGCCTGACCCAAACCAGCCTAGAAAGTATTTTGATGAAACAGCACTTAGTGAGCTGGCAGAATCCATAAAACAATATGGTGTATTGCAGCCCATAATCTACTATGTAAATGAAAGTGGTCAAAAAATAATAGTAGCAGGAGAAAGACGATATCAAGCAGCCAAAAAAGCTCAGTTAAGCGAGATTCCAGCCATTGTTATTGACGGAAACGAGGCAGATAAAGTAGCCTTGGTTGAAAACATTTTAAGGCAGGATTTAACTCCATTAGAAGAAGCAGAAGCGTTCCAGCGTTTAAAAGACAAATACAAGTATTCAAATGAAAAACTATCAGAGGTTTTTAACAAAGCCCCAAATACCATCAGTGAAACACTTAGTATAAACAAACTGTCCGACACTATCAAGGAAAGGTACAAAGCAAACCCTGAGTTAGCCAAACGAGAACTTGTAAAAATCGCAAGAATGCGGAGTGAAGAAGGCCAAATTAACGCATATAACAAGCTGACAAATTACAAGCCTGAAACAGAAGAACCCAAAGATGCCGAAAAAGATGGGAAGGAAAACTATAAACTGGCTCTTGGTTTTATAAAAAGTTTGACCGGGAAACTAAGCAAGTCAAACATTGTTATTTCTAGTGATGAAGAAAAAGAAAACCTTAAAAATCAGCTTGCACAGTTAAGTACTGCGATAAATGAATTTGTGAATAGGTATAATTTAGGATAAAAAGTTCTGCACGCAGAACTTTTGCTTGTAATCTAATCCCAAACTGCATTGTGGGGATTTTATGCAGATATTTCCACTTTCTAGTTTGGGTTTCTTGCTAAATGCTCAAAACAGTAATTTCGGGCATAAAGGAAGCCGGGCAGTATGATCCCGGCAGATTTAAAATGTGATTTATATACGGACCATTCAAAAACTTCTTTGTCATGCTAGTTATATATTGTATGTATGCTTTAGAGGTCCGCTGCCCTCCCCAAGATTCAGTTCCGCCTTGAGTGCACCTGTAATATACCTTTTTGCATTTTCAACACTTTGCTCTAAAGTATAGCCATCAGCGAGATTGCAGGCGATAGCAGATGATAATGTGCATCCTGTTCCATGCGCATTAGGGTTGTTCACGCGTTCAGCTTTAAACCAATGAGTTTTCCCGCCAATATATAGTAAATCATCGGCAGTACTTTCAAAATGTCCACCTTTAATCAGTATTCCACCGCTTACCATATTCGAAATCTTTTCTGCAGCCTTTATCATATCAGATCCGTTCTGAATCTTAAAGCCACATAGTGTTTCCGCCTCCGGAATATTAGGTGTGATAACTGTACCGAGAGGAAGCAGTTTTGTAATCAGTGTCTCCATCGCTTCGTCACAGAGAAGGCGGCTGCCGCTTGTAGCAACCATAACGGGGTCAACAACAATGTTTTCTGCATTATACTCAATCAGCTTGTTTGCAATAACTTCAATAATCCGGCTGTTTGAAACCATTCCTATTTTAACTGCATCAGGACGAATGTCTGAAAATATGCAGTCAATCTGCTGAGCAACAAATTCAGGAGTTGCCTCCAAAACTCCGTAGACGCCTGTTGTATTTTGTGCGGTCAACGCAGTGATTGCACTCATCGCATACATCCTATGCACTGTAATTGTTTTTATATCTGCCTGAATACCAGCTCCGCCGCTACAGTCAGAGCCAGCAATGGTTAATACTTTCTTTATCATCATTCGAATCTCCTTATTTATTTTTCCTTAGCCGTGCTTTTATTTTCGTATTTCACCATTTTCTCTGAAAGCCTTAGAAGTTCTTCCGCTGCTCCCCTGATATCCGGTTGTGCAAAAACAGCAGAAATAACCGCAACCCCGTCAATACCTGTTCCCGAAAGCTCCAAAATATTATGTGCACCAATTCCACCGATTGCAACCACCGGTATATTTACACAATTGCAAATTGCTTTCAGTGTTTCCTGAGAAACCGCATCTGCATCAGATTTTGTTGAGGTAGAAAACACCGCCCCAACACCGATGTAATCTGCTCCATGCTGTTCAGCAAGAATTGCCTGCTCCACAGTCTGTGCAGAAACTCCGATAATTTTGCCTTCCCCCAGCATTTCACGCACATTCCTAGCTTCCATATCGCTTTGTCCTATATGTACGCCGTCAGCATTACATGCAATTGCCACATTTACATTGTCATTGATGACAAACGGAATGTGATAGCGTTCACATAGCACTTTGATTTCTTTGGCTTCAGCCAAAAAGGAATCGTAATCCAACTCCTTTTCTCGTAGTTGAATAAAGGTTGCACCACCTTTTAATGCTTTTTCTACCTGTTCAGCAAGAGTATGCTCACCAAGCCATGCACGGTCTGTCACTACATACAAAAGCATTGCTTGTTTACTTAATTTCATATTTAGCACCTCGCATCAAAGTTTCACCATCAAGGCTGTAAACCGCATCAATCAAATAATTTCTGTATGTAGAATTTCCACCGCCGATTTTTTCCAACCTTTCAAAAGCCAATTCACCACAAAGTCCCATTGCACATACTGCTGCAGCAGTTGCTTCGAGTACTCTGCCTGGATTGGCAACCAAATATGCTCCTGTCATTGCTGTCAGCATGCAGCCACTTCCAGTAATTTGTGCCAGCATCGAATTACCGTTTCGGATAATGTAAGCATTTTTTTCATCTGCTACAATATCAATTGCACCTGTAATTGCTATCACTGCACCTGTCTTTTTTGAAAATGCCTTTGCAAAAGCAACTGCACCTTCAAGAGTCTCGTCTGTTACAGTATCTGCAACATCAGCATCAACACCCCTTGTTGTTCCTTTTCCCTGTGAAAGCGCTTTAATTTCTGAAATATTCCCGCGGATCGCAGTGAATTTCACCTCGTCCAGCAGCTTTTGCGCTGTCTCAGTGCGAAGATTTGATGCTCCTGCTCCTACAGGATCAAGAATGACAGGATGCCCCAGCGCATTTGACCGCTTTCCAGCCAAAAACATAGACGGAATGGTGTTCTTATTAAGTGTTCCGATGTTTAAGTCCAGGCCGCCGCAAATAGAAGTAATCTCTTCAACTTCACCCGTATCGTCCGACATAATTGGAGAACCGCCACAGGCAATCAAAATGTTGGCACAGTCGTTCACTGTAACATAATTGGTTATACAATGCACAAGCGGATGTGTCTTCTTAATATTTTCAAGCATTTCATTAAACATGCTTTTCCCCTCCAGTTAGTTTTATTTATTCACAATAATACAAAGTACAGCAGCAATAATCATAATAGATACCGCTGCGCCAAACCATATCACTCCATGATCAAATACTTAATCTCTTTCAAAAATTCCATCCCCTTTACTTCATGAACAGGAAAACAAAAAGCAGGAAACACCATTAGGCATTTCCCGCAAATACGCAATTGTACTACTTCCTACGTTGGCATTACCCAAATCAGGTGTAAGGGTCGAAGTTGCTAACTTCCTCTCAGCCTGCTACACAAGCTCCCCTGTCCATTTTTTATTATGTTGATGTATTTTAGCACAAGTTAACACAAGTTGTCAAATGTATTAGAGTAGAACTCCTCATTTTAACGTGACTCCAGGATCGCTTTCGTATGCCGAGCCTATAATGCATAATTGATTCAGTATCTCTGAATACACCTCAAAAAGAGCTTTTAGCAAATCTATATCCTTTATAACCCCTGGAACCAAAAAATACAATTCATCAACTCCATCTGGAAAACCAGCTCCAAACCAGCCTTCATCATCCTTTACTTCAAGATGGAATCTTGGTTGAATTTCAATAAGACTCCTTATCTGTGTATTTAAAAACAAATCTTTTAACTTTTGTTCGTCATTTCCTTTTATAACAAACTCTCTGTCAAACTCTTCAAATCCCACTTCAACATCCTGCATCCCCAGGAACGCCCCAATTTCACTAAACGCCCCACTTCTGTATATTTTGAATCTGAATCCGTCCTTATTTACATAGGGCGCCCTAATCCTGGTATATGTTACACTGGATTTACCAGTTGATACTGTATATGTATCCATAGTTACAATCCATTCCTTTACATGTGCAACTACTTTATCCCCTGAAAAAAAGCCTCCCTCAATATATTCACTGCCCATTTGCTCCGATAGCACCTGCCAAATTTCCTTTCTGCTTGGTCCAAATATTTCACGAAGAAGTCCCATTCAAAATCCCCCATTCTCTAATCGTTCATTTTTGTTTATATATACACATTATACTATAATCAACTAATGAATTATCTTAATTATTTTATTATACTTCTAAATAAGGTATATCAATATGAAACCCCTGTTACGTAGCAATGCTCAATAGTAAAATTAATAATATAACCTTGAAAAAACAAGGTTTTACAATTAGTGTCTTTTTGGTATAATTGTATAAAGATTGATAAAAGGTTGGAGGGGTCAAAGTGAATTATATTAGCACTGTGATAATTGTTGTAGTTGTTTCTGTTTTGATGAAGTACTTATTAGCAAGTTCTAAAAAACAGCCAATCATCAATGAGGAAGGTACTATTATTCTAAAAATGAACAAAGCTTATGCGATTATTGGATATATTGGTATAGCTTTTACCGCTATAATTGGTATTATTGCAAGTTTAGGAACTGTGAAATCAAACCAAGATTTATTTATTGTTATCGGCCTTGTCTTATTATTTCTAGGCTTAAGTGTGCCACTAGTTTTAGTTGCAAAAAGAGTTAAAATTGAGGCTAACGAAGAAAAGATAACGTATATTGGTATAACAGGAAAGCAAAAAGTAATTATGTGGAATGACATAAAGAAAGTGGGCTTCAGTAAATCAATGCTTGAACTGGCGTTGATAACTGATAAAACAAAGATTAAAGTTCATATGCATTATATAGGTTTCCCAACACTTATTGAGTTAATGAAGTCAAAGGTTGAATACTCTTTGTGTAAAGATGCTATATACTCAATTGAGACAGTTAGTAATAGATTCTAATTAAGGGGCTCTAATTCTTGGACAGGTTTTTCACATGTTGATTTAGAAGACCTTTTTCCTTTTATCTTAGGTACGAGTGGCTATCGAGCGTATATTTTTGCGGTATAATATTAGTAGATCTATTTTAGGGAAGGTGTTTAGTCATGGAAATTGCAGTTGCTATCATTGCAGCATTTTTAACAATAGTCATTCTAGGTAAACTAGAAATAGGCAAAACTTCTACCCAGTTAATGCTCCTAGGGATAGAAATCACTATTATAGGAGCGGTATTAATAACCATTTTTATTGGTTCTAATGAAAATATTTTTTTATTTTTGACAGGTGTTGCTTTAATAGTAATTGGGTTTGTAGTTAATGTATTTGGGTTTGGTCAAAAGTAAATTTTACTTAGTACAAAATTTGAATCAAGAGGTGCAATGATGGTAACTTGTTACTTAAAGTATATAATAGACCCTTACAAATCAAAGGAATTCGAAGAATATGGTAAGATATGGATAACTATTGTTAATAGAATGGGTGGAGTACATCATGGATATTTCATGCCATATGAAGGAGCAAATAATATAGCTTATGCTTTATTTAGTTTCCCAGACCTTGCCAAATATGAGGAGTATCGTAAAAATATTCTTACAGATAAAGATTGTCAGGTAGCATTTGAATATGCAGAAAAAACAAGATGTATTATAAGTTATGAGAGAAGTTTTATGAGACCGGTATTTGAATAGGAAGACGGCGCATCCTTGGGCCGGTTTTGAAATCAGGCTTTAAAGATTTAGTTAATTCACTTATGCATTTTATATGATAAGAACCTAAAATTGGAGGATTTAAGATAATGAGAATAGAAACAAACAGACTAATAATAAGAGACTTTGAAAGAAGAGATGCAGAAGACCTGTTTAAGATAGTTAGACAAGAAAACATTGTGCGATTTATGAGAGATTGGTCTGAAGCTGGTAGTTCTCCTGAATCTTACTACGGGTATATCGATTGGCATCAAACACAGAAAAATTCAACTGATATCTATGAGAACAAGAGATATGTTGTTGCATTAAAAGATACGGATAAAATGATTGGTATGGTAGGAATGGGATTAGAGGATTCATTAAATGAAGTAGAAGTTGCCTACTTTATTTCTAATGATTATTATAAACAAGGTTATGGAAGTGAAGCTACTTCTGCTTTGGTAGACTGGTGTTTTACAAATTCAGATGTTCCGTATTTAATTTTGACAATTGATAAAGAAAATGTACCATCTCATAATTTGGCAGAAAAATGCGGATTTGAATTGTTTGAAAAAAGAATTCCTATCGGACATAAACAAGCCAATATGGTAAGTGATACATATTTTTATTATAGAAAATCTAATCCTAAAAAGGAAAAGTTGAATGATTAAGTTAAGAAGAGCAAATTGGAAGAAGATTGTTTTATGGATAAGCTTTTTATGTTACTGGGATATAAAGTTAGCGCTAAATGAAGGGGGTTGAATATGGATAAAATAGTTAACAGGGTTATAAAAAGATTAGATGTATTTACACCTGAAGGCGGGAGCTTTATCGAAATAGATAATATACTTGCTGAACTGTTAGATGTTAATGATGCTATGCCTGCTTTTGAGTCAATGTATAAAGTGTTTGAGCGGTATCCAAATAACTACAATGAGACAATGTGGACTATTGTTCATACTCTTGAGGATTCTATAGGTTATGAGGAAGAATTAATAAATTCATTAAGAAGAAAACCAACAAAATTTACACTTACTATGCTAAACAGAATTTTGAACACAGGGCAAAAGAAATATAAAGAATATGATTTATTAAAGATTATAGAAGAAATACTCGCTAACCCAAATTCTTCAAGAGATATAGGGAATTATGCCTTTGAGATCTATAATAAACATAGGTAGAATAGCTTTGAATATTTAGTTTTAAATATGATAAAATAACCCTTAACAAAGATATGAAGCAGAAAGTTGAGATTTGTCATTAGTAGTATTGACTTCATAGGACTGTGAGGAATAAATTAGAAAACACTCCTCACAGCCTCAGATATTTGTTTTTCTTACTAAACTCCACATATTTCTGCTTATTACAATAGGAATCATTCCCACCATTGGAAATCACATCATTTTAAGAAATTAACAATGATATTCGCAACACCTATATATAATGCTATTTGTCCTAATGCTGCACCTTTATTGTTTTCTTCGAATATCTCCTTATAAAGGCCAATTTTAACTATCTTACAAAAAATTGATTTTAGAACGAATGATATTATTCCAAATAAGGTTAAAGCAGCAAGGCTCATAACTAAAGCAAGTGTAAAATCGAATTCATCACCATAGGTAAAAATATTACACAAAATAGTCTGTATTGCAAATACAAATCCAACAAAATGAATACCGGCAGCGATATTGTTATCCACAAATAACTCTTTAAAAAGCGTAGTTCTTCTTCTTAAAATTACAAAATAAACTATGATTGCCAGTGTTGTAAGAACAAATATTCCAAGCATTTTTAGTACTGATATGGGGAAATATTGCGGTAGTACATCGAGAAAAGTTACTATGTTTGCAAATATAACTGACAAAGCAACGGAAAACAATGATGCAGCAACATTCTTCTGAACATAAATTTCATTGTTTAGCTCAACCTTGCCATGGCTGTCTTCCGTACCAATAAATTTTACAATCTTTCCTGATAATAAGCGAAGTACTGCAAACATAACAACATATGAAACAGCATAAACACCGCTCACTAAAAGATCTATCCAGATGTTATCACTTACCGAACCGGAAACTGCTTTAGCAGCAAGGTAAAGAGCTGGGAAGATAAAGGCCCCGATGAACTCCACCCAAGCTGCAAAATTATCTTTATCAAATAATGCTTCACTTAATTTTATTTTACGGAGAATTACCTTGTCATAAAGAACCCATCCTAAACAAAAGCTTATAGCTATAATAATAAAACTAAATAATGCATCCTGCCACACAAATTTTAGAATTGAATTGAAATCCATTTTCTAAACCTCCTATGAATAATAGAATTTAAAATTTTATGATTGATATATCTTGTAAAATATATCTTCAATCCCCTCACCAACAAATATTTTAAATAAACCTGTTTCCTCAGACATCTCAATGTTCAGGTATTCAGTAATTCCCTCAGCATCTCTTTGGTAATCCCACAAGTTTACCACAAGTTGTTTTTCAGTCCTATCCGTTTCAATATCATATATCTTAACCTTTGCTTGTGCACCATCAATTCTTTCTTCTTTATATGGCATTATAGTTCTCTCAAACTCAAAGCCATCAGGTGTGGTAAGGAATTTTTGCCCAACTACTTCCAAAAATTCCTCTGAAAAAGGTACCGTATCACTTAAGTAATAGATGTATGTTTCAATACAGTTGTTATTTCCTGTATGTACCTCCATTACATACTCATCGTCATCTACCTTTGAATATAGCAGATATCTGGAATATTTACTTTCATTGATACTAAATTCTACTATCTTTTTAAACCTGTAAATGCCATTATTAGATAAGGGACCTGCACTAAACTCAATAATTGAATTTGCATTAACATTAAGTGGATTGAACACCTTTTTACTTCGATCTGATAAATCAAACATCTAACCAACCCCTCCCGGTTGCATAGTTTTAATAGAAATCACATGTTTTTTTATATTCATTAATAGATCCTGCTGCTAAAGGCTGCTCTGTTTTTTGGTCTTGAGACTCTTTTGACAATTATTATCAGCAGTACTGCCGCACCACCAAGAATAATTATCAAAGCAACTGGGTTATTAGAAGACTCTGAAGTATCTTTTGAACTATAAACATTGTTCAAGTTTTGTTGCTGATATTCTTTAGAAAATTGGAGATCTGGATCAACATCTGGATCAATGTAATCAGTATTCCTTACATTTCCCTGTGCCTCTAACGCTGCCACTCTAGCCTCCATTTGAGCATATTTGACCTCATCAAAATAATTCCTGTAAGGACTTATTTCATGCCAATGGTGAAACCAGAACATATCAGAAGCCCTCATAAGAAACCATAGATCCCATATCCCTACATAAGCTGAACCGTATGATAACGAACCTCCAAAAATCCCCCTGTTTACATTGATAATAACTGGTCTTGCTCCAAAAGTATTAATTCTTTGGGTTCTAGTATTCATTGCATAATCAAAATCCATTCTATTTACATTATTAAAGCTTTTTTTCATGGACGAATCATAAACTTTTTTCTGTTCGCCGTTCAGGTTTTGTTTGTAAGTGGTATAACTTCTTTTAGAGTCTGCGTTTTTAAAAGCACTCTCCATCTTGGATTTTTTTATGCTGTCTGAAGTTGAAGTCTTACTTTTTGAAGTTCCTGCATACCCCGATGTACTTTGCTTGGAACTGCCTGAATACCCATTGCTGGTTGTCGACTTCCCTGGAATACTTCTGCTCTTTGTTGTAGATCCTTGAGAGCTTTTTTTTGACTGAGATGATCCCGAATACCCTCCTATGCTTCTAGACACAGAAGAACTTTTTGAAGAGCTCCTGGATCTCCCCGAACTCCTATACCCCTTCGCATAAAAGACTCCAACATTTGACACTACAAAAACTACAACAAGTAAAATAGCCAAAATCTTTTTATTCACACATTTACCCCCCGTTTCTAATATTTAAATTGATATAATCGACAAATACTATGTGTATTGTAGAGCGATAATCTATATTATATATATATATGCTAGAAATAGAAAGCAAGATGTCTGTTTGATATTGTCAATCTACAATTCCCAAGTGTAGTTATGCCAAATTACGTTCAAATATCTCACTTGTTCTCTTTATTTCGCACAATAAGCTTTATAAAACTAAAAAAGGAATGTTTTATTTGAGCGATATTTCAAATAAAACATTCCTTCTCTATAAATTTCATGGTATGCACACCATAAATAGCAGTTTGCGGCAGCGGATACTCATCCTTTATCATATTCATTTGACCTGCTTAATCGTCGGAGGCCTTAAAGTTATAAACAGACTTAATAACCCTATCAATATTTTTGAAACCTTATAGAGCTACAAAGCCTTTACCCCTCTCTCCTTGCTTTCTGTCTTTCATTTACAGATTGGCTCACCAGCTTGTAAATTGTAGCAAAAATCGGTACACCAAACAATATACCGGAAATTCCAAGCAATCCGCCCCCAACAGTAATTGCAGCAAATACCCATATCCCCGGAAGCCCTACACTTTCGCCAACAACTTTTGGGTAAATTAAGTTTCCTTCAACCTGTTGAAGAATAACAATGAATAAAATAAACAATAAAGCCTTTATTGGGTCATCAGTTACGATTAACAAAAAGCCTATAGCTGCGCCAATATACGCACCAACCATTGGAATCAATGCAGTCATTCCAATAACTGGCCCAATCACGGTTGCATATGGAAAACCAAATATCACCATCCCAAGAGTACACAATACACCGATGATAACAGCCTCTTTGCACTGACCTACAATATAGCTTGAAAACGATTCATTCGCCGTCCGTAAAACATTATATAATTTTTTCCTTCTATCTGCCCTCATAAATGTATTTATCAATTTCTCAAACTTATATTTAAGGTCTTCCTTACTAAAAAGAATATAGATGGAAAAAAATAAAGCCAATATAAAACTCATAATCTTGCCAAATATCGTCCCCACTAAGGAAACCGTTCCCCCAGCCCAGCTGCCCAGTATTTTTGAACCTTTCTCCAGAGCTGTCTTACCATCCATATTAAGTCCATTTAACTTCTCTTGTAATACCGGAAGCTGATCAGCATATTGATTCGCCCATGCAACTACGCTTTCATATATGGCAGGGAATCTTTCTATAAGCAAATCAATAAATTGATTAACCTGTGGAATAAGTATAATCAGGAAAAATAACAGAAATACTCCAATTGTTAAAATTGATAGAAGTATACTTATTCCCCTGCGACTGCTAATAATTACTTTATTTTTGCTCTTAGGAAAATATATTTTTTCATATAGCACTACTAATAAGTTAAGAACGTAGGCAATTCCACCGCCAAGCAACAAAGGGAAAACAACTCCATATATGTTTCTTACTATATTAATGACCCCGGCAAAATTCAGAATTATTAATAGTACTACGCCAATTAAAATAATTGTTTTTACAATTGATTTTTGCGTTAAATTGTTCGCATCATTCATAATATAGAATTCCTTTCATTTACAATCTTAATATTCTGCAATATTATATCATAGTATCCAACCTTATTCATACAAAAATAAAATAGTGACAATCACATTCTACTCCAACGAAAAGGAATTATAGCACTTCCTTATTTTAGAACCAAAATTAATAAATTCTTAATTAAATATCTATTGTTGCAAATTCTTTAAAATGGTACAATTATGCGTAAAATTACATTATAAGCCAGGGGGGCATAACTATGGGAATTTTTAATAAGGAAACCAGTATTTCTAAAAAGGTAATATCTACGTTTATTGTATCTGCGCTAATTGGTGGCTTTATACCTTTTAGTAATTTTAATACTGGAGGTGTAAGCGCAGCTTCAATTTCCGATTCAGGAATGGAAATTCAATTTTCACAAAGCTGTAAAAAACCACACAAATTTGAAAACGCAAAAATCGCAGTACTTTCGGATACACATTACTACGCACCAGAACTCGGCACATCAGGAGCTGCATTTGATGCCTACCTGGCACAGGATACAAAACTTCTTGCAGAAAGTAGTGCCATTTCAAAATCTGCTATTGATGAAATAAAGGAAAGTGATGCCAAGATAGTACTTATAAGTGGAGATTTAACAAAGGATGGAGAAAAGCTTTCCCATCAGCAGTTTTCAAAACTGTTAAAAAAGCTCGAGAAAGCTGGTAAGAAAGTATTTGTAGTTCCAGGCAATCATGATATAAACAATCCTTCATCAAGTTCATATTCAGGTGATAAAACAATAGCGGTAAAAAATATATCTCAGGAACAATTTAAGAAAATATATAAAGATTTTGGCTATGCAGAAGCTATTTCAAAGGATCCAAACTCTTTGTCCTATGTTGTTGAGCCAGAACGAGGCTTGAGGATTATTGCAATGGATTCGACAAAACATAATGAAAATGCAGGTAAAAGTGCACCTGAAACAGGTGGTAAGTTTAGCGACAGCACATATAATTGGATAAAGCAGCAAGTATCAGAAGCAAAAGCTAATGGAAAAACAGTAATAGGATTTATGCATCATGGTTTACTTGAGCATTTCGATGGGCAAAAACAATATTTTAAAGATTTCGTTATAGACAATGGGGAGAATGTTTCTGAAGAATTAGCTGACTTAGGTATGGAAGCTGTATTTACAGGACATTATCATGCACAGGACATTACAAGCAAAACAACGTCTGCAGGCAACAAAATATATGATATTGAAACAGGCTCACTTGTCTCTTATCCATGCCCGTATCGTATTGTTGATCTCACAAAAAATAACCTGACTGTAGAATCAAAAACCATAAAAAGTATTGACTATGACACTGATGGAGTCCCTTTTGAGGAATATTCATGCAATTTTCTTAGAACAGGATTAAAAGCCTCGATACCCTCCATGCTTTCATCTCTTATAAGGCAAATGAATCCTTCTGTGACACAAGAACAAGCTTATGCGGCAGCTGTGAACACTTTAAACATTCAGCCCGCACCTTCATTAACACCTATGACTATTAATGATCTATTGATTGAGGCAAGGGTTCAACAGTATGAAGGAGATGAAGAAGCAAACCCTATAGTAAGTGCAATTTCCCAAGGTATGCTTGGTTCATCAGATCCTATGACCCAATCTTTAGGCTTCCTTTTGAATTCAGCATATACCGATACAGGTGAAGAGGACAACAATACAGTCCTTGAGTTTAACTAATCTCAGCTAAAATTAAACCCCAAAAACTATAGTGTCTACATTTAAGACACCATAATTTTTGGGGTTTGTAAAAGCAATGAAACTCTATCCCAAAAAATCCAATTATACTCGAATTTGCCAATCAATCCTTACTTGATACAATTATCTTGAATATATTGATTGATAATATTATCGTATTCATGCTGAATAGAATTTACTATAGAATTGGTAGATGACTCATAATAATAATTGTCAACGCTTTTTACCGGCAGTACTTTTATAGAAGTGCCTGTTAAAAATACAGCATCAATACTTGAAAGATCATTGACAGTTAAACAAGTCTCACTCAATTCAAATCCCATTCTATGACATATATCCACAACAAAGCATCTGGTTATTCCTACTAAAACGAGATTATTTGGAGCTGTTAATACTTTTTTATCTTGAACAAAAAATACATTTGACTTACTGCCTTCAAGAATTTGATTACTTGAATTCACTAATAAAAGCTCAAAAGCTTTTGTCTCAGAGATTTTCTCACGTATAGTATTGGTGTAATTGTAGTTTATTTTTTTAATATTAGGAGTTTCTCTTTCCAAGTTAAGCAGATTAACCAATACTCCTTTTGAATACTCTTCATTTGTTGGATAGTAAGACTTACTGGTATATACTACAAGCGTCTGTATGGAATCTAAAACTGATATAATAAGCTTCACATTAAAATTATTAGCTTGTTCTACAAAAGTCAGTTTTGTTATACATTCTCTTATAGTTTTTATATCACATGAGCACTCAGTTCCTATTAAATTTAGAGAATTTTCCAACCTTTTAAAGTGGTCTTCAAGGAAAAGAGGTACACTACTTATAACCCTAACAACTTCATATACCATTTTATCGCTATTTAATAATTTCAGTTCATCTACTGCTTTAATTTCACCATTAACTATACAATAACCGCTTGCATTATCGGATATAACCATTTTATCATCACCTATATGATATTTATATTCATTTCAATTTCTTGCCCTTTTTCTGTCAAAGCCATAACTTCAGCTATTCCTTAAATTTATTATATCAATGACAAATCTTTTAATACCTGATCCATCTTTTTCTGATATGTCTCGCTTAACATAGTAAGTGGCAGCTTTAATTCGCTAGAAACCTGTCCCATCTTATACAAAGCATATTTCACAGGTATTGGATTTGCTTCAAAGGAAAGAGCTTGGAAAAGAGGCAACATTTTTGTATTGATTTCAATAGCTGTATTCAAATCGCCCTTCTTCACGCTATTGTATAGCGCAACCAGTTCTTTTGGCATTATATTCCCAATAACAGATATTATGCCGTGCCCACCAACTGCCAGCAATGGCAAAAATGTACCGTCATTACCTGATAAAACGCTGAAGTTTGGTTTTGTTTGCGCTACCAAATTACTTACCTTTTCCATATCAGAAGAAGATTCCTTAATACCAATATATCTTTCTAACGAAGATAACCTAACTACAGTTTCAACTTTAATATCAACTGCTGTCCTACCTGGCACATTATATATAATTAACGGAATATTGTCAGTTTCATCATGAATAGCCTTATAATGCAGGAATATACCTTCTTGAGTAGGTTTTACATAATAAGGAACTACAGACAGTACTGCATCAACCCCAGTCTTTTCAGCTTCTTTCGTTAAGTAAACAGCTTCATCAGTTGAATTAGCTCCTGCATTTGCAATAACTTGTATTCTGTTATTTACAATTTCCTTGGAAAGCCTAAAAAGACTAGTATGCTCTTCCATTGTAATCATAGAAGATTCCCCGGTACTTCCGCAAACAACAATTCCAGCAATTCCTGACTGTATTAATTTCTCTAAATATTCTTCATATGTTTTCTCTGCTATTTTACCATTTTCAAATGGAGTAACAACAGCAACATACACACCTTCTAATTTCATTTTACACCTCTTTCAAAGCGATTTTAAGAAATATGGCTGCAAATTTCATCTAAAATACTTATTGTTTCATCAACTTCAGTATTAGATATATTTAAAGGAGGCATAAATCTAATAGTGCTATCATTTGGAGCATTCACTAATAGGAATTTATTCATACATTCATCTTTTATTTGGTTAGCAACTTCTTTATGTAACCCGATTGCAAGCAGCAATCCGCTTCCTCTAATCTCTTTTATAAAGCTATACTTTTCTTTTAACTTATTTAGTTGTCCTATGAAATATTCTCCCACTAATTTTGCATTATTACACAGGTCTGACTTAATAATTTCATCAACTACTGCTTTCCCTACTGCAGTTGCTAATGGTGTGGAACAATATGTACCGCCTTGATCTCCAGCTTCAAAACAGCATACCTTGTCCTTAGCTAACGTTGCTGAGAGCGGAAATCCTCCTCCAATTCCTTTTGCAAGAGTCATTATGTCCGGTTCGATACCATAGCTCTCATATGCAAACATATGCCCTAGCCTACCCAATCCGGTTTGTACCTCATCTACAATAAGCAAAATATTATTTTTATCACAAAGTTCTCTAACTTGTTTTATGTATGTTTTGTCAGCTGCTACTACACCACCTTCTCCTTGTACAAGTTCGAGCATAAAAGCACAAGTGTCTTTGGAAATAGCTTGCTTAAGATCTTCAATATCATTGTAGTTTACTCTTTTAAATCCCTTTGGTTTTGGCTCAAAAAGATTTTCCCATTTCTTTTTCCCTGAAGCTGCCATCATAGCTAACGTTCTTCCATGAAAACTATTCCAGGTAGTTATTATTTCATATGCACCATTAAGATATTTTTGGCCATACTTTCTTGCAAGTTTGATAGCACCCTCATTTGCCTCAGCACCAGAATTAATAAAGAAAACTTTATCCATACATGAAATTTCCGTAAGCAAGCTTGCAAACTCAATCGCAGGCTTGTTATAGAATGCCGGGCTAGGGTTTATAAGCACTTTTGCCTGCTGTGTCATAGCTTCAACCATTACAGGAGAGGAATGTCCTAAACAACATACCGCCCAACCTGCTATCATATCTAAATATTTATTTCCATTACTATCCCATAAGTATGAACCTTCCCCTTTTGTAAAAATTATTTCCGGCCTGTTAGTTACATACATTACAGATTTTTCTGCTTTTTTTAACAATTCAATATATTCTGTATTATCAATATTTTGCATTTTAGTTATTAGCACCCCTTCTACGTTAAATTATATTTTAATATTATAGCATATGTATAATATAAAAAGTACCACTATATTTTCTTTATATCGCACTATTCAACTATCTGATAAACGCCCTACTTCTCTAAATAAATTAACTTCAATTCGTCGCTGACACATTCAGTCTTATACGTTTTATAGCCCAACTTTGAATAAAATGAGAGGTTCTTTTCGTCCAAATGCCCCGTAAAAAGCTCATACCTTACTCCCCCAAAACACTTTTCAATAGCACCAACAAGCTTTTTACCTATACCTCTGTTCTGATAATCAGGATGTACGATCAATTTGCCAATATAACAGGTACCATCCTTTTCAAAAGCCCTCACAGACCCAACAATTCTTCTGTCCTGGACAACCTTCAAAATTATCTTTGATTTTGCCTCTTCCTGCAAATCTTTAAGTGTCTGCATAAGCGGAGAGATTTCATAATCATTATACCTGCTTGCATTTTCCTGATATGCAAGCTTTTGAAGTACCAGTATTTCCTCAAGGTCTCCATTTACAGCAATATCAACTGAGGGAAAACTATATTTTATCCCAGAAGACGAAATGTAATTCTTTGTTTTCGGACATACAAGAATGCACAGGCCGCAATGTGTTTCTCCCGGTGAAATCCTCCAGGTTCTTTCAATAGCTTTATTTCTGCAGGCTTTATAATTGTAAAATGTTTCACGCTCCTTACCTGCAAACCATAAATCCCCCGAAAGTGCACCTGCCGGACAATTCCTGACACAATTGTCACATGTTCCGCAATTTGATTGGTTGACTGGTTTATCAACTTCTAACGGAGCATCGGTTAATACTGATGAAATCCTGACAGCAGATCCGTATTTTTCTGTAACCAGCAGCGCACTCTTACCTATCCACCCAATGCCAGCTCTCGTAGCAACAGTTTTATGCGGAAGGATTGTAGAGTGATCCTTATACTCAATGCTGACATTTGCCCTGGTCTTCGGTAAAGCATTAAACCCACCATCCTTGATTATCTCTCCAGCTTTTATATCCAAACTGTCAAGCAAACTGTTTATTCTTTTATATTCATCATAGTATTCTTTTGTAGGACCATTTCCCAATCCATTTATTATTGCCGGATCTAAAGCAACTGCAATGGAAATACCATAATTAAAACCATCTCTTTGATTTTCAGGCAAATCCCTCAGGTCAGCAAAACCAACAAGTGAAGCCCCCATTTTTGTTAATTCCGTTTTTAACCGTTCTGATAAGTTATACATATACTCTCCTCCTCTTCCTTAACTAAATAAATAGCCCACAGAATCATATATACGTGACTCCGTGGGCATATATCCCATCGTGTAAGGTTTGAAAGCCTCTATGCAGCTCAAGCAATTTAGCTCTTATGCATACTCACTTTTAAACAATTTTTTCATATCTTTTCCAACTTGTCAATACAATTACAACATAATCGTTTCTGCTGCAACTTTAAGTCCTTTCCTTACCCCTTATGCTTTCCAAGCTGCTTCTGAAGCTTCGCTATCTGTTTGCCCCATTGCTTCTCCTGAAGTCTTAGCTTACCTTCTTTCTTGGCTTCAATATGAGCCAGTTCCTTTTGTAATTTCAGCCATCTTTCCCACCTTCCCATTTCCAGTTTTCCTGTGCTAAGGGCTTCTCTTACAGCACACCCTGGTTCATTCTCATGTTTGCAGTCATGGAAACGGCATAGTTCTACCAGTTCCTCAACATCACCAAACATAATCTCCATGCCAGTATCTGCTTCCCATAGAGATAAAGCTCTCATTCCAGGTGTATCCATAATCAATCCTCCCCCAGGTAAAAGTAAAAGTTCTCTATGGGTAGTTGTATGTCTTCCTCGACTGTCATCCTCACGGATTTCCTGGGTTTTGAAAAGTTCCTTACCGGCCAAAGTATTAATTAATGTCGATTTACCAACACCGGAAGATCCAAGTAAAGTTACAGTTTTCCCAGGTGCAAGGTATTTTCTTATGCCTTCGATACCTTCTCCCGTTATGCTGCTTATAGCGTAAACATCCACTCCCGGTACAGTATTATACACAATTGCCACTTTATCAGCCACATCGTCACAGCAATCTGCCTTTGTCAATACAACTACCGGTAGCGCACCACTTTCCCACGCTGCAATCATATACCTTTCCAGCCTCTTCATGTTGAAATCCCTATTGAGTGACTGAATAAGAAACACTGTATCAGCATTTGCTGCAACAACCTGCTCTTTTACTTCAATTCCTGCCGCTGCCCTTGAAAACTTTGTTTTTCTATTAAAAACACTTCGTATGCATGGTAATTGGTTTTCTGCCACATACTCCAATGCAACCCAATCACCCACCGCAATTTGCATATCTTTATCTGCCTTCCTTACTGATCTGCTTACAAGAATATCTCCCTCTTCGGAAGCCACCCGCAGCATTTGACCGTAGTCTGCCACTATCCTTCCCCGAAACATTCTCTCAGCGCATATTTGCTTCCATTCATGTTCAAAATATTCATCCCATCCGTAACTATTTATACTCATTATATAAATCCTTCCTTTATAATTTTTTCTGTTCATTGGTTCAAAATCTCATATTAAAGCATATAAAAATCCCGCAGATAACGACCACCTGCGGGTTTAAAAGAGACCTCCCATTTACAGAGATGCGTCTCCTCACTTTGTTTAAAAGCAATAAAAAAACACGCTACCAATTTGCGTGTGCTATTTGATAAATACACGATTCAGGTTGCTCGAAAGAAGCTGCATAGGTAACACAAATAAAACCTGTTTTAGGTATACACGCGAACCTGTGCCAATATTAAATTAGTTAAAAACCACCTCAACATTTTTTACAGACATCAAAACAACTCCTTTCGCTTTATAATTGCATAATACTGCATTAATTTAATTATACAATCAATTCCAAATATCGTCAACATATTATAACAAGGGACACTACAGAACGCAGTGCCCCTTGTTTTACATCTTATAAGGCTTTCAGTGTAAATACTGTACTATAACAAGATTTTATTATTTACGCTAGATTGAATTATAGCAAACCAATCCCATCATCCGGGCGCTGATAATTTAACATCAATTCATCATACCTGCACATACCTGTATCAAGAGCATTTTTTCGAAGTACTAAATATAGCTCAGCATTAGTAGCATTTTCATATGGCAATACAAACACCATACCCACACAACAAGCTAGCAACCCTAATAAATACCATCCAATAAAAGACAAGTCCAAAACAAACATATTCATTTTATGTCCGTTAGTCATTTCAATGCTCAGTTCAATTGCTCTTTTACTCCCTATATTTGGGTTATCGGCTAGAATATAAGGAACCATTCTATAAGCATATCTTTTAATAATCCCAGGTACAATCAGTGCCAAATACCATAGAAAATTTTGCACAGCCCTACGAAACATTGTTGATACTATTCCTAAATAAGTTTCTCCCTGAAATGCAAATCTGAAGCATTTTTTGTTGTCCTCATATTGAGCTGATTTTATAAAATACCTTCTTCCACCAACCTCTAAAGAATATCCCACAAATACTCGAAAAGCTAAAATTAACAGAACCACTACTACCAAAACAATGAGCAGTATGACTCCCCAATTTGAAAAAATACCGTCGCCTGAAAAAAGGGATGAATTGGTGCCTGAATAATCACTAGTACTTCCGCTTCCGC
This sequence comes from Acetivibrio cellulolyticus CD2, assembly GCF_000179595.2. NCBI lineage: Bacteria > Bacillati > Bacillota > Clostridia > Acetivibrionales > Acetivibrionaceae > Acetivibrio > Acetivibrio cellulolyticus. The sequence continues at coordinate 308,094 of NZ_JH556659.1, read as the reverse complement.
CGCTTCCTCCACCGCCTCCTCCGCTATTGCTTCCGCCAGCTAATGCAATAACTATACTAACTAAAAGTGCTTCCCAATAATTTGTTTTCAATACTGCTTTTGCTTTCTCTTTAAGTTCTGCTCTTGACCACATATGGGACCTCCCTATTTTTTGTTTTTAACCTTATGATATTAATTTATCTTTACCTGAAGATACAAATAATCTTGGTGTTTAATATCATATGAAATCATGCTTTTCCTCATAAAAAACGTTTCTAGTCTACTCCTCTTTATTAAAACATATATAAAACTATATCGTCAAATTACTTATATCTGTTAAATATCAAATTATAAATTACCAACCCCAACAATAAAAGATCTGGTTTTATGTAAAGCATAAATTCACTTGACACCAACTCCAGGAACACAACAATTTATTTTTTGCATATCAATATAAAGTAGTATTCTTATTTTTAATCTTGAAGGAGGCAATTTAAAGTTATGAAAAAAATAATTATAACATCTATTATCGGAATGCTAGCAGGAATATTTGTAGCACTTAATTCTGGGGGATCGCACTATTACGAAAATATACATTCTACTTTTATTTCTCCGATACCTTTTGTATTGTCAATGCTAGCATGCTTTTTGGGATTATCATCGCTGGGTTTTTCTATTTTCCACAAATCAGAAGATATAACCCGGCTGGCAAATCTATTTTCAAAACTATCCTGTATATTATTTATCATAGGTTTTCTTTTATATTTAATTTTATAATCCATATAAAACGAAACACAAATACTCAAACAACTCTTTACAAGCTATATTTTTCATACTGCTTTGAAACAAATTCTCTGCTATCTTCTGTACCATGGGATGGGAGATATACTGAGCATCCGGTGTCCAGCAGCCGTTTCCAGCTCTCAGCCATTAGCTTGGTGTCCAGTGCAAATGGTGGACATATGGAATTAAAAAGACCTGACATTGCATCCCCAACTAATGCAATTTCATTGTCGACAATTATACTCATTGAACCATAGGTATGACCCGGTGTATGAATAATATAGGCATTGAACCCAAAAGAACTCAAATCATATTTGTCCTCGACCTCTATATCAACTACAGCAGGTTTATATTTCATCCGCAATTTTCCACTTTCCGTTTTCATGAATGAATTGGCAATAAATCTTGTCAAAGCATTTGTTCCTTCTGGAATAGAGCTGTCTCCTGATGTAATGTACTTTGCTTCATTTTTATGAGCAATCAGCTTTAACTTGTATTTTTCTTTTAAGTCTGCTGCATTTTCAGTATGGTCATTATGGGCATGAGTTATTATAAGTGCAGTTACCTTCTCATTGTTTGCAGTCAAACTGTCAATATTTCTGCATAATTCCTTCCAACCAGGTTTTAAGCTGGTATCAACAATTAGCAGGCTATTTCCGTTGGATACTGCAAAAACGCTTGAGCCTCCTTTTAAAAGTTGATATATAGTATATTGGTTTTTTGTAACCCATTTTCTCACAATACTTACCTCCTCAATTTTCCTTATCTTCCAACAGTTCCAACCAATAATACTTTATCATTTTTTTACATTATATGCTAGTCAGAATATTTCTTATCCCTTCTGTATTTCTAAAAAACTAAAAAACACTATTTTCACATCACGCAACTATGGTAACAAGAGGTTCTCACTTTTTCAAAATTTTATTGATAAATCTTTCCGATAGGTGTATAATAAGCAAATGTAAATATGATCCATTGGTCAAGCGGCTAAGACGCCACCCTCTCACGGTGGAAACAGGGGTTCGATTCCCCTATGGGTTACCAAAAAGGAACAGACGGTTTTTTGTTTAAATTGACAAAGCAAACCGTCTTTAATTTTAATTATCATGAAATGAGGTACGATTATGGATTACAAGAAATTAGCTGATTTACTTTTTCCAAATATCACAAAGCCAATATCTTATTATGAAGAAACTGTATTTCCAAATAGAAACTTAAGTGAAGGTGCAAAAGTCACCAGACTAGCTCCAAGCCCTACGGGATTTATCCATCTGGGCAATCTTTACGGAGCCTTTGTTGATGAACGTTTAGCACATCAAAGCAACGGGGTATTTATGCTCCGTATAGAAGATACTGACGAAAAACGAAAAGTAGAGGGAGCCGTAGAACTCATTATTTCCTCCCTGGAGTACTTTGGTTTAAAGTTTGACGAAGGCGCAAGCGTTGATAGAGAAATTGGAAACTATGGACCATATTATCAAAGCAATCGTGGAGAAATATATCAGACTGTTGCAAAATATTTGATTGAGACTGGCAGAGCTTATCCTTGCTTCTGTTCCGAAGAAGAATTGGAAGAAATAAGGAAACAGCAGGAGGCTGAGAAGGTAAATACAGGTTACTATGGTAAATGGGCTAAGTATAGAGATACATCCTTAGAAGAAATACAAAAGCATTTAGACAATAACGAAAGTTTTGTTCTCAGATTTAAATCAATGGGTGATCCTGAAAAAAACTTCGAGATAGATGATGCCATCAGAGGCCGCCTTTCAATACCTGAAAACAATCAGGATGTAGTTATTTTGAAAGCTAATGGAATACCTACCTACCATTTTGCGCACGTGGTTGATGATCACTTGATGAAGGTTACCCACGTAGTAAGAGGCGAAGAATGGCTTTCAACCTTGCCTATACACTATGAGCTGTTTAAAACATTAGGATGGGAACTGCCGGTATATTGCCATACAGCTCACTTAATGAAGATAGATGAAGGAGTAAAGAGAAAGCTTTCGAAGAGAAAAGATCCTGAATTGGGATTGGAGTTTTATATGAAATTAGGATATCATCCTGCAACAGTCAGGGAATATCTTTTGACAATTTTAAATTCCAACTTTGAAGAGTGGAGACTTGCGAACCCGGACAACAGCATATATGACTTTAAATTCACTTTGGACAAAATGAGCAACTCAGGTGCTTTATTTGATTTAAATAAGCTCAATGATATAAGTAAAAATGTTTTAGTTAAAATTCCGGTAGAAGAAATTTATGATTTCCTGCTTAAATGGGCTAAGGATTATAAGCAAGAAATCGTCAATCTGTTAGTTGACCAAAAAGAAGATGTAATAAAATTGTTATCTGTTGGGAGAAATTCCGATAAGCCTCGTAAAGACTTAGTTTATTGTGAGCAGATATTTGAATTTATCAGCTATTTCTTTGACAATTATTTTAAAGTCGTTGATGATTACCCTGAAAACATTGATGATTCAGAGGCTAAAAAGATATTGAAAGCATACCTTGAAACTTATGATCACAGTGATGACCAAACTCAATGGTTTGGAAAAATAACAGAAATAGCTACAGCAAACGGATATGCAGCAAAACCAAAGGACTATAAGAAGAATCCCGAAATGTATAAGGGTCATGTAGGTGATGTGAGTACCGTCATTAGGATTGCCCTTGTCGGACGTAGCACTTCACCTGATATTTGGGAGCTTCAACAAATTATGGGTGAGACAAAGGTAAGAGAAAGAGTTCAAAGTTTGATATAATGGATTTCAAGAAATATATAAAAACCGCCAATCATGGAACACTCCTTGATTGGCGGTTTTTTCATCATGACAACTCGAACTGCCCGGTATATAGCTGATAGTATTTACCGCGTTGTGCAATCAGTTCATCATGATTGCCGCGTTCTATCACTTCACCGTTTTCCAGAACCATAATTGCGTTGGCGTTTCGAACTGTAGAGAGACGATGAGCAATGACAAATACAGTACGGCCCTTCATCAGTTCATCCATACCTTTTTCAATAAGGGCCTCAGTTCTAGTATCAATAGAACTTGTGGCTTCATCCAATATCAGTACCGGAGGATTGGCTATTGCTGCACGCGCAATCGCAATTAACTGGCGCTGCCCCTGGCTTAGATTGGAACCATCCGAAACCAGCATTGTATCATAACCTTGCGGCAAATGTCGGATAAAGCTATGAGCATTGGCTAGGTTTGCAGCTGCAATTACTTCGTCATCAGTCGCATCAAGCCTTCCATAACGGATGTTTTCACGTACCGTACCGGTAAACAGATGAGTATCCTGCAATACCATTGCAAGTGAACGTCGTAAATCATCCTTTTTAATTTTATTGATGTTGATCCCGTCATAGCGTATTTTTCCGTCCGGCACATCATAAAAACGGTTAATCAGGTTGGTTATAGTCGTTTTTCCTGCACCTGTGGAACCAACAAAGGCAATCTTCTGCCCAGGTTTGGCAAATAGAGAAACGTTACGTAAAACTAATTTTTTCTCGTCATATCCGAAATTAACATCCTCAAAACGGACATCTCCGGTCAGTTCGGTATAGGTTAATGAACCATCATGGTGAGGGTGTTTCCACGCCCACAGCCCAGTAAGTTCTTCCGTTTCAGTTAAAGTACCGTCCTTATTTTTAATTACATTTACCAGAGTAACATATCCTTCATCCTGTTCAGGCTTCTCATCGATGATTTCAAAAATACGCTCTGCCCCGGCAAGTGCTGCAAGAATACTGTTGAACTGCTGGCTGATTTGAGTAATAGGCTGTGAGAAGGAACGTGTATATTGCAAGAATGATGCTATTGTACCAATATCCATACGTCCGGCAATAACCATCATAGCACCGATAGCTGCAGTAAGTGCATAATTGAAATATGAAATATTACCCATAATCGGCATAATGACACTTGCGTACGTATTTGCATTGGTCGCAGCCTGACGCATATTTTCATTCAATTGGGCAAATTTAATTTTTGACTCATCCTCATGACAGAAAACCTTTACTACCTTTTGCCCCTCAATCATTTCCTCAATGTAGCCATTTATCTCACCTACTGCTTTTTGCTGTTTTTTAAAGTTTGCAGCACTTTTCCCGCCAATTGTCTTTATAATTGCAAACATCACAAACAGCATGACAATAATCAGCAGTGTCAATATCGGACTTAAGACAAGCATCATTATAAACGTACCTGCAACAGTAATAGCAGATGTTATAAGCTGTGTAACACCATTACTGATCGCCTCACGCAGTGTATCAACATCGTTGGTGTAACGGCTCATAAGCTCCCCATGGGTATGTGTGTCAAAATATTTAATAGGCAAATCCTGCATACTTTCGAACAGATCTTTACGAATGGCATTAAGCGTACCATGGGAAATTTTAATCATTATACGGCTGTACAAATATGAAGACAATGCTCCGACAAGATATACAGCACATATAATCAAAATCATCTGGATAAATGGTCCAAAATCAGCATCCTGTGGGCTTTTACCAATAAGCGGTATAATACAATCATTGATTATTGGCTTCAAAAAGTAAGTACCTACTACACCGGCACCCGCACTGATAATTACAAAGAATGCTACAAGAATCAACATCCATTTTTTTTCGAGCATATATCCAAAAATACGCTTTAGCGTTTTGCCAACACTTTTTGGTTTTTGAAAATTATGAGGCTTTCCTCCTGGTCCTGGCATTATGCAATCACCCCTTTCTGTTGCGAATAGTAAATTTCCTGATAAATTTGGTTATTTTCAAGCAATTCGTCATGAGTACCTATAGCATCAACTCTTCCATCATCCAACATTATTATTTTATCTGCATCTTTTACTGAAGTGATTCTCTGTGCAATAATAATGGTGGTAATGTCTTTACGGTGTTTACGGAGTGCTTCTCGAATTTTGGTATCAGTTGCCGTATCTACTGCACTTGTACTGTCATCCAATATTAAAATTTTGGGATTTTTCAGCAATGCTCTGGCAATACAGATACGCTGCTTTTGACCACCTGAGACATTTACACCGCCTTGCCCAAGGTCAGTTTCATATCCATTGGGGAAACTCATAATAAAGTCATGTGCTTGAGCTGCCTTACATGCGTCTATAATTTGTTCATCGGTCGCATCATGGTTACCCCACTTCAAATTTTCTTTAATTGTGCCAGAGAACAGTACATTTTTTTGAAGTACCATGGCAACGGAATTTCTAAGCTCATCGAGCTTATAATTTCGTACATCTACTCCCCCAACAAGAACTCTGCCTTCTGTTACATCATACAATCTAGGTATAAGCTGTACCAGTGTAGATTTGGACGAACCTGTACCTCCAATAATGCCGATAGTCTGACCCGATTCAATATGGACATTAATACCTTCCAATATATTGTCTTGTACATTAGGATTGTATTTGAAAGAAACGTTTTCAAAATCAATGGAACCATATTTAACTTTGTGATCTTCACTTACGTTTGTATCTGTAATATCTAAAGGCTCGTCAATTACCTCAACAACACGGCTTAATGAAGCACGGGAAATTAACATTGTAATAAACACCATTGAAATCATCATAAGCGAAACCAATATTTGTGTGACATAACTGATAAAGCTTATTAATTGTCCCTTCATCATTGTTCCGCCAATAACCATATTTCCGCCAAACCATAAAATAGAGACAATACATGCGTACATTGTAATTTGCATGAACGGCATATTCAATATAACAACTTTTTCAGCATTTATCGCAGCGTTCATCATTTCGTCATTAGCAATTTTAAATTTCATCTTTTCATATTTTGAACGTACAAAAGCTTTTACTACACGAATGGCAACCAAATTTTCCTGCACAGAAGCATTTATAACATCGTACTTTTTCAGTAATTTACCAAAGCGTGGGTATGCCGCAACAGCAATGAGTATTAAAACCGTTGCCAAAAAGGGAATTGCTATTAGAAATACAGCAACAAGGCTTTTGTTTATGGTAAATGCCATAATGGTTGCACTGATCATCATAACAGGTGCACGCACCAAAGTACGGATTATCATCATAAATACATTCTGTATATTGTTTACATCAGTGGTCAAACGGGTAACCAATGACGCAGTACTGAATTTGTCAGTATTGGAAAAAGAGAATTCCTGAATCTTGTCAAAAAGTCCCTTACGGATTTCGCTTCCGAGCCCCATTCCTGCAATTGCAGCAAATTTTGCAGCGAGTGCACCAAATATAAGCCCTAGAACTGCCATAAGTACCATAAGTCCGCCTGTTTGCATTACAAGAGAAATATTCTTTGACGGAATACCTTCATCTACTATTTTTGCCATAAGCAGCGGAATCCTTACCTCTAACAGAGCTTCACAAATAATGGCCAGTGGGCATAGAATTGCAAATAATTTATACTTTGATAAATAAGGTATCAGTTTTTTAATCTCCATTTTGCCCCTCCTTGTTTTGCTGATCGAACAGCTTTTTTTCTTCTGCAACGAGTGAAAAAAAAGTTTTGTTTGCAAATTCACCTGCGGACATGTTCGCAATCATTCTTTCAAAATAGCCTCGAAGCTGTTCACATTCCTGCTCATTAAATCCTGAAAATAATTGTGCATCTATTTTGTCAAAATCCTTACGGCACTCACGTGAAATCTCCCTGCCTTTTTCAGTAACCGTAAGGCGGTTATAGCGTAAATCACTTTTATCTGCAGCTTTTACAAGCAGTCCGGCTTTTTGCATACGCTTTACAGAAGTAGCAATTGACGGAGGCGAAACCTGCATGTAGTCGGCAACCTCACGCTGTGTACATTCATCATGCCTTTCAACATATTCTAATATCGGCAGCTGTCCGAGATATAGCCCGTTTTTTGCTGCCTGCTTGAAAATATTAATACGATGAAGAATATTTAGCTTATTCATTCTTTGTATTATTTCAAAAAAGGATACTGCCATCTCTCTCCCCCTTTTCAATTAATCAGCTGATAAAAACCCCAGAACTTCAAGTCCCTGATTTTTTACCTCTTCACTTAATTCTAAATAGGCCAAATTAATAACCGATTAATAATTAATCGATTTACTATATATTTATTATAAACCCACTTTAAATATGCATCAACAAATTTCTGCGCTGCAATATAGTAAAATATATAGGCAGCTGCAAATTTAAGAACATTTTCTTAATATTTTCCATATTGCATTTTATTTTTAGGTATGGTAAAATTGCATTAATTAATTGTAAACAATGATGTTCAACTAATGTGCTATGACGCTTTTGGGTAAAACTACTCAAAGGCGTTTTTTATTGGTATGAAATGCGCATATCAATAGCAAGGCAATGAAGCCTCTCAATTCTATTAGGTACCAATAGAATCGAGGGGTTTTGTATTTTTTGCTATTAACTATTAATGAACTTATGGAAGGGAATTATTAAAATGAATAACCTGGATAACATTTTAACAAGCAGCAATATCCTATTTATGTTTTTAGGTGCTGTTATGATTTTTGCAATGCATGCTGGCTTTGCATTTCTTGAAGTAGGATCAGTTCGTAAGAAAAATCAGGCAAACGCTTTAGTCAAGATCCTTACAGATTGGTCTGTATCAACTTTAGCTTACTTTATTATAGGATTTCCTATTGCTTATGGTATCAGTTTTTTTAAGTCTGCAGATAAGATTGCTTCAATGGGTTTTATCGGTCAAACCTCTATCCCTGGATTTGATTTAATGCATTTTTTCTTTTTGTTAACTTTTGCTGCGGCAATTCCAGCAATTATATCAGGCGGTATAGCTGAAAGAGCTAAGTTTTGGCCACAGGTAATTGCCGGAGGTATCTTCGCAGGTATCATATATCCCCTCTTCGAATCAATGGTATGGGGACAGAATGCATGGTTCCAGGATTTTATTACGTACCTTGGAGGAAATACACTTCACGATTATGCTGGTTCAATAGTTGTACACTCCATCGGTGGCTGGCTCGCTTTGCCTGCAATAATAATCCTCGGCCCTAGAATAGGCAGATACAATAAAAACAAATCAGTCTCTATTCCTGTAAGCAATATCCCTGTCCTTGGATTAGGCAGCTGGATATTGGCTATTGGTTGGTTTGGCTTTAATGTTATGAGTGCACAAAACTTTGCGAACATCTCATCTCTGGTTGCAATCAACTCACTTTTTGCTATGGTTGGCGGTGTATTAGCAGCTCTTGTTATATCAAAAAATGATCCAACTGCTATCTATAATGGCGCACTTGCAGGCTTGATTGCTGTATGCTCCGGGTCGGATTTGTTCCATCCCTTAGGTGCATTAGTAGTAGGTGGTATTGGCTCCTTAATATTTATTAAGATGTTCACTTTTGAAACAGAATTTTTAAAGATCGATGATGTACTGGGTGTCTGGCCGCTTCATGGTGTAGTAGGCTCCTGGGGAGGTATAGCAGCAGGTATATTTGGATCCAGGTTACTTGGAGGTACAGGTAATGTAAGTTTTGTATCTCAATTAATAGGAACATTGGCAGCAATTTTATTTGCAGGAATAAGCGGTTTATTAGTTTACAAAGTGTTGGATAAAACTATGGGTATTCGTATTACTAAAGAACAAGAACTTTTAGGATGTGATGAAGCAATTCACCACACAAGCGCTTATCCGGAAGAAGAAAGCATTGAAACAGATAACCAGAAAAAATTAGACTACTTATATTTTCAATTAAATGAACTGAGTAAAAAAATTGTTTAATACTTCTCCATAATAAATAAAACCTCGAGGTGCACTCCCCGAGGTTTTTATTAGTGTTCTTACAAGTCATATGTCAGAATTATTGCTTTTGCAATTTCCTTCATTGAAATTTCCTTGTCCATGCTCTGCTTTTGAATCCTTCTGAATGCCTCATCCTCTGTAAGTTTTAGATGTTTCATCAAAAGGCCTTTTGCTCTTTCAATATCTTTTCTCATATCCAAAGTCTTTTTTAGCTCTTCAATCTCTGTTTCGAGCTGCATTATCTTCTTTCTGTTTTTTATTACCAAATTTATAGTATTGATAAAGCTGTCCCTTTTCAAAGGCTTTGTAATAACTACAAAATCATATTCAGCTTTAATATAATCAATAGAACTTTTTTCCTCACAGTTTAGCATATCCGATACAAGAATCACATCGCATAGTTTGTTTTGAGACACTACTTTTGCAAACTCAGACCCGTCTATAGAAATTAACTTGTAGTCTAAAATAGTAATATCCGGTTTAAGAGATCTGATTTTACCTAAACATTCATTTTCCTCTTTAGCTTGATCAATTACTTCATACCCACCTTCTAGCAATATAGTCCTGAACTTGTTTATTAAACTATCGTTCTCCATAGCGACCAGTATCCTTGCAGATTCCATAATCACACCTCCCTCACTCAATAACATCAAAAAACCTCCCTCAATCTCTAATCACCTATAAAATAATTACTCTTAAAATGCAATTTATAATTTAGTATATTGCATTTATCTTGCAAATATTTAAACCCAACTAGTAAAAATTTATAAAAAAAACGACCAAAGAAGAATATTTCTACTCTTCACTTCGCTCGTCTTTAAGCTTTCACTATACACCATTGCTTATATAATTATTCCAGCAATAACCTTGAAGAACCATCATAGACAAATTTGTAAAAAAGTTATAAAAAAAGCGTACAATGAAGAACATTCAACTCTTCATCGAGTACGCCTCTTGGCTTTAATATATACATCATTGCCTATACAGCCATTTATCCAATATCCTATAAAACTGTATAACTTTTTGAAAAACAAATTAACCTATGGTGCATATTATAGCATTTGTGCATTTTGCATTCAATAGTTTTTATAAAAAATTCTGCAACATTTTAAACTTAAACTTGCAAAATTTAAATATATAAATAAAAAGCAAAAAATTTCAAATTTACTATTCCATGGTAATAAATATAAAACATAGCTCTTTTAATTTAATCAGTACTTCGCTTCACTCCCTATTTAACCAATGTCATTTTTGACTGCGTATACAGCCAACTGTATTCTATCTCTTAAATTCAGCTTTTTTAGGATTAACGAAATTGTATTTCTGACTGTACCTTCAGATATAAAAAGACTGTTAGCAATATCTCTGTTATCCTTTCCATCTACAACCAGATTGATAATTTCTATTTCCCTTGGCGTTAGAAGGTTGGTCAATTCGTCCTTCTGGATTAAGGACATTTTCCTCTGGTCACTTACCTTTTTTACAATGCTTGGGAAAGCATCCTTATGTAAAACTCTAAGTCCTGAAGCAGCACTTTTAACAGCCAATATAAGCTCTTTAGGCTTTATATCTTTTAAAATGTAACCGTCTGCACCGTTTTCCAATGCCTTCGAAATGTTTTCATCATGGTTGAAGGTAGTCAAAATAATGACCTTAATATCCGGATACTTTTCTTTTATAAGCAAAGTGCTTTCAACTCCGCTAACTTCAGGCATAACAATATCCATAAGGACAACATCGGGCTTTATGGTTTCGCAAAGTTCCAAAGCCTCACTACCGTTTCCTGCCACCCCCAGAACTTCTATTTCAGGGTCCTGTTCTATCAAATACTTGATTCCTTCTCTAATTATCTCCTGATCATCTGCAATAATTACTTTAATCATTACATCAACCCCAACTCATAATAAAATATCAATTCCTGCAAGGAATGTCCCTTTATTATAACAGAAATTACTTCAAAGGTATTTCTATATTTATATGAAATCCCTGATTTCCATCTGAACCGTACCTTAAAATGCCATCCACCGATTCAACCCTTTGCTTCATGCTTCTAAGGCCTATTCCTTCTTCAATCTCCGCGCATCCCTTTCCGTTATCTACTATAAATAGCTTTATCTTATCATTGATAAGTTTTAATACAATGTCTACTTCTGTAGGATTTCCATGGCGCAGTGCATTTGTAATGGATTCCTGACATGCTCTGAATATTATTGAAGAGTACTTTTGTGAAACTTTTATATCGGGCTGGTCTACAGAAAAATTAAACTCTATTCCGGTATGTTTAAAGCTTTCGATCATGCTTTCAACAGCCGAAACTATATCCCTTTCTTCAAGCTCCTCCGGCAAAAGCCCCGAAATAGACCGTCGGATTTTCTCAAGGCTCGTACGAGCAATATCCGATGCCTCATCCAGCTTTTCGACGGTCTTTCCAACATCCTTGCCGCAGGATACCTTACAAACCTCCAAAAGAGTCAAAAGCGATGTCATTGAGTGCCCCACCGTGTCATGTACATCCTTTGCCATCCTGTTTCTTTCTTTTATTATCGAAAGTTCTTCTACAGTCTGGGCATACTCCCTAAGCTGGATATTCATCTGTGCCAAATCATCATTAACCTTCTGGAGCTGACAGGTTCTCTCTTCAACTCTTGTCTCAAGCTCCTTGCTCCATAAAGAAATCTGGTTTCTGGACATTTCAATTTCCTCCGAATATGCTTTCAACTTGTTATAAAGCCTGGCATTTTCAATGGAAACCCCCGCCTGATTGGATATAATGTCAAGCACCTTTATATCATCGTCTGTAAAAAGGCCACTGACCAGATTATTATCAAGGTAAATAAGTCCAATCATCTCACCACGAGTAATAACGGGAGCACACAATACTGATCTGATACTGCTCTGAATAATGCTGTATTGATTTTTGTAACTCTCATCCGATATTGCATCCGAAATAATTACAGGTGACTTTTCGCTTTCAATCTTTTTTAAAATACTTTGGCTTATTTCAAATTGCCTGTTTTTTACTTCATTCTCAGAAAAATTACGCAAAGCCTTAATTTCTAAATTCTTGCTTTCATTCTGGGAATATATAAACAATAATCCTCTTTGCGCACCTACAAGTTCAATAGTGCAGTCAAGTATTTTTTCCAAAAGCATGTCGATATCAAGGATTGAACTCAAATGCCTGCTTGTGGTCAAAACTGTATCCATGCGTCTATCCCATGAAAGTCTATCCTTCTGGGATGTGTGTTTTTCCTCATTGTCTGGCCTGTTATAGCCAATAATACGGGCACACTTTTGTGAATAATTGTTGGCTCCTATAGATTTGAATATAGAATATGCCTTTTCAAAATAACGTCTTGAATCTACTAATCTATTCTGATTTGCTAATATAATTGCAAAATCCATTAATGCTTTACCTTCTTCAAATTTACGTCCAGTATTTTTAAGTGACTTTAGACTTTTTTCAAATAATCTTTCTGAAGAATTCCATTTCCCAAGAAGCCCCTTATAAAGTGCTGCAACCCCCAGGGCAACCCCATATTGGTTAGGCCATGACTTTGAAAACCTTAAGGATTTGGCTACTGCCCTTGCTATTTCATTTTTCACTTTTCTGTCCCATGATATATTCTTAACATTTCCATCAGAAATGTATTTCCTCATCAATACCTCTGCAAGCTTTGAATAAACCTGGACAGTATAGTCCTTTAAAAAAGTATTCTTCTCGTTTATTTCTATAGCCTCATAAAGAAAATCTGCAGCTATATCATATTGACTTCTTTCAGCTTCAAGATATCCGTATTGGAAAAGAGCAATACAGTTTATAAACCATATTTTATTTTCTCTGGTTACTTTCAACACTTCATTCAACAACGCCTCAGCCTTGACAAAATCTCCGGTATCAATATAAACAATAGCAATCTCAGTTTTGGCATTGCATATACCATAAATTTCGTTGACTTGCTGCTTTATTTTCAAATTTTTATAAGCCGCTTCAAGACTTTTTTTGTATTCAGAAGTGTAATAATAGTTTTCTGCTAACCCATCGTAAATAAAAGCCAGTTCCCAGTAGTCACCAATCTTTTCAAAAAACGCCCTTGCTTCTTCAAAATAGTCAAGACTTTGCTTTCTTTTTCCCATCCATGAGTATAAAAAGCCTTGATTCCTCATATTCCAGAAGTACTTCCACTCATCATTTAAAGAATAAAAAACTTCCGATGCCAGTTTAAAGTATTTTTCAGACCTTCTATTCTGATGAATTATGCTTAACATAATTGAATATTCTGACAGCGTCTCACCAAGTTCAATAATTCCGGGAGGATTCAATATTGAAATATTAAGGTTTCTTAAAAACAAATAAAAGTATTTTAAGTCAACTCTCTTAAATATAAATATATGAAACAGTATTTTATAAAGTGAAATTATTTCTTTGTACAAATTCGGATTTTCAGCTTTCTGGATTTTTTCCTCATTACATAAAGATTTATTGCCAAAACCTCCATCAATATAATTCTTGTCAGTTAAGTTGTTTTTATATAAATTCTTCTTTGCAGATCTTAACAGTACAAAGTGCATTAAAAACTCTTTTACAAGGCTTCCACCAAAAACTGCCTGATTGGATGGAACCCTTTCACCTAGTATTTCCAAACCACTATAAATCAGTTCTTCAGCCTTGTCCCAATTATCAATTTTGTATTGCGCAATTCCAAGTTTTCTTAGTATTCCAGCTTTTAATACTTTATCGGTAACTAATGGAAGTACTTTTTCCAGAACCTCTATTGCAGGCTGGCATTTACCTATGATTATATAAACTTCAGAAAGGTTTTGACATGCCGAACACCACTCATCACTGCCTAACATACCTTCCTCTTCCAGTAAACTGAGAGCTATATTATAAAAATGAATTGCAGTATCATAAGCAAAAGTCTCACAAGCTAAATTTGCTGCAGGTAAAATGTATTTTAGTGCCTTATCCGTGTCCTGACCTTCAATATAGTGGTGCGCCAAATCAAAAATATAGGCATCACTTTTTTTGCTTTCTTTTTCAAGAATTTCAGCTATTTTGTGATGAATCTTTACTTTTTCAGAATCACTTATTTTTTCATAGAAAGCATCTCTTATTCTGTCATGAGTAAAGGAAATTCTGCCTTTTTCAGTCCCTCTTTCCAAAAGGTTGAGTTCAATAATCTCATCCACAAGGTTTATTGCCTCTTCTTTGCTTAAATCCAACAGGAAATAAAGAATCTCAAGATCAAACTCCCTTCCTATTACAGATGCAGTGGAAATCAACTTTAATTGCTTATAATTAAGCTGTCCAGCCCTTTTTAATATGATATCGATAATATTATCAGAGATATAAAACCCCTTAACCTTATTCCAATCCTCATGCCACTTGTTTTCCTCCCATACTATCGACTTGCTTTCTACCATATCCCGAAGCAAGTGTATGGCAAACAGCGGATTTCCTCCCGATTTTTTATAAATAAACTCAGCCAGTGCTTTTGAGTCCTCTTCATTTTCATAAAGTACATCTTTAACCAGCTTGTTTATTGAAAAAAGATCAAGGACTGACAGTTTTATTTCCGCAAAATAGTCAGATCCATTAAAAAACTTTTTTCTTATTTTGTTTATTCTATGCTCTGAATTAATTTCACTACTCCTATAGGTTCCAACAATTAAAATATTGGAAACTTCAATTTTCTTTGAAATTTCCTCCAAAATAAGCATACTTCCATCTTCTGACCAATGCAGGTCTTCAAGAAGTAAAACCAGTGGCTCCCCGGTATTCCCTATATTGCATAAAAAGTCCGAGATAGCATTTAAAAACCTTTGATTCTCCCGTTCAGGTTCAATTGACTGAAGCCTCTTTTCAGTACCGACAATTTTTTTAATTCTTGGATTTAGCTTTTCAAGTATTTCAAGCAGGCTTCCAAGTTTCTTTTTAATTTTTTCCTGCAAGGCTGCCATATTTTCTTTATCCCATGTTTCCAAAATAGCAACTAACTCATCAGTAGCATCCTTAAAAAGCTCATAAGGTACCTTATTTGACTGGTTCAAACTTCTTCCCCTTATAACCAGGCCCCCATTACTGTAAGCATAACTTTTGAAGGCCTCTACAAGCTTTGTCTTGCCAACACCAGCCTCTCCTGAAATTAAGACAAAGGCTCCCTTGCCACAGCAGGCTCTTTCATACAGTTCTTTAAGCCTACCAAACTCGGGCTCCCTCCCGATTAGTTTAGTCTGATATGTAAGTTTGACTTTTTGGTCCATACTGCCAATAGGAAAGTTTTTTTCCCCTGCCTCAAATCTTTCAAGATCAAAAACAAGCCCTTTTGCACTCTGATAGCGTAAATCTGAATCTTTATTAATAAGCTTCATGATAATTTCATCAACCGTTTCCGGAATTGAAGGATTGATAAGCATGGGTCTTATAGGCATATACGCAACCTGGTTATGAAGGAGCATTCTTGTATTTTTACCCTTAAAAGGCATCTGGCCTGTAACAAGCTGATAAAAAATAATCCCGACAGAATATAAATCGCTTCTTTCATCAACCACGTTATTTAGAATTCCTGACGCTTCAGGGGATATATAGCCAAATGTTCCAACAACCTCATTCTCTGATGTAATCGAATTCAGCTCCATTATATGAGAAATCCCGAAATCCAAAAGCTTTACGTTGTTCTTATCTTCCTTTTGAGAAATAAATACATTTCCTGGCTTTACATCCCTGTGTAGTATGCCATGACTGTGAACGTATTCAAGAGCCATCGTAATTTGCTTTATTATGTCAATTGATTCACTCAGAGAAAAATGATAATTTTCCGCAAGAAGTGACGATAAATTATAACCAACCAGCTTTTCCATTACCATATAACAATTGTTTTCATATTCTCCGGTTCCAAATAATTTAATTATGTTATCATGGCTCAGCCTGCTTAATATTTCAAGTTCTTTTTTGAAACGTATAATATCTTCTATGTATTGAGAAGTCTTCTGCGATTTTAAAACTTTTACAGCAACAGGCTTATTTTCAAACAAATCTACAGCTGAGTATACTATACCCATTCCGCCTTCACCGAGCTTTTCCAATATCTTAAGCCTGCTGTCTAGAATTTTGCCGCTTTCCATTCTGATGCTCCTTTAACTTGAGACAATTATTCATGTAATCTCCAATATCATAACTTATATAATTATAACTATTATAGAATGCGTTGTAAAAATGTCATATGTCATTATTTAAGTGCAAATGCATTAATTCTTTTGCAAAGTGTAATGTGTCTCAAATGACATGTATCATTTAAAATACATTACATTTTACATGGTTTTAGTTACACATGTTATCTATACTTTAAGGTATTTAGATGGTAGTATTTTTCTAAAATAATACAAAACAGGGGGAAATTTTATGCGTAAGTCAAAATTAATCAGCTTTATTGTCTCATTAGCAATTGTTTTGTCAGTTTGTTCGTTTTCTATACCATCGGTATTTGCATCAACTACCGGTAAACTTATTGTATCAGGAAATCTGGCTAATAGCTGCAACATTTATCTAAACGGTAACTATATAAATTCATATATTCCCGATGTGGTTGCCAGCACATTTGATTTAACTCTTCAACCCGGAAAAAATGCATTAGTTATTGTTCATCATTCAATAGGTAACATATGCTCAACCAACAAAAACAAAGCAGGTATTATTGCAGATCTTGAAGTAGATGGTGTCCATCATGTATCAGGATCAAATTGGAAAGCTACCTGCGATGGTTGGCCAAGCACTTATTCCCAACCAGATTACGATGCTTCAAGCTGGTCATATGCATGGAACTGGAACAATTCAGAACTGCCTTATCCTGTTGATGGATTTCCTGCTGGTTCCACAGCAAACTGGATGTTTTACGACAGCACAGGCGGATTTTTTGCTCCTTCCGACCGTATATTCCGTTATGAGTTTAATGTAGAAGGTGAAGCTACTCCTACTACCACACCAACAACCACCAGTACCGCTACACCTACAGAAACTGCAACTGCAACGCCAACTGCAACCCCATCAGCAACTCCGGTTATACCAAGCTTTAAAGTAGAATCGTACAATACTAATACAACGCAATCAAGCAATACAATTTACGAAAGATTTAGAGTTACAAATACAGGAACAGGCACATTAGACTTAAGTCAAATTAAGCTTCGCTATCATTTTACTCAAGATGTATCATCAACTCCTGTATTCAATTGTGACTGGGCTACTGCTGGAAGTTCAAATATTAACGGAGCATTCTTTTCAAATAACAAAACTAATGCAGACAAGTATTGTGAAGTATCCTTTACAGGGACAGCTGGAACTCTTGCTCCCGGTGCCAGCACAGAAATAGTCTTAAGGATCACAAATAGTGATTGGAGCAACTTCACTCAAACAAATGATTATTCTTTCAACTCTTCAGCGTATACTTATGTTGAATATAATCATATTACAGCATACTACTCAAACACACTTGCATATGGCATAGAGCCACAATAAATAAACGCCAAAGTCGGGTAACATAAAAAAACTGGCAAATGCTTAATCCTCTGCATTTGCCAGTTTTTATTTGGCTCTATAGTTTTTTACAGCCCTCTATATTATCCATGTTGACTATATAAATCGTAAAATGACAGTTCATTTAGCATTAACGCTTTAACAACTGCATCAACCCTACTGTTAGCATTTAACTTTTTAAAGATGAGTTGATTGTGGTATTTTATTGTGGCTAAAGACAGGCTTAATTCTTGTGCTATTTGTTCATCTGAGAATCCTTGTGCTATCATACTTATAATTGCAATTTGCTTTTCTGTCAGCTTATGAGAGAGGTTTAGCTCCTCACAATCAGAATAGCTGATTTGTGAGCTTTCACTGTAAATATTTATTGCCAGCAATTCCAACAGACCTACCAGAGCATTCGATATGGGATTGGAAAGGCTTATTACGGATATATAGCAGTAGATTTTGCTTTTATGTATAACCGGTATGCAATACTCATACAAACTTTTCAGCTTATTGCTATAATGAAAAGCCGGATATATGTATACAGGCCTTTTAATCAACTTAGCCAATGAAATAGCGTTTGTTCCGATACTTTCATCAGAAAACGAAACTCCCTGTTCAAAAAACATACTATATTGAGACCAGCATAAAGCTGAACCCGGCTTTTTCTTTTGACCAATCAGATAACCTTGCGAATCAACCAGAGTGAAGCAGTACTCACCTCTTACATTCTTTATAGTATCTAAATGTCTATACATAAAGTCATTAAACCTATTTATAAATTCGTTTTTTTTCACGGTTGTTTTAAGTTCGTCAGCAGAAAGTTTTATCAATGGCTTTTCTAAATCTCTTGAAATACCTTTCTCGCTGCATACTTCCCATGATGTTAATAAGCTTTGATATAGCTGTATGTCATTTGTCACCCTTTATCTCCCCCTTTAAACTAATAAGCCACTTACCTCAATGTTAAAGTGTTTTTTAACAACGCTGATTTCTATTCTTTTATAATGCTAAAAATGCACTTCATCAGTTCGAAGCCCCACACGCTTCATAAATTAATTCTGTTACGTGATACAATTATCTTGCTGAAAATTCTAACACAGCATTAAAGTACTTTGTGTGCGTAATACTTGACTATTTCATGAAAAACAAATGCACAATTTCTGCATAATTATTGATATAATTACCAAAATATGATATTATGTGACAATAATTATGTCGCTTTATAAATCAGCTATTTTATCTGGCTTTTTTATAGCTAGAGTGAAGATTTCGCTTATATATAATTAGTTTTACTTATCTTGGGGGATGTTAATTATGGAAAGTAATGCTTTAAATTTTGAAAGTATTTTAAATGTTATTTTTAAAACAACAACAAAAAGTGCTCAGTTTTTCGCTGATTGTTACTTACGGAAAGACATATCTATTATTTCCAGGTGGAAGAATAATACTGTTGTTCCCAAAATTGAAGATTTACGAAAGATTGTTGAATTTGCCGTTAGTGAGTCGACTGGTGTACAGCGTATTGTAATGAAGGATGAAATTATAAAAATTCTTAAGGCTTCTCCATTAAAAAAAGATATACTTGAAGTTATACTCGAAAAAGAGAATTTTGAAGATTTTCTCACAGAAACATTGAGTGCCTTATCAATTGACTATGGGTACATTATTGGTGAAAACAACGAGCTTAAACCTTGCGACAACAAAACACAACAGTATAAAAATAATACAGCTGTGGATTTAGAAACTTACGCAAAATCTCTTCATGATAATGCAGAAGATGTTATCGGCAATTATACTGGTGTAGTTCAATTTGATTTACTAATGCTAAAGCAAAAAGAAAAAGATAACAAAAAGTTTACGGGTAATGCTAAAAAAGATATTGATATCAGCTTCAGCGCAAAGCAAGGTGATTTAAATAAAATCAGTAAATATATGCTTAACAGAATGACAATTGGCATAATTGTTTTAGTATCTATTTCAGGATTTTTAATAGCTCAGGCATCAGATAATAATAAAGGTAAAGGTCCAAATTCCAATGAAGGAGTAATCCCTACGGTTGCAGTTACAACTGCAGCCACCCCAACTCCTGCAGAATCCAAAACATTTGCTCCCAACGATGCAGATATGAGCAAATCAAATAAAACTCCAGTCCTAAAATCTGAAACTTTTGCTGATGATAGCAATATCCGAACCCAAACACCAATACTTACCCCAGCTCCCACCCCATCACCAGCTCAAAAGGCTAAGGAATCTTTAAGTTCCGAAAAGCCAGAGGACAAAAACACTACTACCTATAATAAGGTAATAGATAATAATAATTCAAATACTAGTTCAACCAATACTGGAGTAATCAATAATTATAATATAAACTTCGAAGGAAATGACAATGATTTAGCTGTTGGAAACTCAACAATTATTAAAGAAAATGATTAGGCCCAGGGGAGCTGTGGAAATCTTGAAAAAAATAATGATATATTTGTCTGCAATTTTGGTGCTGCAATTATTTATGGGGACTTTATTTCCATGTATTACACGTGCTAAAGACATCAAAATAACAGTTGATAAAATAGAACCTTTTACCCTTCCAACAAAAAAAATAGGCAACATTCCATACGTACCTGTACGCCCACTATTAGAGGCTCTTGGCTGGGAACTTGTATGGGATTGTACAAATATGACAGTTACATGTGTTAAAGGTGAAGATAAAACCGTTTTTAAAATTAACAGCACTGTTGCCAGC
The DNA here is from genome assembly GCF_000179595.2 of Acetivibrio cellulolyticus CD2. Lineage (NCBI taxonomy): Bacteria > Bacillati > Bacillota > Clostridia > Acetivibrionales > Acetivibrionaceae > Acetivibrio > Acetivibrio cellulolyticus. The sequence goes on along the minus strand of NZ_JH556659.1, from coordinate 287,309 downwards.
ATAAACAATGAACCAATAATTCTTGACAGCCCTCCCGTTATTATTAACGGAGCAATATATATACAGAGTAAAATATTAGTTAATCATTTTGGTACAAGAATACGCTGGAATAAAAAAGACAATTTGATAATAGTGTCAAATAATATTGACTGTGATATTGCCGTAAACGGGAACGGAAATATCGTAGTAGCCGGGAACGGTATGCTTGTAAATATCGTCGAGCCCTATGGAATTGACACTATTTACGACATGTTGGACTATGCAGATAGCCTTCTTGCGAGCAATCTTTATAGTGATGCACTTACAAAATATAAAGAAATCCTGAATGACCTGTCTAAAGAGGATAATCCTGATATTTATGCCCAAATAATGAACAATATTGGCAATGCGTATACTCTTAATGCAGAGAATAAAGATACACTTAATAATATTAATCATGCCATAGATTCATATGAAAAAGCGCTAAAATACTATTTGCCAGAACTACAAGAAACCAAGGCCAATATTACTTATAACAACCTTGGTAATGCTTATCAAATTTTATGGAAGGTTACAGGTAAACGTAAAGATTTGCAAACAGCTATCAGGTATTATCAAACAGCTGCAAACAATAACTGGCCCGAAACTCATCTGCTGGAATATGCATCACTGCAGTATAATTTAGGTTCCGTATATGCAAAATCAGGACAGCAAGAATTGTCCAAAGTGAGCCTCTCTAATGCAGAAGTAATATATACAGACTATTTGAAACTTCATAATCTAAAAGATACTCCTTTACAATGGGCTGTTATTCAGCAAAAATTGGGAGACATATATAGAATTTTATATTCTATATCCCATACAAAAGAAATTTATACAAGCTCTATCAATGCCTACGAAAAATCCCTGGATGTGTGGACAATAGAAAGTTATCCCAAGGGATACGCAAGAGTTCAACAATGTCTTGGTGAAATCGACCAGATAATGCTCTTTACCGAAGACGCCCGTATACAGATAGAGAATATAGTTTTCAGGTATAATGAAAGCCTATCCGTCTATACACTAGAAAAGTACCCTGTCAATTATGCCACAATAAATTATGACCTTGGAAATGCCTATGTACATATGGCATGCAATAAAAGGCAGACAAAATATCTTTCAAATGCTTTAAACTCGTATGATGAAGCTTTAAAAGTCTTTACCAAGGACGATTACCCCGCATACCACCATACACTAACAATTCTATCACTTTTGTTGAAAAGCTATATTAATTTAGGACTGCTGAAAATATAACTTACACTACTATTTTAGTTATTATGTAGAACCTTTAGATGCATAGACAAAATATAAGAGGGGAATGAATATCATGAAAAAATTAATAGCACTACTCATCATACTGATGGCAGCTTCACTTTGTCGGATAACAGTTTGGGCTGACAAGGAAATAGCTAGTGTGAGTATAAATGGTTATCCCATAAGTTTCAACTTAACTCCAAGGCAGATTGACGGTAAATTATATATGCCTGCAAGGGAACTTTCGGACCTTCTCGGCTTCTTAGTAAATTGGGATAACACATCAAAGACAGTTACAGTTACTAAAGATGCCAAAGTAATCTCATTTAAGACAGATAGTAAAAATATGTATGTTAATCAGGATATGACTATACTTAAAAATTCAGTTGTTATTATTAACAGCAGATTATTTATACCTGAAGATGCCTTATATAAAGCATTTGGTATTAAGTCCAATTGGAATGACAAAGAGAATATTCTTTACCTTTCAACTGATACCAGTATAAATATATCATTTGAAGGAAACGGAAACACTGTTGTTGTAGGACAAGCAAATATTGTATGTATAACTGAAAGGTATAGGCTTAACGAAATCAACGATAAAATTAATGACGCAAAAAAATTATTTGATGCCAACAATTTTACCGGTGCAATAAATAGCTATGAGAAAATTCTTAAAAGTATTTCAAGTATAAAAAATCCCAAAGAATATGCTATGGTAAAAGTTAACATCGGAAACACATATATAAAAATGTCTACTATACTAAACAAAGAGGAAAACCTCATAAAAGCGCTTACAGTTTATAAAGATGCTCTAAAGGTCTGTTCACCCGATAAATATGAAAATATTTACGCTTCAGCGCAGAAAGGGTTAGGAAATACATATTTGAATTTTTCATATATTAGAGATGTCCAAAGCAATATATCTATGGCCTTTACAGCCTGTGAAAACGCCTTAACAATCTATTCAATTGATAAATATCCACTAGAATATGCCGAAGTTCAAAAAATTCTTGGACAAGCTTGTTTAACTCTTTCTAGTGTGGAAAACATGCAAGCCTATCTTGAAAAAGGCATTAAATTTTGCAATGAGGCATTAAAAGTTTATACAATTAATGATTATCCTGAACAATATGCATCGGTTCGTAATACTTTAGGAGGTATTTATACGGATTTGGGCAGTATATCTGATGCAAAAGCCAATATATTAAGGGGCTTGGATTCCTTCAATGAAGCTCTGAAAGCCTATAACTCAGAAGAATATCCTTTTTGTTACACTACTATACAACTTAATATTGGTTCATGCTACGGAAAGTTATCTTTAGTTACAGAACGTGAGGAAAACCTTTTAAAATCCATACATTTATACAAAAACTCTTTAGATTTCTTCCAGTACTCAAAGTATCCATATTATTATGCGGCAGTTAACTTGAGGCTTTGTTGTTCTTATAGATCGTTAGCAGAGTTAAAGGACTCCTGGAATAACATTTCTAAGTCAACAGAATACTGCCAAGAATCTTTAAAGGTTTATAATATTGAGAGTTTTCCACTTGAATATGCGTATACTCAAGTACAACTAGGCCTTAATTTCAGTGATTTGTCAGCTATTAATGATACCGGTAAAAATCTTTTAGAAGCTATCCAAGCTTATGAAGGAGCTTTAAAAATATACACATATAATAAATATCCATTAGATAACGCTCAAACCAAATATTTATTAGCAATATGTTACAGGAAAATGTCAAATATCAGCAATTCAGAAGAAAACCTTTTAAAGTCTATTGAGATCTATTCTGAAATATTGAATGTATACACATATAAAAGCTATCCTATAAAATTTGGTGAAATCAATAACAGTCTTGGGATTTCATATAGAAAGCTCTCTGCAATAAGAGGTAAGCAGGAAGACATCTCTAAATCTATTTATCACTTTAATGAAGCATTAAAAGTCGCTTCCTTTGAAGATCAACCCTATAATTATGCAATTATTCAAAACAATCTTGGACTGGATTATATGGATCTTGGAAATTATACAGGTGATGAGAAAATTCTCGAAAAAGCCTTCCAATGTTTTGAGCTAGCTCTCAAAGTATATACTCTGAAAGAATACCCTACGGGTTATGCTATGGTATATTTTAATCTAGGTTCGACATACTATTCATTAGCTGAAGTGAAAGCTGACAACAAGGAATACTTGCTAAAGGCAATAAACTCATACAAAGAAACTTTAAAAGTATATACCCTTGAGGATCTCCCTTTAGACTATGCATATTCTCAATATGCGTTAGGAGAATTATATGTTTATTTGTCAAATTCGCAAAGTAAAGACGAAAATCTTCTACTAGCTCTTAAATCCTGTGAAGAAGCATTAAAGGTTTATAATTCATCAGAATATCCCTATGATTATGCCAAAGTCCTGGTAACTCAAGGAAGCTGTTTACGCGACCTTGCTGAGCTACATAGCAATAAAGACACATTCGAAAAATCCGAAAGAATGTATGAAGAGGCTTTAAATGTTTTAACTGTTGAAGATTATCCTTTAGATTATGCTACAATTCAGATTAATTTAGGCTTGATGTTGTATAAGTTATCAAATCTATATGATAAAGAAAATAACCTGTTAAAATCTATTAATTCATTTCAGGAGGCTATTAATGTAGGAATAGAAACAGAGTTTCCTTTCCAATATGCGCAAACTCAACACTATATGGGAATTTCATATATGGACTTGTCTAAGATAAAGGATAAAAATGAAAACCAGCAAAAGGCGTTAGAATGCTTGAATATAGCCTTAAAGTTCGAAGTAAATCCAGCAGAACAAGAGAAAATCAGTAAATGTATTGAAATCTTGAAAAATGATAGCTAGAGAAGTAATACGAGAAAGATGAAATTCACCAAACGTATATTTTCACTACATTAAATAGTGATCTATACGTTTGGTAAATACTACAAAGAATTCCGCTATAAATAATTATAAGAATGCTTTAACTTATTAATGCATAGCTGAAAGAAAACTTACAGCCCGTTTAAGCACCAAATTCTCCTCACTTTTTATCAATCGTATCTCATCAATAAAATTCTCCATTATGGGCTTGATATATTCGTAGGGCAATGTTTGCATCGGGTTAACATGCTCTTCGGTATTTTCAGCTTCGCAGTCCATTTCAAAAGCCTTAAGCCTGATTGCATTTGCCTTGGCTAATATCTTGGAATATTCCTCAATAAGTACTTCAAGTTCTTCAGTGTCGTTGCATGTTTTGCATATATATTGCAGTCTGTCAATTATCCCCTTTTTATGTTCATAAAGCAGGTGGAAACAGTTGTAATATACAGTAAAGTTTCCGTTTAGCACATTTTGAATGTGCTGTATCAAGGCATCGTGATAATCAATGCCAAACCTGACGGGATCACATTTCTTGAGGTCCTCTGTAGATGCAAAATCATATACAGTTTCATCATTGGCATTTGAAGAATTTAGATATTTGTTCAACTGTTCTCCGAAATACCCCGGACCAAAATCGTACTCTCCCCTTATGTCCTTTGGTGTAAGTGTTTGTATTGCTCTTTCATTAACCCATGTAATGAATTCATTGCAATTCACTTTTCCCTTTTCATAGGACTCTGCGAAATCATTATAATCAAATTCAATATCCGTAAATATCCGTTCACTGTCAAAACCCACTGCCATAATTTTTCTTTGAACATTGTCATACCCATAGACAAGCTGCTGGTGTACAAAGTGTTCCTTCATATATCTGTTTTTCTGACGCAGATAGTACTCATCTACATTAATGATTATATAGTGTCCTGAGTCTATTTTATCAACTATGAACTTTATAATATCTTCTACAGCTTCCAAGTCTTTATATCCATAACAGACCTCATCATATATTTCCGAGTAAAAGTTCATCTTTTCAAGATATTCCAGCCTTATTGTGCCGTATGTATGGGTAGTTGAAAAGACCTGTATAAAATGTCTGTAAAACCAAGGGTAGTTTTTCTCATCACTTAAGACGGCACATAACGGCAATGACCTGTGAAGGTATGTTGTAACGTCGGTTTGCAGATTTATTGGCAGTATCCTTATATCCCGGTTTTTACTTCCACATTTCTTTCCGGAATTGACTTCTAAAAGCTTACATGAGTCAGTTTTCCCCATTGCTTCATCATTAAGCGTCTTTTCATGCACTCCTGTGTTTTTAACGCTATCTGCTATTTTGGATATGGTTCTGAACTTAAATATATCGCTGACTTTTATGTTTATACCCAATTTAGCAGCTTCTGCTGCTATTTTTATAGCTTTTATGGAGTCTCCACCCATCTCAAGAAATCTGCCTGTTGTACTTACTTTATCAACTCCAAGAACCTGCTGCCACACCTCTGCCAGCTTCTTTTCAGTATCATTAGCAGGAGAACTGTAATCATTATCTTCATTCATACGTCTGTCCGGCTCCGGCAAAGCTTTTCTGTTTACCTTTCCGTTTAATGTAAGAGGGAGATTATCCATTTGTACAAAATAAGAAGGTATCATATAGTCCGGCAAGGTTTGGGACAGATGTTCCATCAGCTGTGTTGGTGCGAGTTTTTTGTCACTTGCAAAATAAGCGCATAAATATTTAGTGCCATCTTCTGCTATCCTGTCAATTACTACAGTTTCCTTTACTGCCTCATGTGCCATAAGCTGATTTTCAATCTCTTCAAGTTCTATTCGAAATCCTCTTATTTTCACCTGGTAGTCAATTCTCCCTAAAAACTCTATATTTCCGTCAGGAAGCCATCTAGCAAGATCTCCGGTTCTGTACATAACATCCGATGGAAAATCAGGGTTTAAATCCGACAATTCTTTTTCGAACGGGTTTGATACAAACTTCTCTTTTGTTAACTCCGGATTATTCAAATACCCTCCTGCCAATCCCTGACCGGAAATACACAGTTCTCCGGGAACTCCTATGGGCTGTAAACGGTTATTTTTCCCTACGATATATACCTGAGTATTTGAAAGCGGCTTGCCTATAGGTATCGTCACAGCATTTATATCAATTTTGTCTACAAAATGATATGTTGCGTAAACTGTACTCTCGGTTGGACCATAGACATGAATTATCCTGCCCGGACCCATGTATTCTAAAGCTTTTCTCACATGTGGAATTGAAACTCTTTCTCCGCCAAACAATACTTTTCTTATATTCTCAAAACAGCCTATATTTATATCTACTAACGTATTAAACAATGCAGTTGTTAGAAAGAATACCGTTATCCCCTGATTTTTTATAAGCTCAGAAAGCGAAGGCATATCAAGTATGGTTTCCTTGTTTACAAGAACCAACTTCGCACCGTTTAACAACGCGCCGTAAATATCAAATACCGAGCCATCAAAAGCATAGTTTGAAAGCTGAAGCAAGGTATCCTTGCTGCTAATATCGATATAGTTAGTATTCCTCACCACTCTGCTGATATTGTAATGAGTAATAAGATTACCTTTTGGCTTTCCAGTTGAACCTGACGTATACATTACGTAGGCAAGGTCTGTAGATTTATTAAGCTTTGGAAGGTTTGAACCGTCACCATTGTATAACAGTTCATCTTTAATATTGATCACCTGGATGTCTAAACTCTTCCAGTTTTCAAAAAGCTTCTCTTCTGTCAACAATAAGGCAGCTTTACTATCCTCAAGCATATGTCGTATCCTGTCCGTGGGGTGTCCGGGATCTATCGGCAAGTATGCTCCACCAGCCTTTAATATGCCCAATATACCTATAAGCATTTCCATGGAACGTTCCATCATAATCCCTATTACGGGATTTGATGAAATTCCACCTATCTTTTCCCGCAACAACCTGGCAAGCTGGTTAGACCTTGTGTTGAGTTCCCTATAGGTCATAGCTTTATTCCCAAATATCAGGGCAGTATTTTCAGGAACTTTTTCCGCCTGCTCCTCAAACAACTCACATATTGTTTTGTCCCATGGAAACTGAGTGGTTGTTTTATTAAATTCCGTCAGGATTTGTTTTCTCTCATCCTTCGTAATCAGCTCGATATCAGCAATTTTTATGTTCATGTCCTTTAAAACCTGGCTCAATACATGGGAATACCTATTGGATAATCTCTTTATTGTGTCCTCACTGTAAACTTTTGAGTTATAGGTAATGTTTCCTGAGAGTTTTTTTCCTTCTTTTCTGAATGAAACAAAAACAGCCTGTAAAGCTTCCTCCTCAATGCAAAGTTCTCTTTCGTGAATGTTCTCAAATATCAAAACCGTATTGGCGAATGAGTTTTTATTCTCTGCCATGCCAAGCATCTTAACTAATTCGGCAATTGGATAGCATTGATTTTCATATGCCTCAGTTACTGACTTTGCAACCTTGTTGACCAATTCTTTAAAAGAAATTTCGTCATCAATAGCGTCCCTTACAGGTATAACCCGGTTAGTTTTACAATCCGCACCAAACACAGGTGATGCAACAGTTATATCCTCCTGGCCTGTATATTTGAAAAGCAAAACCTTATATACCGATAACAGCGAAATATATAAATCCAGTTCACTATCTCCGATAATTTCCAATAGTTTATCCACGGTGCTTCTATCAAAGCTTATTTCGCATTTCGCTTTTTCGTATTCCTGAGATCTCATAAAATCAAACGAAAGGCTTGCGCTGCACATTTCCGCAGATAGTTTTTCAAGCCAGTATTTTTTAGCTTCTTCTATCCCTTTTTCTAACAGGACAGTGCTTTTCTTTTCTTTTTCTTTCATCATTTCACACCCCATCTAAAATTCAAGCCTGTCGCATCTTAGATTAAAACAGAGATACACACGACAGGCTCAAAGCGTTAGTTTTTCTGCAAACTTTAATAGTTTTTATCCTACATTATCTGTAAGAATAGTAATTTCCGTTGTTATATACAATTGCTTCACTATAGAACAGTGAGTTGATATCGAAAGTATTTAAAAAGCTGACTAATTCGTCCCCTGCCTTGTCACTGTTATAAATGACAAATAAAGCATGATTGCTATTGTTATATGGGTTTTTACATTTTACTACAGCAAAGTAATCTCCTGTAAATTTGTTCTTCCTATAATTTATATGGTTTTTATCGAATTCAAGTTCTATGTCACTCCATAGAGCCTCAAATTCTGTATATGCCTTGTTCAAATCCACAACATATATGAAGTTTCCCTGACTTAACAAATTCCTGTCAGCTTCACTTTCACAAACCATATTGTATGTATAGTTCAAGTTCTTCTCCTTAATCGGACTTTGCAAAATTGCCGGCAACTTCTTGGCTAAAGCATTTTTACTGTCCTTAAACGTATCAGGCTTCACAATTGTACACTTTTTAAAGTAAAGCTGCTTAATACCCATTAGATTTTCATCTGCACCGATATGATCATATTCCTTTGCAAAACTATCTTCCGAAAGCGTAATGGCATCACACTTCAGTTTTCCATCCTCTTTCACGATAATATGCTTTGAAAATTTATCTATACAGAGCTTTAAATCCATACCGTCTACATGCAATCGAATGTCTCTGCCAAGTTCCATAGCTTCCCTGTCTATCAGAATGCTAAAGGATCTTATGTTATCGGTTTTAATATCTATTGTGTTTTCATCCTTAATTTGAGCTTCTATAGAAGCTATCCTGCTTAAGTCTTCCATATATTCAATCCTGACCCAATATGCTTTGTTGTATATTGGCTCATAAGTCTTATAACGTATGCTCTTTGGATAGCTGATTCTCTTTTCTTTAATTACCTCTTTCATCAGCTTTTCGGAACTAAGCAAGTCCTGATACTCATTATGCGCCAGATCGTGAAAAATCCAGTTCTTATAATTCTTAAAATGCTTTAAAGAATATAAAATTCTTGCACTGTTGAAGGTGAAGTCGTCGACGTTGCAGAATGAGTACAGCATGGTATTATCAAGGTTTTTAATATACTCATAATCAGGATTTTTAAGTTCCAATCTGGCAGTACCTCCAAAGGATCCAACTGCAGAGAACAAATCCGGAAATCTCATTGCAAGATTTATGCTTCTGATGGCACCATTGCAAATTCCTGTTACAAATATATTTTTCCTGCCTACATTAAACCTTTCCGCAACTTCACTTATAATTTTCACAACGTTTACTTCATGAATATAGTCATTGTTCAGCGTACCCCTTGCACTAATACATAGTGCTATTGCATCGCTGAAATCGCCCTGGTTTATAAATATGGGCGGATCGTCATAGGTTGAACCGCCATAACCAAACATCAGATATACCATTAGCGGATAATCCTTTTTTGGGGAATATCCTTTAGGCAAATAAATGCTGTAAGGTATAAAAGTTTCGTCAATACCCAAATCTTTAAACATCATGACACTTGAATCAAACACGTCAAATATTTGCTTCTTGTCCTTACCTTCAGGTAAATAAAGGAACTTCTCAAACTCATAATATTTTTGCAATATCTGCTCAAACATTATGTCGTTTATAAACTCAACATAGCCTTTGATAAGGTTGGTTCCAACATCAGGTATTGCTCTCAATCCCTTTAATGTATTTATAATGTCTTCGCTTAAATCGCCTCTCTCTTCTGCAAGCCTCACCAACCTGCTGGTTTCTTCCTCAAAGTTCCCGCGGTAAATATAAATCACAGAGCTTTCGCTTTCGTTGATTCCCTGAACCGTAACTAGCAAAGCACCTTTGACATCGCTGTCCAGACTTAAATTTATTTTCTTTGAAGTTGAAGTATTGCAAGATGAAACCACTTCGCCTTTTGAATTGATTACACTTACTTGTATTTCTTCTTCATTTCCTTCCTTAAAATACTTTGGCAATACTACAAGACTTATATCCTGATCTTTATCAAATACCGTTCTATAAGGAACAATACGATATGTATTATAAATATCCCAAGAAAACTTATCATCTAAAAACCCGTTATTAAATTCCTCATCCAACACAAGACTATATGGTTTCAAATCTATCGCAAAAGTATCCAACCCCATAGGAGGCATTTTATCTTTTGACCAGGATAACCTTTCTACAAGAATTGTGTTCTGACCTTCGTTGAAATGATACATAAAAAAGGCTTTCTCTATAACATAGTAAGGATTGCTTGAAAATACCAGATTACCATTAATCCATATTCTTATAGGAGTTGGCTGCAATGTGTGAAGGTGTACGACAATATCCTGTTCCTTTGTGCAGTAAACACTGTTCACAAAGTACAGATACTTGTTTTTATCATTGGAAAACAGCTTATGGTGGGCATTATACTTGTAAAAAGCATACAGCTCACCGGAAATATAATACCTCCAGTTACTCTCGGGTTTTTCCTTGGAACTTCCTCCGAATTCATGAGGCATAAGCAAATCGCCTTCTGGAACCAGGTGCGGTTCAATGGCGTCATCTGTAAAATCATCTGCCAATTCACTTTTTACAAGCCATCTATTTAGTACACAAGCTTTGTCTCCTAAAAACTCAACAGGTAAGACAGATCGTCCGGTTAAATCTCTTAAATAATCAAATAATTCAGTCATTATGACCTACTCCTTTCGCTATTCTTCACAGCAACTGCTTACAAACTCCAATATCTCATCGGCACCTATGCTGACTCCCCCTGCATCCTTTAGCGAATCACCAATTTTCTCACTGTTTACTTTAAAGCTCTTGTCCGACAAAACTCTGGTTACAGCTTCCTTCAGTAAATTAGCATTAACCTTATCCTTCTCGATATTAATTCCTGCACCTAGTTCCTCTACCCTGTATGCAACAGCAAACTGGTCAGCATACTGCGGAACCAAAATCATCGGAACATTATTGTAGAGGGCTTCATTTACACTGTTTGGTCCTCCATGCGTGATAAAAATATCCGTCTGTTTTAATACTTCAAGCTGCGGAACATAGGGAAGTACAATAAAGTTATCCGGAATAGATTTAAAAGCGCCGATATCAATCCTGTTACCTATGGACATAACAACCTTCACATCCATATCCTTAAAGGCTTCAAAGCATGATTCATAAAACTCTATACTGTCATTGAATATTGTTCCTAACGATATATAAATGACTTTTTTATCTGCGATTTTTTCAAAAGGAAAGGCCATTTTTTCTTTTCTATCCGCTACTGATATACCTATAAATTTGTAGCTGTCATCAATCCCTTTAACAACAGGGTGAAAATATCTGGAGGTATATACCAGATTGAGCATACCTTCAGCTACAGGATAACCGGAAATAACATCCGGGAATCTTATGCCATAAGTTTCTTCCATTTCCTTTATGCTGTTTAATACATGCTCGAATTCTCCCATAAAGCATTCCAACCCCTCCGGATTGGATGGGGCTTCAAACGCATTTACCAATGTAGTATGTGAACAAATTGTAGGTACATTTAAAGCTTTTCCAATTTCTGCACCTATAATGAACATAGAATCATAAATAACATAATCATACTTTTCTTCACCGCTAAATACCACTTCAAATACACTCTGACAGGTTTTCACAACACGTTCGAGCATTTTTACCGCTTCTTTAACTTCATAAGGCACTTCACTTGCTGAAGTATCTGTGTCCTCATCTTTATCATCAAGATAAAACCTAAAGCTTTTAAACTTAGCCCCGGTTTTTTCAATTTTTTCTCTAAATTCCTCTCCAGTCAGGTAAGTAACCTCCTCACCTCTTCCAATCAATTCTTCGACCAACCCTAATGTTGGATTAATATGTCCGTGAGCCGGCATATTCATAAAAAGTACTTTTGACATTTCAAATATCCCCCTTTTTTTGCTGCTTATTTAGTTTTTTAACATTATAAAAGGTTTGAATTTAGATTCGTAAAATCTTTAGCTAATGTAAACATTTCACAAATCACTAGATTACCAAATTGAAATAATCCTTCAGAACCCTGTCGTATTCCATCTCATCATCTATTATTGCGCTTGTGCTTTCTCCATTGTTCCTTATTTTCAGTTCCTTGCCCGTCAAAGTTATACGTCCACTTTTTGTAGCTCTAGTACAGAATTTTTTCCTTGTAAAAATCGTGTATGGAGATTTGGAACAAAAATAATTTGCCACCATATGGTCTGAAGGATAGCTTTCATCCAGTGTAAAAGAATATAGGCTGCGGTATTCGTCCAAACGCTTATGCTGCAGTATATACCCATGTGTTTCATCACTAATTAATCTGAAGCACTCAGTAAACTGTTTTTCAACTATGCCCTCTTCAAAAGGCAGCGGTGCTATAAGCCCACTGCCTCCAAATCCAACATCAGCCAACCATTTACGCCCCTCAGCTTCAACAAGAAGCAACTGGTGAATCCTTGCATTAATCGAGTTGTTATCGGTAATAGGCCTTCCCATAAGATGGCGGACCTTAAATCCAATACTTTTAAGCAAAAACTCAAACAGAATGTTTAATTCTGAACAGCATCCTCCCCGATTATTTAAAACGATTTTTCTATATATCGAATCTTTATCAATTAATATTTCCTTGCCGCGGATAATATCCAGATTTTCAAAGGGTACGTTAATTGCATGGCAGATATGGAGTCCTTGAAGCGTATCAAATGAAACATCTGTTTTGCCGTTGTAATTTATCCTATCCAGATAGGCCTCCAGGTTTAGTTCATTGCCACCCATATTATTTTTCCTTCAACCTTTCGTCTATTTTAATTCCTACATGGCGTCCACCAGGACAAATATATGTCAATAACTCATCACCAGGCTTGAGTGTAGAAGCATTGCACGGCTCACCGTTTCCTCCGAGTATGCGTATATGCCAGTCATCCTGGACTATAACATTGATGTTTACACCTTCAGCTTCAACTTCAATCTTCAAAAGTGGTCTCAGTTCTGTTTTTACTCTACCTACAGATACTTCCCTGGTATTGCCTTCAGTATCGACGCACAGCAGCCTGCTTCCTGCCTTAAGCTCTGTAAGGTAAGCAGTCATACCTTCGGGAGCCCAAACATATGAATGAACTGCACCTGCATTAACCCTGAAAGGTCTCAGTTCCATATACGGAAGGAAATGTGTCTCAGAACTAACCAGAATACCACCTTCAGATGTTGATCCTATCAGCATGCCTTCGTTTTCCTTCATGAGATTTGTAGTATCTATACAGGATCTATATCCCATTCCTATATGCTGAATATCTACAACTTTGCCTTTAACCAGTTCGAGTTTACCTTTTTCCTCTTTTGACATAAAATTGTTTACCTCCAGAATTTGTTCTAGATCTTCGCTTCTAAACAGAACACCGTCGCTTCCAACCTCCATTACCCCGAAGGCAATCTCAGCTTCCTGTACACTATTAACAGCTTTTAAAATTACCGTATCGGTTTGCTGCAAACGTGCAATCAGCAATTCCAGAGGAATATTTGTGGAATCTTTAAACTCAACTACAAGGTAATCCTGGCAGCCTCCATCCACCCAGGCCGTGTTCATATCCTCCCCGTCATTGATGTTCTGGTGCAGCGCTGTTTTATACCCTTTTGCCTTAGCTTCCCTAAGAATACCCTTGTTTCTTGATAAAACAACAACTTCCTTTGGAAGTTCTTCAATATCCGCCTCGCTATATACCTCAACTATAAGTTTCATTTTATGAGGCGCCTTAATTCTCTCAAGCATATCGTGCGAAACCAATAAATTCTCAAAACGGAGATTGTAAACCAGGGGCAAAACTTTTTCTTCATCTTTCAAATTTCTAGCATCAAACCATACTAATTTTTTACTCATTTCGATTCCTCCGAATTTTAATTAATTTTTGATGAATTTAGAGATATAAAAAAAGCACCTCATTATATTGATGCTCCTTTTCGTATATCTCTTTTAGCTTTTCTACCGCATATGAAAAACTTTCTTTTTTATAAACCGAAGAATAAACATACTTTGCGGTCATCTTTCTTACCTCGCTCCAATCGGCAAGGATTTCATCCAGCATCCCGATACCTTCAAACGTTTCTCCATACAACTTATCAAGCCTGTATCTTTCCACCTGCTTAATATTGATTACATTGTTAATACCGCTGAAAATACTCTCTGCATGTTTTTCCAACATTTCTTCACTGCCGGTAATGTTTTCAAAGTCTTTACAGTAGTCTTTCATGCTATAAATACCTTTAAAGATGCCGTCTTTCCTGTTAATCATATTTGCATTGAAGATATGCTTATATGTTTTTAATTCATCCGGATTTTCAATTCTTCCGGGAGTGGTGCAAACGCTGTAATACTCAGAATACACAGGCATATCCACCTTTTTTCCGTAAAAATCGTTAACATATCCTTTGCAGCAGTTTATAATGTCCTGATATGGAATGAGTTTTTTCTCATATGAAAGGTTATCCCTATGCCTGTGTTCGATTACACTATATACCCTTTTTGTATTATCATAGCCGTATATAAGGATACAATGCTCAAAGTGACTCTTGTTGTAAGCATCGACTCTAACCGGCGAGTAAAAGCAGTCAATCCATAACACCACAGGTCTTCCGTTTGAAATAGCAGTGTTTATTCTGTCACACAGATTACTGTCATCACTTGAAGACAGGCTCTTGATACCGATATTGTCAAGTATCTTTTCTACCGGCTCAACAGGCATATATTGAATTATATTCTGCATATCTCCGTTTTTATATTGATATCCGATAATGTCATTTACCAAAAGAGGCATTAAATCCTTATTAAAATGCCTGACTATCGGAATCAGTGAATTCAGGTAGCAGGATCTGTAAAACACATCATTGAAAGGCTCAACATTATTAATTATCCTGCTATCAGTTAATGTTGCTGCTTCAGGATTATTTGAACAATAAGCTCCAGCCTCATGCTTTTGAACAGGATTTATATTATGTTCTTTATCCATACCTCCTGTTTCCCTGCTTTCATTTTTCTTAGCAAGATTTCTTATAGTTTTGAGTTCATAGACATCCGAGGCCACCAGATCAATATTCCGCTTTTCCATTTCCACTTCGAATTTTATAGCCAGTATGGAATTGCCCCCCATATCATAGAAGCTGTCATTCATATTGATCTGTTCCACATCCAGTATTTCTTTCCATACATCTACCAACAGCTTTTCCAGATCATTAGCAGGTTTAGCATCAATACCGGCTGTGGCAATCTTTATATTTATACTCTGCAATGCCATTCTGTCCAATTTCCCATTTTCGGTAAGAGGCATTTTATCGATCTGAACCACATATGAAGGCACCATATACTCCGGCAACTCCGACTTAAGGTACTGTTTTATGTCTGATAAAGATACTTCCGCGCCTGATACGATAAAGGCGCAAATATAATTATTCCCCCTATGATCCCGCTTTGCAATAACTGCGCCTTCCTTAACCGATGGGTGGTTTAACAGTTTAGTTTCTATTTCACCTACCTCCACCCTGTTTCCTCTGATCTTGACCTGAAAGTCTTTTCTGCCCAAATATTCGATACTGCCGTCTTGCAAAAGCCTTCCCAGGTCGCCGCTCCGATATGAAAGTACTCTTATATCATTATTATCTGCCGAAAAAACTCCCTTGCTATAGTCCTCCATATTCCAATAACCCGGTGCCAGATACAGGCTTTTATACATAATCTCACCTGTTTCATTTATTCCGACCTCTAATCCTGAATCATTTACAAGTGTAATATCTACGCCATCCACGGAAAAGCCTACAGGTACTGAAATACACTTTAGTTCTGTCGATTTGTCAAGTATATTTGCTGTCGCAATAATGACCTCCGAAGAACCAAACAAGTTGACAAATAAGCAGTTGTCCGAACAATATCTTTTGTACAGCTCCAGGTCATTTGCATATACTGCTTCTCCTCCAATAACCATAGCTCTGATTGATGAAATTTGAACAGGCTTGGCGACAGTTTCCATAAAGAGCCTAAAGACTGTTGGAACTGAGTGAAAGACAGTAATTTTTTCATCATTTATCCATCCGGCGAGCCTTCCCATACTGCCTTCCAGCTTTATATCGTAAGGATAAATGGCAGCACCATTTAATAATGCTGTAAATATGTCAATCACTGCTACAGTATGGCTGTAGGATGTAAATAATGCAATTCTGTCCGTCGGTGTGATATGCAGCTTTTTTGAATAACAGTCTATAAAGTGCAGAATATTCCCGTCGGTCTGCACTACTCCCTTTGGTTTGCCGGTTGAGCCTGAAGTATACAGGATATATACCTTTTGTGTCGATTTCAATTCAGCCCCCATATATGCTACTTCTGGTGACTCAATTAATAAATCAACATTTATCACACGAATGGAAGAACGTACATCACAAACCAGCTTGTTTGCAAGCTCTGAATTTTTATTGTTAGTCAGAATCAAATCCGCATTTGAATCCTTTAACATATACGCCAGTCTCTCAAAGGGATAGGATGGATCAAGGGGAACATATATTTTGCCTGTCTTTAAAACTCCCATCAAGCCGTTAATCATATCCGCACCATGTTCAAACAACATTGCAACTGTATTGTCCAAGGAAGTGAACTCCCCTTTGCTTTCACAAACCTCGGTGATATGACTGGCAATGATGTTTGCTTTATCATTCAATTGCCTATATGTGAGAACACTCGTATCCGTTTTTACTGCTATTCTGTCACCATGTTCTTCTACCCGTTTTTCAAAACATCTTACTATGGACTTCGTCATACATTTCATCCTTCCTACGCCTCTGTTAATCAAACTCCCTGAATTACTTTAAAGAACTCCAAGGTGCTGTTCTCAATCACCTTAATACATTCTTCCACCCTGTCAACGTGCATTGCTTTTCCCCTGTACAAACTTGTAACATAGTTGTTAATCAGCATATTCGAATCGTTTATTATTTTTATAGATAAGTCCTGAATATGCTTTTTCTCCTTACTATCGGGGCAGAAATACTTAAGCAGAGTATCTATAAGCAGCTCTTTTCCACCTAACTGGGCATATAGCCTGTCAATACATCCGATGTCAAGATTGTTTCCTTTTTCCTTTACGCTGTTATATACTGTGTAAGCATCTTTGCCAGCTTTGTTGTTCAATATGAGGAATTTAACCGTATCCATAAATTGCTCATGCAATTTACCTGTCTCCAATTGATCTTCATCGGAAATTTTGTCCAGTGTGATAATAAAGCTTTGCTCCTTACCCTGATTGGAGTAAATATTCTCGAGAGTCTCAAAAGTACAGTAAAAGCGGCCATACTCAATTTCTCTGGAAGTATTGAATGATCGTAAATGGTTGTGATCAAAAACCGAGTACAGCTTTTTTTCTTTGTTATAACCATTAACCACTGCAATATGACCAGTATGAGAATTTAAATAAAAAGGTGTATAGAACAGATAATATTCATCAAACCAGACACAAACCGGTCTTTCATCATCAATTACCTGTGAAACCGCAGAATGTATATTCTTTTGATTATCTATATCAGTAATTCTCAGTTTATACCCGAGTTTTTCCAATACCTTGCTGTGAAAAATTTCTTCCATCCAATTATCAGATTCTTCAAGGCCACAGCCTTTCAAATCATAGCCTCTTTTCGCACCAATGAAGAACTTGAAGTAATTTACAAGCATATCGTCTTTATGACCTAGAAGAAGAGCAATGCTTCTATCCCTGCAGTTCATCTGTCTCCATGACAAGCTGCTTACATACTTTACAGCATTGTTCTCACTGCTTATATCATCAACAGTTCTTGAGTGTTTGGCTGTTGAGTAGCCATCATATATGCCTCCAAAAGGATTTGTTTTTTCCTTAACTGAAGCACTTTCATTGCAGATTTCTTTTTGGTTTTCATTATGGAATATGATTTTATAGTTCCTGATATCTACCAGGATATTTCCATCCTGATCGAACAGTTTAATGTCATAACCGCTGCTATCAGGCATATCTTCATGGGTTATTTTCTCAATATTTATATAGCCTTTTTGTGGTATAGCGCCATACCAAACCAAACTGTCATATGCTGCAGTGCTCCAGCTTCCTTCTGCCACACACCCAACAGACTCTTCAACCAAGCAATCGATTATATTGGGAGTTAGCATATATCCTTGCAGTATTTCCACCATTTCTTCAGGAATTTCAAATTCTAAAAGTGCTTCTCTGTCGCCTTTGCAAGTGCACAAATTAATATTCCACACTTTATCCTGCCCGGACTGTTTTGTATACGCATTTATACTTGTGACATTTTTGCCTCCGCTGTACCCGCTTTTAATGTCTTTTGGCACATTGCCGGTTGTTTTTGAAGCATTAACTTTATACATTAACCCTTCGGCATGCTTTATCCATTTAAAATTCCCATGCCCATCAGTCTCAAGCGTTTTGCTGGAAATAATAAATTTTAGATGATCAGTTTCTTTTTTTATCAAAGTACGGATTTCAGCGGGGTTTTCACTATCTGACACAAATGGAGCAAAAAGCACTACATCTCTTAGCTCCATAAATCCATCCTGATAGTATTTAATAAAAGCATCCTTTGCAATTTCCATATAAGTGCTTGCAGGAACCCTGTCAAATTTACAGCTGTTCTGCATGCTTTCATGCCTTACGGCACTAAATTCACTTATGAAAGTATCTGCATGGATCACATTTTCAACCCCATCATTAACACATTGCACACACTCTCCCCCTTTTTACAGACATCAAATATCTTGCTGTTCAATCTTCAAATACTCTTAGTCTTTTATCATGCCTTAATAAATTTCATTCGTTACCGCAATTATCTCTATAACGGATATATGCTCTTCGCAGTTCCTCTGCTTTTTCCTCAGGTTCTGTAGGATTGACATGGGCCCAAGCCCCGGTCTCACCGGCTGCATTGTATTTTTGGCTAAACTCCGACCTTACGGGTGAATAGAACTCTACATGGAAATGATAGTGTTCTCCATAGTCACCGCTATTAACAGGTGCCTGGTGCATACACATCATATATGGGAACCTAAAGCCGAACAGAGCATCATAAGCTCCTGTAACCTCCTTTAAAATCCTCGCAAAGTTTAGCTTCTCGCTTTCATCAAACTCTAAAAGGCTTTTTCTATGGTTTTTGCTCACGATATAGACTTCATAAGGACATTCACTGAAAGAAGGCACAAAAGCGGAAAAATCCTTGTTTTCTGTTATGACCCTTCTTCCTGATGCGGTCTCAGCTTTGAGCATATCGCAAATTAAGCAGGAATTATTCTGCTCATGATACTCATGGCATGCCTCAAGCTCAAGTTCAATTCTTTTAGGTATATACGAATAGGCATATATTTGGCCATGAGGGTGAGGTATTGTAGCTCCTATCATTTCCCCTCTGTTCTCAAACATATAAATGTACTTAATCATTTTATCTTCCTTCAAGGATCTAAACCTTTTCACCCAAAGGTTTACCAGTTTTTCTATCTGATCTTGGGGAAGCTGCCATAAACTTTTGGTATGCTCGCTTGAATATAATACTACCTCGCATTTTCCATATGCCTTTTCACGTCTGTATACTTCTCCGTCATAACCTTTGTCTATGTATGCTTCCTTAGACAGAGACGGAAAATCATTGTCATAACTTAGTACATCATAGTTTTCAGGAACCTTCCCCGATCCCGGGCAAAAAGGGCACCAATCCTTTGGCACATCAGGTCTTCCCTGTCTTTTAGGTGCAATAATCACCCAATCTCTTGTTAATGGATTCCAACGCAATTCCGACATAAATCCTACCTACCGTCCTTATAATTTCGCCCATATTAAGTTTTGCAGCTTTTTTGACTTCAGAATATCCTTTGTCTTTTCCAAAGAAATACGTGCAGCTTTTGCTATCTGATCTGCCGCCAGCTCATTTTGATTCTCTCTTCCCAACGTTTCAGCAAGCTTCACGTAAAATTTGACCAGCAGGCTGTCCTTATCTCCCGAAAATTTTCCACTTTCCTGCGCAAGCCTTAAAGCTTCAAGGAATCCATCAGTGTCAACAGCTGCTTTTTGTTCATAATAGTGCATTATTCTCGCACGTGAAACTGTAGGTGTACCTTGCGGTATCCTATACAGAGAAGGAATATCAGGAGAATAAATGTAATCCCCTCCTCCTGCAGAATACCTAAGCCAGGCATGTTGATCCTCCGATACTATCTGTGCCGGAAATGGATATTTATATGCAACATCGGTTCTTACAGCCGTTGAAGAAGTCAGATTTGTATACCCCTTTTCTACTCCTATCTGTATCCAGGCATCACTGCCACAAACAGGGTTTTCCCTATGTCCCTCAAGTATTTCCAGTATTGACTGGGTCAAATACTTTTCATCAACAAGGTTATTCTTTTCATCAATAACCTGGAACGTAGAATAGACTACTGCTGCCTGAGGATTTTGCAGAAATTCCTTTCTTACAGTTTCAAGCCTTTCAGAATGGGATATATCATCAGCATCATTGAAAAGTATAAATGGAGATCCTTTTTCATAAGCCCACTTTATACCTACGTTTCTGCATATGCCTGGTCCGTCGTTTGTATCCTTAAAAATTACGTGAATCTTTTCCGGACACCGTTCCTTTACTTCTTTTAAATACTCCCTTGCCTCAGCGCAAGGTGATAAATCATCAACAATAACTAATTGCCAGTTTGTATCGGTCTGTGCAAATATCCCGTCTACCGCCTGATCCAGATAAAACCTGCTTTCTTCATTATCGTTTCTCCAGTGAGCCATTACAAAAGTTGCAGTTCCCATGGAAAAATCCACACTCATATTTTCACTCCCTGTCTGTAATCGTTTGCAAAATCTCACTTTTTACATTAATTAGAGATTTTGCAAATGTACTTCCTATGTCTGTGGTCTGCATTACTACATTTTTTATACTTACAGACCACCTGTTTAATGTTCAGCCACCCACATTGTAATGGCATAAATTATTGCAGTATGTATATTTTCAATCTGTTCCATATTATCCGACTCAACAACGACAGGTATGTCAGCCATTTTAGACAGCTTTCCTCCGCCCATGCCCGTGAGCCCTATTATCTTCATTCCAATATTCTGTGCAGCTGAAGCCCCTTCCAATACGTTGGGCGAATTTCCGCTGCCGCTTATGCAAATCAACAAATCTCCCGGATAAGCCATATTTTCAATCTGTGAACGGAATACTTGGTTATAGCCCTCACCTTCAGCAACAGATGTTATTATGGCCATATTGGCGTTAAGGCTAAGTATGCATGCTCCGGAGTTATTTCTTTTTATAATTCTCGACAATACACCGGCAAAAAGATTTGCATTAGATCCGCTTCCTCCATTACCACAAACAAATACACGCCTGTTCATATTTACGGTATCAAGCACAAGACGGGCAGCACTTTCAACTTTCTGCACAGGTATGTCATCAATGCCTTTGCAAAAACAATCTATCATAGGTGCCAATGTCATTTTAAAAACCTTCCTTAGCTCATTTATTTTTATCCCACGAATAGTGAAAAACGGAAGTAATATATCACTCGTTGCTTAACTACATAAAAACTTTTTAGTGCCCTGTCTTTCAAAGCTGAATTGAAACTCTTTAAGATTTCCCAATGCACGGCGTACAGAATCATGAAATTCCGGCTGACAAAAAATCAAAAGGAACCCACCACCGCCTGCACCTGTAATCTTAGCCGCCGATGCACCCGCATCAAATGCCTTATCAATAGTTTCGTTTATCCAACTGTTGCTTATTTCACCGGCAAGCTGCTTCTTCATCATCCAACCTTCGTACATTAAATCTCCAAATCTTTTGATATCAGCCTTTGTTATAATATCAATGGCCTTTACAACCTGATTTTTCATGTCCCTTAAAATGGGTCTTGTATCATTTATAAGCCGGTTTTGCTCTTTAAGGATTCCTTCCGCTTTACGTCCAACACCTGTGTAAAATAACAGCAGGTGCTTTTCCAAAACTTTATAAATGTCGTATTCAGGCTCGACAGCCTTTACCTCTACGTCTCCATCAGATTTGAACGTCAAAACACGCATTCCTCCAAATGCAGCTATATACTGGTCCTGCTTTCCTATAGGCTTACCGAGAACATTGATTTCAATATTGCATGCAAGATGTGCAAGTGTATCTGCCTCCACTTCAATTCCTTTAAAAGTATATAAAGCATTCAAAAGACCAACTGTTAAACTGCTTGAAGACCCTAATCCGCTTCCCGTATGTGGAATATCCGAAAGAATTGTAATTTCAATACCGTTTTTAATTCCTGTTAAACGCAAAGCCTCTCTTATCAAGTCATGCTTGATCTGTTCAACCGAATCAACATTTTCATCTTCAAAGCATCTTATATGTATCCGCCCGTCATAGCTTTCCTTCAAGATAACGTATATGTATTTGTTTATCGTACAACTCAAAACACAACCGTCCTCTAACGACCAGAACCTTTCCATATCGGTTCCCCCGCCAAAAAAGCTAATTCTGAGCGGTGTTCTTGTTATAATCAAGGTATCACCCCCTATATTCAGTTTAGGAATAGCTGAATTTTTCTTCTATATCTGTGACTTCATGATAGCTGTTTTATTCTTCATATCTCTCATTGCAGATGCAAAATAGTCTTCAAGGTTTTCTGCTTTATTCAGGTATTCAAGATAATCCGCAATCATATTGCGCAAATTCTTTTGAGGTTTCCATCCCAAAGCCTCAAGCTTCGCTGGTGACGATACTATATGGCGCACGTCTCCAACCCTGAACTCACCATTCATCACAGGCTTCAAACTGCTGTTCATATATTCCGATATTTCTTTATAGAACTCCAATACTGTAGTACTTATACCGCTTCCTACATTGAAAGACTGATAATCGGCATCAGGACTTTCGAGTACACACATATTGGCGCTTACAACATCATCAATGTGAATATAATCCCTCATAAGCATTCCATCTTCAAAAATAATAGGAGACTGGCCCAATGTCAGCAGCGTAGCAAAGCTTCGCAATATCCCCGTATACATGTTATAAAATGACTGTCTTTTACCAAGTGTAATTGAATACCTCAGGCATACCACAGGAATACCGTGCCTGCGGCCAAGATTGTGACCGATAAGCTCCTGAGAATACTTTGATATGGCATACTGTGTATTTGGATTAACCAGTTTCTCTGTAGCCTGAAGGTTTTTCAGCGTTTCTCCGCAAATGGGACAGGTATGTTCCCATTGTCCTTTAGCCAGACGTTCAATCGGCCTTGGCATTGGCTGAAGTTCGCCGTGCTGCGGGCAAAAATATTGGCCTTCTCCATATACAGCCTGTGAAGAAGCAATTATAATCTTTTTTACATTTAGTTTTTTCTCCGCTATTACTTCAAAAAGCATTGATGTTCCAACGCTGTTAACATCAAAAAATGTGCTGTAGTCGGGAAGATACCCTTGATGAGCTCCCTCATGGAATACAACATCAACACCTTCCAGTGCTTTTGATACTGCTGCTTTATCTCGGACATCACCTATAATGAGTTCTGCCTCCTTAGATAAATAATCAGGTATTCTGCCTCCCGGATGCACAGGTTCGGTTAACGCATCAAGTATCCTCACCTTATATCCTTTAGCCAGCAATGCATCTACTATATGTGAACCGATAAAACCTGCCCCACCTGTAACAAGTGCTAACATAAAAACCCTCCTAAAAAAATATTCTAATAATGATTCAACTTTCCCGCATATAACCTTTTAAGGCTCCGGTTGCTCACATGTTAAGGAAGTCCAAAAATGCTATAGGAAAGTTGAGTAATAATTTTACAAATAACTTCTCTCAAACTCTTATTTGATACTACACAATAAAGATGATTGTTCTTCAAACCTTTCTGTGTTGCGTTTGAAACTTTTACTTAAAATCAAATCTACAGCTTCAGGCAAATCGAGAGCATAATAGTCAGGAACCACGTTCCGGCTGTCAGAAACTATTCTGTCACCGGATAGCAAGATAGTTGTAAGCCCGCTTCTCTGCCCTGCTTCAATGTCTGTATAGCTGTCTCCAATCATTATTCCTTTTTCCCTGTCCAGGGGAAGTTCTTCAAAAGCTTGTACAATCATTCCATTCTTCGGTTTACGGCATTTACAGTTGTCATCCGGTGTATGCGGACAATAATAAATTTTACTTATCATTGCACCCTGACTATATAAAGCGCTATCCATTCTGGTATGTATTTCATTAAGCTCCTCGTGTCCAATAATTTTATGCCCGACCGCAGCCTGATTGGTTACTACAACTACTGCATATCCCTTCTCATTGAGCTTTCGGATTGCTTCTTCAACACCGGGAAGGAACGTAAATTCCTCCCAACTCTTAATATAGTCCGGTCTATTCCTGTTTATCACTCCGTCCCTATCTAAAAAAACCACAGGCATTTTTAGTTCTCTCTTAAGCTGAACCGCCAAACTGTGGCATAAAAATGTATGCACAGAATCGATTTGCTCTGTTGTTTCTCCTTTTACGCTGCAGAGTACATGTGAGTATTCCTTCAGACCTTCTGACAAATCACCTGTTACAGATACAACGCGAAGTCCTTTTTTGAAGCTGAATTTCGCACCTTCTACCAAATTTTTATGGGGTATACCCGACGAAAATATTATTACCAGGTCACCGGGTAGGGCACAGGCTTTTAAGTACTCTACATATACGCTGTCCATTGAAATATCATTTGAAACAGCTGTAAAAAATGGCATATTATCCGAAAGTGCAATCACCCTGATACCAAGTCCAAGCATGTTGGAAATATTTTCGCCGGAATTTTTCATAAGATCGTTGGCAAAGTGTGAAACTGTTATACTGCTTGCTCCATTCCCCACAAGATATATTGTATGTCTTTGCTGAACAGCCCGTTTGATTTCGGATAGAATACTGTCATAAGGCATTTGATCGAGTGATGAGACAAGCTTGGTCACATTTTTTAAATAGTTGGCAATTGTCGTCACATTAACCTCCCATTTCTTCTATAAATTCCACCAGACTTTTTAGCGTTTTGAAATTATTTACGTCAATTATGTCGTCTTGAAACTCAATATTAAATTCCTTCTCAATCTCAACTACCAGTCTGATAAAGCTTATCGAATTTATATTCAGGCTCGATAGAGTATCCTCAAGCCTTATCCCTGAATTATAATCAACATCGAATTTTTCGTTCAGTATAGATATTAGTTTAGACTCTGCATTCTTCTGCATAAGCACCCTCCAATTCTTCAAGCATACTTAAGCACTGTCCAAGCTTTAACTTCCTATGGATCAGCTTGCTTATAAGGTCTGTAATTAATCCAGGATTCTTGTGCTGGAAAACATTCCGGCCTATTGCAACACCTGATGCACCTGCATTCAGAGCATCATCAATGGTACACATCAGTTTTTCTACGCTATCCATTTTTGCTCCGCCTGCAATAACTACCGGTATTCCCACACCCCTTATCAACTTTTCAGTATTTTCAAAAGAACCGGGATATCCAATCTTCACAATATCTGCTCCAAGCTCTTCAGCTACACGCGCAGAGTGCATAATGGCATTAATATCCTTAGGATTCTTATGTGTGTAAATCATAACTAAAAGGGGCATTCCCCACTCCATACAATCTCTGGCAACAATTCCTAAATCCCTGGTCATTTCGCCCTCCGACCAAACTCCAAGATTTACATGTACGGAAACCCCATCAGCTCCAAGCTTCACAGCCTCTTCCACCGAACCGGTCAATACCTTGTGGGTGGAATCATTACTCAGTGAAGTTGAAGCCGATAAATGCATAATATACCGGCCTTTTGAGAGCTCGGTATGACTTGCAACAGATTTCAAAAGTCCCTTGTGCAAGACAATTGCATCTGCACCGCCACTTAATATCTGTGTGATTGTACCAACGTAGTCCTGGATTCCATCAATCGGACCTAATGTTACACCGTGGTCCATAGGAACTATGCAGGTACGTCCTGTATCAATATTCATAATTCTTGACAATCTTAAACTTTTGCCATACACTTACTCCACCCCCATTTACATTTCAAATAAGTTTTCAAAACCTGTTTCTTTAAATATTGTGCCAAATCTTTCACTCTGTTCGCCTAATTCTATACCTTTTGTTCTGAACACCGACTTGAGCATTTCAACAGCCTCTTTGAGTTGCTCAACTGAAGGTTCACAGCCATCAGCCTCCAACTCCTCCTTCATCTTCTGAATCTTGCGGTATGGCTCAACCACACCCTTTGCATATTCTTTCTCATCCCAGTTAGTATTTTTAGTGCACACAACAGTTGCAAGACACATTTTCAAAAGCTTTAATCCTTTTCCTTTGCTTTCTTCTGTATTCTTTCCCATGTCTGAAAGTTTCCTTTCAAGTGCCGGGATATCTTCCTCATTATCGAATGATAATGCCGGGATACCCGGCACATTCCTTTTCATAAGGTTTTTCAATACAGTCTGCGGTCCAAGCTCAATAGCCATATCAATCCCTTTAGACTCAAGGAATTTCATGGATTCATGCCAGCGAACCGGGCTTACAATTTGTAATGTCAAGTTTTCAATTATTTTGTCCTGTCCTCTGTACGGCAATGCCGTAGCATTCGATATTACATCCCATTTCAACTCATTATAAGAATAAGAGTTAAGTTCTTCCTTAAGTCGATCGGCAGCCGGCTGCATCAAAGGACTGTGAAACGGCGCACTCACTTTTAAAGGTACTACCCTAGCTCCAGATTTCTTAAGTATTTCACTTGCAGCGTTTACGGAGGATGCGTGCCCTGATATGACTATCTGATCTGTTGAGTTATGATTTGATAGCACTACCAGATGGTTTTCATCCGAAACCTTTCTGCACGTATCTTCAAGTGCTGACTTATCTACACCGCTTATGGCTGCCATAGCACCAATTCCCTGTGGAACGGCCTCCTGCATAAACCTTCCGCGGTTCCTGACAATTCTAATTGCATCTCTGAAGGATATTGCTCCCGAGCAGGTCAGTGCTGAAAATTCTCCTAAGCTATGTCCCGCCAGAAATACCGGTTCAATCGCGTACTTCTCCATGTAAACCCTGAATGCAGCCACACTGGCTGTCAGTATTGCCGGCTGCGTGTTCTCTGTCTTTGTAAGCTCATTAATATCACCATTAAAGCAAAGCTCTTTCAAATCAAATCCCAAAGCTTCATTAGCCTCATCAAAAACTTCCCTTGCTGTCGCATAATTTTCATAGAGTTTCTTTCCCATTCCAATATATTGTGATCCCTGTCCGGGAAATAACAATGCAATTCTTTTCATCTATCTTCATCTCCAATCGTTAAAATACATCTGGTACCCATATGATTCGGTCTCACTATTATCTGTACCATCTTCACCTTCACTTCCGATTATGGCTGCAATCTCCGATATAGTAGGGCATGTAATAATCTCCTCTACTTTTGTCCTCCCGGGATAATGCTTTTCCAGCTCGGTATGCATATTTACAAATAACAGTGACTCTCCACCCAACTCAAAGAAATTATCCTTTGTTCCTACAGGTTCAATTCCCATAAGGTTTTGCCAGATTTCTGCAATGCACTCCTCAACCTCATTGCAAGGAGCTTCATATTCAGTAGACAAATCGGGTCTGGTGTAAGCATTCTCCACATTGTCAGTACAGTAATCACTGCCGTTTTTAATGTACTCACCCATATTAAACTGCTCAACCCAATACCTTTTCCTCTCAAACGGGTAGGTAGGAAGAGGTACCCTATGCCTTTTCTCACCATTGTGGAATTCCTCCCACCTTATCTTTGAACCCTTCTCCCACAACTTTCCAAGTGCATAAAGCACAGCTTCAATTTCCGACTGGCTATTCACCTCATCCGGCAAGGATGAAAATACTTTTGCGCCGTTAATACCCTCAATATGCAAAGGTATTCCCATTTGAAGAAATAACACTGTGTTATCTTCCTCCAGAGTCTCTATGCCTTTGTCAAACCTGTCCAAACAGCTTACTTTTGCCCAATATTCTCTTCCCGTAATCTCATTATTATCTGTCCATGTTCCGGTAACACTTGAAACATAAGGGCTGCTTGCCGGTGAAAATGTTACCTTGTCTAGATTAATACTTAAGTTGTTCTCGTCAGAAAAAGCAAGAAGCAATGCATCTTCCAATGATAAAACACCACTTATCAAAGCTGCTGTGTATTCACCTGTTCCCTTTCCTATTGCTGTATAAGGTTTAATTCCCCATGACATCCAAAGCTTTGCCATTGCATACTCTATTATCAGATTTATTGAACATGCAATTCTCATATCGCTCAAATACCTGTCTGATGTATTATCCAATTGATCTTCAGGGTATAAAATTCCAATAGGGTCTTCTCCTGAATACGATTCAAGAATTCTAGCTCCTCTATCAAATTCTTGTCTGAACACCTCAAAGTTATTGTACAAATCAATAGTAGTACTGGTTTTAAGATTTTTCCCTTCTGTAAAAACAAATACGATTGACGGAGCAGTACCTCCATTCAAATCATAAATAGAACTGTCAACGTTTTTGTTGACAAGCAAATCCGCAGCTTCTTGGGCATCCCTGCATACCAACGTCCTTCTGTGTTCAAACTCTTTTCTGCCTACATGCAGAGTATAAACAGCATCTGCAAAATTGAGACCCAGGTTCTCCTTTAAAAATCCTCCCAGATTATATGACATCCTGTCCAATGCAGTTTTGCTGCGGGCCGACAGTGTTATAAGCTGATGAGTTCTTGATTCTGTAGAAGCTTCAATCTTCGGCGCTTCTTCAAGAACTGTATGAACATTGGTACCGCCAAAACCAAAGGAATTTACACCCGCCAACCGAGGTTTCCCGTTGCTGGCCCATTCAGTCAGCCTGGTATTTACATAAAAAGCACTGTTCTCAAAATCTATACTTGGATTTGGTATCTTGTAATTAACAGTGGGCGGTATCTGTTTGTTCTTTAAGGCAAGTGCCGTTTTAATTATAGCAACTGCACCTGCTGCTGATGTTGTATGTCCTACATTTCCCTTTACTGATCCTAATGCGCAGAAGTTTTTGCGCTGAGATTTCTGTGCAAATACCTGATTAAGTGCCGACACCTCTATCGGATCTCCAATAGAAGTTGACGTCCCTTGAGCTTCAACATACCCGATATCATCCGGGTTCACTCCTGCAAGGCTCTGAGCTGCTACAATTACTTCCGACTGACCGTCTCTGCTTGGAGCAGTAAATCCTACCTTTGTTGAACCGTCATTATTAACTGCTATACCTTTGATAACAGCATAAATGTTATCACCATCAGCTATAGCGTCTTCGAGCCTCTTTAGCACAACAACCCCGACAGCACTGGTAAAAATGGTCCCCTGTGCATCAGCATCAAAAGGTCTGGCATGTCCATCCGGTGAAGCTATCATACCTGGTTGATACAAATAACCGAGCTTTTGCGGAAGTTTTACTGCCGCTCCACCAGCCAGTGCCATATCACAGTTATAATTCAACAAGCCTTCACAAGCTAATGCAATAGCAGTCACAGATGTTGAACAGGCTGTCTGCACGTTAATGCTTGGCCCTTTGAAATTAAACTCGTAAGATAACCTGGTTGCCAGATAATCCTTATCATTGCTTAAAAGCATCCCGAAGTTGTCCTTAAGGCCGACCTTTGCCATAAGATGATATAAAAAATATGTACTCATATTTGAACCTGCATAGACACCTACAGGATATTCATATTCATTTTTTGCATATCCTGCATTTTCCAAGGCCTCGTACGAACATTCCAGAAACAGTCTATGCTGTGGATCCATGTTTTCAGTTTCCCTTGGATTAAACCCAAAGAAAGACGCATCAAAATATTCAACATCTTCTAAAATACCACTGGCCAAAACATAATCAGGATTGTTTACATCCTCTTCACTGGCCCCGGCTTTAATTGCTTCTTCCTTCGAAAACGAGGTAATGGAATCCACTCCGTTCTTTAAGTTTTCCCAGAACTCATCAATATTTTTAGCTCCGGGGAAACGGCCGGACATTCCAACAATAGCTACTCCTCCAAAAGATTCATTTGCAGGTGTTTCACAATTGTCAGACTCCCTGAATTTATTCTGTCTGGCTCTCTTTTGCTTTTTAAGCCTGTCTTCATTTTTTAGAAAGGATGGCTGTTCCTGTTCACCGTTAATAAATTTTGCAAGTGAACTTATTGTTGAATAAGTAAACATATCTACCAGCGGAAAATCTTTGTCAAACTGCTTTCTTATACGGCTGTGTATCTTTGTCAGTAGCAGTGAGTGTCCGCCAACTTCAAAGAAATTATCATTCACTCCTACGTTTTTAAGACCAAGCTCTTCCTTCCATATATCCGACAGTATCTTTTCAACTTCATTTTGTGGAGCAACATACCCTGAGCTCTTAGACAGTACAGGAACCGGCAGTGCTTTGCGATCTGCTTTTCCATTTGATGACAGAGGCATTGCATCCAGAAACACAAATATCCTCGGTACCATGTATTCCGGCAGGCTGTCTCCTAAAAAGGCCTGAAGTTCACCTGATTCTATCGGATTCTCCTTATCACACACTATATAGCCGACAAGATGAACATTACCTGGTTCCTTCTCCCATGCTGTTACAATACATTCATTAACAGACGGATGTAAAAGCAGTACTCCCTCAATTTCACCCAACTCTATCCTCAAGCCGCGCAATTTAACCTGAAAATCCATTCTCCCAAGGTATTCAATATTACCATCGGGCATCCACCTTGCCAGGTCGCCGGTTCGGTATATCCTCCTGCCCGGTACCATAGAGTTTGCTATAAACTTTTCAGCGGTCAGCTCCGGCCTGTTCAGATATCCTCTGGCCAATCCAACACCGGCTATGCACAATTCTCCGGGGACTCCTACCGGCTGGGGCTGCATATTTTTATCCATTATCAGCAATTGAGTGTTATCAATTGCTCTTCCAATCGGTATAATGTCGGGAACTTCTTCCACCGGGCAATCAAAATATGATACGTCAATAGTTGCCTCAGTAGGACCATATAGATTTGACAATCGGGTACCGTTACTACCCAGCAAACTGTTGAATAGCCTTACCTGTGCAGAAGTCAGTGCCTCTCCGCTTGCAAAAACCTGCCTCAATCCCTTTGCCCTGTCTGCCTCTCCGCTTTCCTTCAGATACTCCAAAAAGGTGCTTAGCATGGAAGGCACAAAGTGCATTACAGTAATTTTGTTCTTCTCAATTGCTTCCAGGATCTTTTCAGGATCTTTTTCTCCACCCGGTTCAAGAAAACATACTTTTGCTCCCTGCGTAGACCACCAGAACATCTCCCATACCGATACATCAAATGTAAAAGGCGTTTTTTGAAGTATTGTATCGTTTGACCCAATAGGGTACATTTTCTGCATCCAGTTTAACCTGTTTACTAATGAATGATGCTCAATTAGTGTACCTTTGGGCTTTCCGGTAGACCCCGACGTGTAAATCACATATGCGAGATTGCTTGGCGATGCCGCATTGACCGGGTTATTACCTTCACCATGATACAGAGATTTATCCTCCAGAAAAATTCTTTGAATATTTCCGCATATATCCATATCATGGAATTTACTGCTTGTTAACAGCACTGATACCCCACTATCTTCGAGAATATAGTTTATTCTGTCTTCCGGATAGTTGGGGTCTATAGGTAGATAAGCTCCGCCTGCCTTTTCAATGGCCATTATCCCTATGATCATTTCCATAGATCGTTCCAGCATAATTCCCACTATACTTTCTGTCTTTACCCCTCTATTTGCAAGCACTGATGCCAGTTGGTTCGACTTTTCATTCAACTGTCTGTAGGTTAGTTCCCTGTCTCCAAATATTACAGCAGTGCTGTCGGGATTTTTAGCTGCCTGTTCTTCGAATAGCTGGTATATAACTTTGTCTGTGGGGTAATACGCCCTGGTATTGTTAAATTCCAGAAAAATCTTTTCCTCTTCGTCCTTTCGAAGAAGCTTAATTTTTGATACCTTCTCGTCAGGATTGGCACAAATAGCTTCAAGTATGCTCTGTAAATGTCCGGCTATGCGTTTTACAGTGTCAGCATCAAACAAAGCTGCACTGTAGTCAAATCCGCCTTTTATTCCTTCTTCACCCTCTGTAAGCTGAAGTCTCAAATCAAAGGGTGCCAGACCACTCTCAACATCGATGGGCTCCATTTTTACACCCGCCAGTTCAAGCTCAACCTGCTTGGTATTGTGCAATATAAACATTACCTGAAATAAAGGTGTTCTGCTAATATCGCGCTCCGGCTTAAGCTCTTCAAGCATCTTGTCAAATGGCAGTTCCTGATAGCTATATGCATCCAGGGTCATTTCCTTTACCCTCTTTAGTACGTCACGGAATCTGGGGTCGCCTGTGAAGTTAGTCCTCAATACCAATGTATTCATGAAAAATCCGACTACATTTTCAATTTCCCTTCTATTACGGTTTGCAACAACAGTTCCCGTAAATATGTCATCCTGACCCGAATATCTGTAAAGCAAAGTTTGGAAGGCTGCAAGAATGACCATAAAAAGAGAAGTACCTTCACTGCTGCAAAGAGTCTTAAGTTTTTGAGCCAGCTCTTTAGAAAGTACAACCGGTTCAAACCCGCCTTCGTATGTTTGACTCTTTGGCCTTACCCTGTCGGTAGGCATCTGAAGTGTCGTGGGCTTATCCAACTGCTTTTTCCAATAATCAAGCAGTTCATTCATGTTATCCCCTTGAAGCCTTTTTTGCTCCCATTGGGAATAATCTGCAAACTGAACCGTAAGCTCCGGCAGTGACTCTTCTTTGCCTTGTGCAAACAATTCATAAAGTTTAAAAAATTCTCCAACAAAAATTGCATTCGACCATGCATCCGATATGATGTGATGAATAACCATGGAAAGTGCATACTCGTTTTCTTTCAGGCGAATCAAGCAAAACTTGAACAGCGGGCCTTTCTCAAGATCAAATATATGTCGTGCCTCTTCCTTTAACAGCCTTTTTAGCTCAACCTCAAGCTGATCCTCCGAAAGGTGTCTTAAATCCATTTCAAAAAGCAGAATTTCTTCTGCTTTTTGAATAACCTGTACAGGGCTCCCGTTTACACTTCTAAAAATAGTCCTCATCGTCTCATGGCGTTCAACAAGCTTGCCAAGCGATTTTATAATGCTGCCCTTATCAATATTTCCTTTTATTCTTACTGCGTTGGATATGTTAAATACCGGGCTGCCCCCCGTAAGCTGGTGATAAAACCACATGGACTTCTGAGAATAAGTAAGCGGTATTTCATCGCCATCTCCCCGTGGTACCGGTAAAATAGGGTCTTTATTGGCACGGGCTTCAAAATCAACTCTTTTAAGGAACTCTATTATCTCCGCTTTCCTGTTTGAAATTTCTTCCTTTAACTCCCCTGTCACTGCCCCTTTTGGCGCCTGAAGCTTAAGTGAGTCACCCTCAACCCTAAGTTTCACACCACTGTTACGCAGTTTTAATAGAAACTCCACTATTGACATATTTGCCTCCTGAATAACTTTAACATCACCCTACAGAGGGCTATTGCAAAACGTCACTTAATCACCATCATATTGTGCAGTTCTAAAAAGTTTAAGTACAATATGGAGTGGATATAAGGCATTTTGTGACAGCCCCTGTAAAATGAAATAATATTTTATACTGTGCATTCTTCAATTTCTTCCTCGTTAACTTTCGCATCATCTGTGCCCTGAGACACCCAGCGATATGTTTCTATCAAATTTGCAACCCCCTCGGCTGTGGTTGTCTCCATTAATTTACGAAGAGGTATCTGAACGTCAAGCACCTTACCAAGTTCACTCGCTACAGCAGCTGCAATCAAGGAGTGTCCCCCAAGCTCAAAGAAATCATCGTGAATACCTATCATGTCAAAACCCAGAACATTTTGCCAGCATTCAACTATTGTTTTCTCTACTTCATTGCGCGGTGCTACATAAGCTGATTGCAGGTCTGGCCTTGGCCTTTTCTTAAGCTGCTCTGAACCCCCTACGCCTGATTGTCCATCCGTTTGAAGCGATTTTAATCCTAAAGGAGATATTTCAACTTTTCCCTTGATATGTTCATTGCCTTCACAGAATTTTTCCAGGTCATCTTTAAACTTAAGAATATTTTCAAGCTGCTGCTTAACCTCCCCATTTGAGTCCGGCTCACCGCTTCCAATGCTTTGTTTCAAAGTTATGGTAATAACCCCCTCCTCAAATTTGGAGCTTGTAATAGAATCTGTGATTTCCTGACTTCCCGATATCAATACCTTTGGTTGATTGTCAACAGCATTGCGTTTCCCGGGTTCAATCCAATATCTTTGTCTTTCAAACGGATAAGTTGGAAGCGGGATACGGTGGCGTGCCTCATATTTATAGAGCTTGTTCCAGTTCACCCTATTCCCTGCAAGCCAGTAGTGTCCGAGGCTGTTTAGTAATAAATATCCATCCTGCTCTTTGTCCTCCACATCTGGCAACGTACAAAGTATTGTCCGCTTCGTATCCTGTTCTCCCGCATCTATCGTCATTGCATTGCCCACAGCCATTTTATACAACTCGCATCCGGGTCCCATTTCAATCAGTATTTGGTCAGGATCTTTCTGTACTTCCTTTAATCCCGCTTCAAATAAATTCGCTCTTCTCTGGCGTATCCAGTAGTTTCTGTCCGACGCCTCATGATCCTTAATCCATGAACCTGTAATACAGGAAATGAACGGGATTTTTACTGAATTTAAAGAAATATTGCTTAATTTCTGTTGTAATTCTTCCTCACTGGCAGATACAAGTAAAAGTGCATCTTCAAGTGAAAACACTCCTGCAATGCAGGCCGCTGCATATTCACCTGAACCTTTTCCTATCATGCATGCAGGTTCGATTTCCCATTCAATCCAGAGATTTGCCATGGCATATTCAACTACAAACACTGCTGTACGTGCTATAGCTTCTTCTTTCATTTTAGAAACTGCGTACTCCATTTTCTGATCATCAGGGTAAAGCACCTTGCGTATATCTAAACCCATCAACGGCTCGAGAATCTTTGCACATCGGTCTACAGCATTACTGAAAGCAGGTTCAGTCTCATAGAGTTCACGTCCCATGTTTACGTATTGACTTTCCTCTCCCGGGAACATGAATACAACAGGTTGTTCTCTCGGTTTCTGGAAACGTGAAAATACCTGTTCCCCGTTTAGTGATTCAAGTTTTGAGAGCAGGTCTTTTGTATCCTTACAAACCACCATTCTTCGATGGTTAAAATTGCGGCGTCCTACCTTTAAGGTAAATGCTATATCAGCAAGGTTTACATCCGGGTTTTTTCTTATGTGCTGAGCAAGATCCTCAGTCATCTTTTTAAGGGCAGCAGCCGTTTTTGCAGAAAATGTTATCAACTGCCATGGTCTTGCAGATTCCTCAGATGCTTTAGCTTTAGGTGGCTCCTCAATAATTACATGGGTGTTAGTGCCTCCTATACCAAAGGAACTGATACCTGCTCTTAGTGGGTATCCATCGGTTTCCCATCTGGAAAGCTTCGTATTAACATAGAAAGGACTGTTTAAAAAATCAATCTTCGGATTTGCTTCTTCAAAGTTCAAGCTAGGAGGTATTACTCTATGCTTCATAGCCAGCACGGTTTTTACAAGGCTTGCAAGGCCTCCGGCGGTTACCAGATGGCCTATATTTGTTTTTACCGAACCTATTGCGCAAAACTGCTTTTTCTTCGTATGCGCACGGAAAGCCTTTGTCAGTGCGGAGATTTCAATAGGATCTCCAAGATCTGTTCCTGTACCGTGAGCATCAATATAACTTATTGTCTCCGGGTCAACTCCTGACATCTCAATGGCCTCAGCAATACATTCAGCCTGCCCCTCCACATTTGGAGCTGTAAAGCTGTTTTTTTCCGAACCATCGTTGTTAACACCTATACCTCTTATGACTGCATGAATGTGATCTCCATCTTCTATAGCGTCTTCAAGCCTTTTTAGCACTAACACTGCAAGACCGCTTCCGCTTACTGTTCCGTTTGCTTTGGAGTCAAAAGCTCTACAATGCCCGTCAGCAGAGCCTATCCCGCCCTCCTGGTAAAAGAAAACCTCATTTCTGGAAATCTGAAAGCTCACACCGCCAGCCAGGGCTACATCACATCCATAGTTCTGAAGGTTTTGGCATGCAAGCTGTAATGCAACCATTGATGATGAACAGAGGGTATTTACATTAACGCTTGGACCTGTCAGATTCATCTTGTAGGATACACGTGTCGCCAGGAAGTCCTGTGAATTGGCTATCATTATTTTGAATGAGCCCAGATTCTCTACCAATTCCGGATTGGAATAAAGGTTTCGGATCATATATCCGCTTAAGTTTGCTCCCGCATATACAGCAATTCTTCCGTCATATAACTCAGAATTATATCCAGCACTCTCTAATACTTCCCATGCACTTTCAAGAAACAATCGATGCTGAGGATCCATAATCTCTGCTTCTCTGGCAGAATAATCAAAAAATGATGCGTCAAACTTGTCCATATCGTCCAATATGGCATCAGCGGCCACGAACCTTGGATTGTCAAGCAGATGTTCATCTATCCCCATCTTCAAAAGCTCTTCACGGCTGAAAAATTTAACCGATTCCACACCGTTATAAAGATTATCCCAAAACTCTTCCATATCTTTTGCTCCAGGGAAGCGGCCATTCATACCTATTATAGCTATTGCTCCCTCATAATTGCTGTCTTGATAATTACTCAACTTCAACCACTCCTCTTTTTTGTTTCATTTGCTGTCTTTTTTGTTTCATCGCCTCAAGCCGTCTGTTTGACCTCTGACTTACACTCTCAAAGGTAGGCTGCTCTTCCTCTTTATTTTCACTGCTTAAATATTTTGCAAGAGATGCTACTGTATTGTATTTGTATAGGTCTACAACCGCTAAGTTTGTTGTGAATAGTTCTTTAATTTTAGTATGTACCTCTATAAGCATTAAGGAATCCCCTCCTAATGCAAAGAATTCATCGTGAATACCTACCGCTTCTATGCTCAGTGTTTTCTGCCAGATATCTGCAAGTTTTTGTTCTATGTCATTCTTGGGAGGTACATAATCGTTATCAAGTTCAGGTCTTGGATGTTTCGGTTTTAAATCCTCCTCATCGGCCTCTTTTTTTACACCGGGCTGGTCTACATAATTAGCTTGCTCTATTGCGGTATTCAGATCTTTTACAGATACAATTATCTGTGACTTGCAGAAACCGTTCAGAACTCGTTTGAAAACTTCTTTGCCCTCTGCTGCCGATATTCCATCATTTAAGAATCCGAATTCCTTTTTGGCTGCCATTTTATATAAACTTTCAAAATCAGTCCCTCCGGTTTGCCGTTGTCCTGATGCTCTCGCCTTGATGCTTGCAGCGGCAGCATCGCCAGTC
Source organism: Acetivibrio cellulolyticus CD2 (assembly GCF_000179595.2). Classification (NCBI taxonomy): domain Bacteria; kingdom Bacillati; phylum Bacillota; class Clostridia; order Acetivibrionales; family Acetivibrionaceae; genus Acetivibrio; species Acetivibrio cellulolyticus. The sequence continues at coordinate 249,726 of NZ_JH556659.1, read as the reverse complement.
AGCCTCATTGAAAAATTGCTTATTTCAACAACCTGCTCACCTTTATCATTCATTATGTCTATATCACAGGTTATTATCTCCTGCGCGGCACTGTAGCCGTTTTTAAACCTTATAAATCCATATACTTTCCCAGATAACCGCTTCTTTATGATCAGCCTCTCATATGAGAAAGGCAGATAATTACCGCCAGCTGCCAATCTTACCGAACCCGTGGCTACATCAAGCAGAGCCGGATGGAGTTCATAATCCTTCAGATCACCGATAAATTCACCTGAAAGTTCAACCTCGACCAAGCCCTCATTTTCCCCAAGGTCAAAGCCTTTTAACGATTTCCACCTGTCTCCGAAGCTGATAAACTCCTTAGTTTTATTGCCCTGAACCTCACCTGCTTCCATTCTGTCAAAGCACCTTGCTTTTATTTCCTTAATGTCAAACTGTTTCAAAGTTTCTTCACCGAAAGCTTTGATCTTTCCTCTTACGTGCTCATACCAGTTTGACTCTTCACCTTCGCTTCCCTTCAACTTGCTTGCCACCTGGAAATCGTAAACATCTCCGTTTTTAGTCAAAATAGTAAATACATCTCGTGCTTCTTCCTGCTTTACAACCATCGGAGTCAGGAAAACCACATCGCTTATTTGCATGGAATCCTGCCCAGTGGCTTCTTTATAAGCGGCTCTCGCCATTTCCAGATAGGTTGTACCTGCTATGGTAGGTGTCCCCATTACAAGGTGCTCGGATAATACCCAATCCCTCTTAGGGCTTAATTCTGCAAGGAAAACCTCCTTTTCTGGAGTGTTTGAGACTTTCTTACCCAATAGAGGATGCATAACCTGATCATCTGCATCTTTCTGCTGTCCCGTTCCGCCTGCCATACCTGTTCCCGGCCACCTATCCCAATCAATTGATATAAACCGTGTTCCCCTGTATGAATCATGTGTTGCGGCAAAAGCATCAAGAAAAGCATTTGCAGCACTATAGTCAACCTGCCCGAACCCTCCGGTTATAGCATTCAGTGAAGAACAGAACACAAAGAAATCCAGCCTGTCATTCTTAAATGTCTCGTAGAGTGCAAGCGTACCCTTGACCTTTGGTGCCAAGACGTTTTCACAAAACTCTTTTGTTTTCATCTGGATCATGCCACCGCCGGGATTTCCAGCTGCATGGATTATACCATCAAGCCTGCCAAACCTTTTTAAAGCATTTTGCCTGATAACTTCAAGTTGTGCGGTATCAGTAACATCTGCCTGACACACCATGATTTCTGAACCGAGACTTTCAAAGCTTTGCAGCTTCTTTATCTTTTTTGATACACCGTCATTTTTACTGTGCTCTGACTGCCAATCCGACCACTTCTCAACTTCCGGAAATTTTGAACGACTTACCAGAATTAATTTTGCCTGCACTTCCTTAGCCAGGTATTCTGCAAGATTCAGCCCAATTCCACCAAATCCGCCGGTAATCAGATATACACCATTCTTCTTCACCAGAGAATCCGGACTCTCTTCAACGTGGGTACTGTCAAAGGTCTGTACCCATCGTTCCAAACCACGGTAAGCAGTTATATTTTCTGTGCCTTTTTCATATATTTCAGCTAAAAGGCATTCAATTATATCCTGTTCTTGCAAGCTTTCTGCGTGTTGTAATTCGAAGTCGATCATACTACACCTGATATTAGGATATTCTCTCGGTATAACCTTACAAGGTCCAACGGCAAGTGTTTTTCCATGGTATAAATTCTTCTCATTGAATACTTTAAAGGCGTTGTCCGTCAGTACCTTAAACTGTACCGGCGTATTCCAGCCTTGATTTCCAAAAGACTGTGCCAGATAAATCATGTTGTAGAAAAGCTGTTTGCCACAGCTTATACCGTTTTCGTCCTCCATGTCTCTACAGTTGCCGGAAACTCCAAGTAAATTCAAGACTATATCCGGCTTTTTGGAAACCTTTGAAATTTCATTTAACAAATTATCATAATCCTCTTTTTTATTAGGTCTAAACAGATATTCTCTGTCTCCTGTTTTTCCAAAGTTCACTCCTACTTTAGCTATGATTATGTTCTCGTTTGTTTTTCCGATTCGCTGAACCAATCTGCTGCAAAAACTGCTTTCTGTTGTTAGAACAAGTATAACGTCCTGCCTGTTTGCATATTTTACACTCTTTAATAAACCGCCATTAGCTGATTGTTTCCAAAGCGGAGTATAGAACCATTTTGAAATATCACTTATTTTCCCATTTGCCTTTGCAACCTTATCTTTCTTCACTCTATCCACCCAGTAGGATTTGCCTTCAAACGGGTATACAGGAAGAGGAATTCTTTTTCTCTGGCCGCCTTCATATAGTGCTGTCCAATCAATCCCGGCACCTGTCAGCCAGAGATGTCCCAAGTCTTCCAGCGAATAATCCTTCGGATTAACATCCCTGACCCTTGCAGCCTCACTCTGTCCTTCAATACTATCAAAAACCCTTTTGGGGATTGAATTAATGTTTTCAAGTGCTTCAATAGCATCTTCCCTTGATGTGCAAACAAGAAACCTCCTATGTTCCATTTCTCTGCGGCCTAATTGTAAAGTATAGGCTGCATCAGCCATATTAATATCACTGTTTTTCTTCAGGAAATCTAAAAAGTCAGCAGTAATTTTATTTAGAGCCGACCGGGTTTTGGCAGAGAACACAAGCAAACTTACACCACTTTTGCATGGTTTATAATCTGTATAAGGAGCTTCCTCAAGCACAGCATGCGCGTTTGTGCCTCCAATTCCGAAGGAACTTATGCCTGCCCTTAACGGACCTATACTGCTGCTCCATTCCTTCAAACTATTGTTAATATAAAAAGGACTATTATCAATATCCAGCTTGGGATTTGGTTTCTTAAAATTCAAGCTCGGAGGTATCATTTTATTCTTCAATGCAAGAACGGTTTTTATCAATCCCGAAACTCCTGCTGCCGCATCAAGGTGACCTATGTTTGTCTTAACTGAACCAATAGCGCAGAAGCCTTTCTTTTCCGTGCTTTTATTGAAAACCTGTCTTAGTGCTTCGATCTCAATCGGATCTCCCAACGGCGTCCCTGTACCATGTGCCTCAATATATGTTATAGTTTCAGGATCTATACCTGCTTTTAAGTGTGCCTCTGAAATAGCTCCGGCCTGTCCGTCTATTCCCGGTGCAGTATATCCTACCTTCAAAGCCCCGTCATTATTAATAGCTGTAGCCTTAATAACAGCCCAGATAGAATCTCCGTCAGCAACAGCATCTTCCAACCTCTTGAGTACAACAACACCTGCACCGTTTCCTCCAACAGTACCTTTTGCTTCTTCGTCAAAAGCGCTGCAACGTCCATCCGGAGATAAAATCATTCCTTCCTGATACAAGTATCCGGTTTTTTGTGGAAGCCTTATACTTGCCCCTCCCGCTACAGCCATATCGCATTCTCCATTTATAAGGCTTGAGCTTGCGAGATGAACTGCAACCATAGAGGATGAACAAGCGGTCTGTACAGTAATTGCAGGTCCTTTAAGGTTTAATTTATATGCAACTCGAGTGGCGATAAAATCCTTGTCATTGCTGATCATAATCTGGTAATCACTCGCTAAACCTTTTTCTTTAAAGTTTTCAGACAGGTTTTGTGCATATGTATTCATGCCCACACTTGCGTATACCCCTATTTTCCTAGGAAACCTTGCCGGATCATAACCCGCATTTTCGAGTGCTTTCCAGGTCTCCTCCAGGAATATTCGCTGCTGGGGATCAAGTACTTCTGCCTCCCTCGGGTTGTAACCGAAGAAACCTGCATCAAACTTATCAACTTCATCCAAAGCACCCCAGGCTTTAACATATTCGGGCTTCTTAATTACATCAGGGTCAACTCCCTCGGCGATAATCTCTTCATCTGTTAGCCGTGTAATTGACTCAACGCCATTGCAAAGGTTATTCCAGAATTCCTCTGTATTTTTGGCACCTGGAAACCTACCGCTTAAGCCTATGACAGCAATATCACATTTTCCTGTAACACCCTTTTTATCTATTTTGCCTTTCGAGCCGGATATCTGCTTTCCTTCAAGGAATTCCGACAATGCATTTATCGTTGGATATCTGAACAGATCCATCATTGTGACGTCTTTTCCAAGTACACCGGCAATTTTATTTCTAACCTGTGCAAGTAACAGTGAATGGCCTCCCAAATCAAAAAAGTTATCATTTATTCCTATGCGGTCAAGCTTTAAAACTTCCTGCCAGATAGACACAATACTTTTCTCAATCTCACTCTCCGGTGCTGTATAACCGTTTCTTAGCTGCGGGCGAAAACTCTCCGGCATTGGAAGTGCCTTTCTGTCAATTTTGCCATTTGGCGTCATTGGAAAAGAGTCCATCATTACAAAAGCGGCCGGAACCATATAATCAGGAAGCCTTTCCTTGAGGCGGCTTCTTAAATTATCTGAAGCTAAAACCGTCTTTTCATCAGTTGGAATTATGTATGCCACAAGAGATTTTTCTCCACGGACAATTTCCTTTGCAACCACAATGCTTTGCCTTACAGCCTCATGCAGGTTCAAAAGGTTCTCAATTTCTCCAAGCTCTATTCTGAAACCTCGAATCTTTACCTGATGATCATTTCGTCCTATAAACTCAAGATTTCCATCGGGCAGGAATTTTACCGTATCCCCGGTTCTGTAAAGCCGAGCACCGGTTTTATTGCTGAATGGATCCTTAATAAATTTTTCTTCCGTTAAGTGGGGTTGGTTCAAATAGCCTCTAGCCAAACCATCTCCACCTATGTAAAGTTCTCCCTGTATCCCAACCGGAACAGGGTTCATATTACCATCCAGGACATAAACTTGAGTATTTGCAATAGGTTGTCCAATCGTTATTGTATCTGTTCCATGTTCCAACTTTGCAATCGTCGACCAAATGGTGGTTTCTGTAGGTCCGTATACGTTCAGAAGGGTACCGCATCTATCTAGAAGCTGTTTCGCCAGTTCTTTCGCCAGTGCCTCTCCTCCGCAAAGAACCTTCAGCCCTTTACTTCCTTTCCACCCCTCTTCAACCATAAGTCTCCACGTAGCAGGTGTAGCCTGCATTATAGAAACAGAGTGCTCATTTAGCAAAGCAATCAACTTACTTCCGTCTATTACTTCATCTCTTCCGGCAAGTACAATACCAGCTCCTGATATAAGCGGCATAAACAGCTCCAGCCCGGCAATGTCAAAGGATAGTGTAGTAACTGCCAGGAGAGTGTCACTTTCTTTAAGCTCTGTCTTCTCCGCCATTGATAAAAGGAAGTTTATAAGTGCATGCTGTTCAATCTGGACCCCTTTCGGATTTCCGGTTGAACCTGACGTATAAATAAGGTATGCAAGGCTTTCCCCATTATTTTTAGCTTCAGGATTTTCTTCACTGAACCGCGAAATTGTCTCCCATTCACTATCCAGGCAAATTATCTGAGAACCATTTTGCGGCAATGTTCCTTCAAGCCCGCTTTCCGATAAAACTATTCCAACCTTTGCATCTTCCTGCATATACATCAAACGGTCTTTAGGAAATATAGGATCCATAGGCAGGTAAGCTCCACCGGCCTTATGAATGCCAAGCAGCGCAATGATCATCCGTACAGTACGATCGAGATAAACACCTACTACCGTTTCAGGTCCAACTCCCTTAGAAACCAGATAGTGTGCAAGCCTGTTAGCACAGCTATTTAGCTCACCATAAGTCAAACTGCGTTCTTTATCCCTAACGGCTAATGCCTGTGGATTCTTCTTCACCTGTTCTTCAAAAAGCTTAGTCCAACATGGAACGTCTCCATAATCAACTTCTGTGCTGTTCCACTTCCTGACCATTGTGTTCTTCTCTTCACTTGTCAGAATTGAAAGCATATCCACTTCTTTTTCCGGGCTTTGTGCTATACTCTCTAAAAGCTGCCTGTAGTGTCCTGCCATTCTGTTTATTGTGTCTTGGTTAAACAAATCGGTGTTATATTCAAAATCAGCAGCAAGCCCTTCTCCAACCTCCCGGATATCCAAGGCCAGGTCAAACCTTGCAAAGCCGCTGTCAGTATCTATGATTGAAGCATTTATTTCTGAAAAACCTTCAAGGGATATATGCGTATTCTGAAGGCTGAACAATACCTGAAACAGTGGGTTGCGGCTCATATCACGTTCAACATGAAGCTCCTCCACCAACTTTTCAAACGGTACATCCTGATTCGAATATGCCTCCAGTGTTGTGCTTCTAACCCTCTTCAATAGTTCCAAAAAGCTCATCTTTCCGGAAAAACAAGATCTCATAACCAGATTATTTGTAAAAAAGCCTATTAAATCTTCAATATCTTTTCTGTTCCTGTTGGCTATAGGCGAGCCCACTACTATATCTTCCTGTCCTGTATAACGGTGGAGAAGTACTTTAAATGCTGCAAGCAAAACCATAAATAAAGTGGAATTTTCTTTCGCTGCAAGCTTTTTAAGTTTTTTCACCAGATCCGGCGGAATAGAAGCTGTAAATTTTGCTCCGTTGTACGTCTGAATAGCAGGTCTTTGACCATCTAAAGGAAGATCCAATACCGGAATATCTCCCGAAAGCTTGTTTTTCCAATATTCCAATTGATTATTAAGAAGACCGTCAACCTGTCTCCGGGTTTGCCAGTAAGCATAGTCAGGGTACTGAATCTCCAACTCTCTTAAATTCTGACCTTTTCCGGTTGTGAACATTTCATAGTAATTGGTCATCTCTTTTAGAAAGATTCCAAATGACCAGCCATCAAATACAATATGATGCACAGCCATAACTAAAATATGCTCATCATTATTCAGGCATAATAGCTTAGCTCTCAAAAGAGGAGCCTTATCAAGTTCAAAAACCTTAGCTGCCTCTCTACTTGCAATTTCTAATGCCTGTTTTTCCCTTTCTTCTTCTGGAACCTCTCTTAAGTCAACCAACGGTAAACTTAATTTTACTTCCTGATTAAATACTTGAACCGGCTGTCCATTTTCTTCCCTAAAGGTCATCTTAAGTATTTTATGTCTGTCCATTATTTCATTCAGACTCTTTTCAAGGCATTCTCTATCCACATTCCCGTGTAATCTTAAAGCTGTGTGAAGGTTGTATTGCGCGCTTCCTTCGTTTAAACGGTCAAGGAACCACAGCCTTTTTTGTGAAAAGGAAAGCGACAGATTGCCAGTTTCAGCACTTGTCTGCGGTATAATATCATGTTCCCTTACACATTTATTTTTATGCTTTTGGATTGCTTCAGCCAGACTTACAATATCGGAATTTTCAAATATTTCCGTCTGTTCCATTTCAATGCCAAAAATCTCTTTAATTCTGGAAATAAGCTGCGTAACCCTCAGTGAATCTCCTCCCAGTTCAAAAAAGTTATCCTGTGTTCCGAGGCTTTGTGTTTCGAGCATTTCCGACCATATGGCAACAAGCTTCTCTTCAGTAGAATTCTGCGGCAAATCAATTTTCCTGTTGTTTCGTTCATTATCCATTAGAACAGCCAATTCACTTCTTATCCTGTCAAATTCGCCTTTAGTAAAGCTATCCCGGAGCTTATAACGCTGAACCTTTCCACTGGTAGTCTTGGGAATATTCTTAACAGGAATAACCTCCGACACTTCAATCCCTATTGCACGATTTATAGTACTTTTCAGTTCTGCCGCCAGGTTCATAAAATTCTCGGCTTTTTGCTTAAATAAAACAAAGAGCACGAGTTCATCGCACTTCGTGTTCTGGTTATAAACGCCTGTAGCAACTATTTTCCCAAGTTCAATACCGTCAACACTTTCGGCTACCCTCTCTATATCATGTGAATAATAATTTTGACCGGCCATAAATATTACATCTTTTGCTCGGCCCGTAATAATGAGGCGGCCATCCTTAAGCAGTCCTAAATCGCCTGTATTAAGCCATCCATCATCGGTAATAGCTTCTTTTGTAGCAGTCTTATTATTGTAATAACCTTTTGTTACATTTCCACCTCGTATCTGTATATAACCTATTCGGTTTTCTCCCAAATCTACGTTATTCCGGTCACATATACGCATGCTGCAGTTATATATGGGATAGCCTACATCTACAAACATGACACCATTATGGTCATCTTTGACTGTTTCGACTATAGTATCGCCTACACCAAGATTATTCCGGTTAAAGTTAAAGGGGTTAATCTCATCTCCCGGCTTTGGGAAGGTTACGGCAATTGTTCCTTCGGCAAGGCCATAAACAGGATACATTGCATTCCTTTTCAGTCCATAGGGTGCCATCAAATCCAGGAACTCATTGCATATATCCAGTGATATAGGTTCTGCACCATTATAAATAATTCTTACATTAGACAGGTCCCAATCCTTTTTAGTATCTGTATTAAAAAACTTCATAAAATGTTTGTACCCAAAATTAGGCGAATACAACAAAGTAGCCTTATGTTCACTTGCCTTTTGCAGCCATAAGGTAGGATGTTTTATAAACAACTGGGTCTGGATATTATACTGATTCATACATGCCAGAATTCCCTTAATATGTGTTCCGATGAGTCCCATGTCGTGTGTAAGTGGCATCCAGTTCAAGCCCACATCATTTGAATCCATTTTAGTCCACTCAATAACAGCAGTCAGGTTTATCAAAACATTCTGATGCGTAATAATGACCCCTTTCGGGTCTCCTGTAGAGCCCGAAGAGAATTGTATGAAGGCTATGTCATCAGGTTGTGCCTCATGAATTTTGCCATAACATCCTATACTCAATTTATCATATACAAACTCAGCTCTGTCCTTTATAACTTCCATTTGGTCCGAAAGGCCGTTTTTATTGGCGTAAGCTGCAAGTTTTCCGATAAAATCCTCTGTTGTAATTATTCTAGGGCTATTTAGAACTCCCCAAATCTTAAATAGTTTTAGTTTGTGTTCATCATTTGTGCCGGTCGTTACCGGAACCGGAATCATGCCACCTAATATACAGGCCCAGAAAGTACATACAAATTTATGATTGTCATCTATCTGGAAAATTACCTCATCCTTTGGCTTAAACCCCGCAGACTGCAGCCTGTGTAAAAGGCTCAGCGCTGAAAAATACAGTTCCTTATATGATACAAAACACTCCTCTGTATCACTTAATATAAAAGTAATTCCTCTATTATCCTCATTCTCTCTGGAAACAATCATATTGGTTAGAGTTTTATAACCATACATCTCACTTATTCCCCTTTTCAAATAGTCTATTTAAAAACTTCAATTTTCTCAAAGACAGGATTATCAGGCGATTCCCTAATACCCCTCGGACGGAAATACACTTCAAGTGAAAGACTGTCAGGCTGAAACAAAACCATATAAAGAGTCATCTTGTTATATAAATCTGACGCTTCAGATAATGCATCCGGTTCACCACGTTTAAAGGAAATAATCTCTTTCAACTCCTGGGCACTTACTGCAGTCCCCTTTGAGAGGAGTTCATTCTTCATATTTTTCCATCTCTTTGTGTTATATCCGTTTGTTGTGTGGTTATCGTAATTTCCATCTAAAATAAAGGAATTAACGCTGCCTACAGCATCACTTATTCCCCATGTAACTCCCTTGTTAAGCTTTGAGTCCGCATCTCTCAGTGCCCTTTGAACTTTTCGTCCATCTGTCCGGTTGCCGCTGAAATTATTCTCAAGAATTTCACTTCTGTCAGGATCGGAAAATGCAATTATATGATTAACTGCATATAGTTTTTTAGCATCCTTCATAAATTCAGCGATTTCATCCATGGTCTTGTAATTTTCCAATGCATAACGAAGATCTAAAGTATATGACCTCCTGCCTTGAGAACTATATGCTGTACCGACTATTGAATCCAGAATTCCGGCAAATACTTTGCTGTCATTAAATCCTGTTAATATCCCCATATATCCAAGGTAGCCGACAGAGCAAATTTTACTCTCTTTATTTTTGATAGTTATAACGGCCTGAATCCTTGGAAGTTGGTTTTGACGTCCTCCAAACCAGTCAAGATTTCGTCCGGTAATAGTTTTATTCGTATCCGAACGCGCACCATATACCGACACAAAACTGCACTGAGCCCCCCTCAGTACATCTGTAAACAAATTCAGAACATAAAGCTCTCCGACTGATATCTTGTTATCCTTTCTTATATTTTCACTACCTCCTGAAAATACCGATGCCATCCCCTCAATTTCTTCTATATAATTCTGATCCAATTGAGGTTTTATATCATCTACTCTTGGGAAAATAAAAGAATATTCGTAGTCAGGAAGGCTTTCAGCAATATAAGAATCTATCAGGGTTTCATAATCGGGCACCACCTTAAGAATGCCCCTGGCAAAAGCTGCTCCCATATCTCTAGGTGTTAATCCGCTTGTATAATCTAATACTGCGTCAAAATAATTACCTTTATCTGTAATTGTAATTCCTTTCTCCTGATAGCTGCTTGTTCCTTTAATCACAGGTACAACTCTGGTGCATCCAACCTGCAAAAATAGCAAAAACACCATGCAGCAGCATATAAATCTCTTTATCATCCTACTTCCTCCCTTTTTTCTGCAAATCTCCCCATCTCCATTTTGATAAGCCTGTCCGCTTCATTAAAATAGCTGTCATCATGAGTGATTGCTATAACTGTTTTCCCCCTGGCTTTTAACTCCGGAAGAAGTGTCTTGTAGAAAAACTTTCTGAACTCGGGATCCTGATCTGCAGCCCATTCATCAAAAAGATATACCGGGCGCTCCTCAAGATAGCTTACCAATAGAGCCAGCCTTTTTCTCTGCCCGGTTGAAAGCTTTAATGTACTGAAAGCTCCATCAGCAATTTGTACCTTGTCATCAATGCGAAGGATCTCCAAATACTTGTTAATTTCCTCCTGTTTTTCCTCTTGTCGTATACCGTACAACCTGTCAAAGAGATGAAAATCACTGTAAATAGTCGTGAAATAACCACCCAAAGTTTCTGTATCTACATTCTTTCCGTTAACAGTGATTTCTCCATTATCTGGTTTGTACAAGCCTGTGATTAACTTTGCCAGTGTTGATTTCCCACTTCCATTTCCGCCCGAAATAAAAACAATCTCCCCAGGTTTAAAACTATAATCAATAGGTCCAACAGAAAACTTTTCACCATTTTCATTTTTATACTGATATGTTACCCCTTTGAGTTCGATAGTTGGCTTTTCCTCGATCTCCGCAGTTTCAACGGATTCTTCTTCAATAGACTTGATCTCTTCTATAAAACCATTTATTCTTTTCCAGCTTACCATTACACGTACAAATTCAGGAATAAGGAATATTACCTGATTTACAATCCCACCCATATATAAATACACAAGCACATAATTTCTCAAAGTACTTCCCTGTATATTAGGTAAAATCACCGGAAAAGTAAAAACTACTATTCCTATTACACAGATATACATAATCTCTCCTATGATAGAAGCACCTACAAATTTATACTCACCTTCTACCCGTGTATCTCTGTACATCTCACATTTATTTTGCATATCGTTCCTGAACTCAAACCGCTTCTTTTTGTTTATGTAAAGTTCTTTAAATCCCATTACCATATCGTTTATATACTTAAAGAAAATATTCTGTATATCCCTGTTCTTGTCAAACAGTTTTTCAGCCGACTGGCTGATCTTCAAAAACATGCCAACTGCCAAAATGATTATTGATACCGAAAGTATCATTCCGTACAGATTTAGCGTGCCCAGGTAAATAAAGCATGTAAGCATTGTGATTACACCTGAAAAGAAGCTTACAAACATATTGACAAATCCGCTGACAGTTTCAGTATCATTATTAAGAACTGCATGCGCCTTACCATTTTCTATAGCCTCAAACTTATGATATGGAGCTTTAAGAATACTGTTAACTATCTCCATACGCTTTTCGTATACGATGTTGCTGGTAATCTTAATTAACCTCTTTCTAACTATCATTGCACATATGGTAAAAAGCAGTATCCCCATTATAAAATACACGTACAGGCCACTCTTTAAGGCTGCGTTCCTCGTTTCAGAGTCAAGATTCCTATTGAGTGCTTCATTGATTATGAACACAACAAGCGAATTCCCGATCCCGCTTACTATGCTTAAGACAATAATCATTAGAAAAGGCTTGTCATTAGGCTTTACGAAATAATTCGTAAGCATGAAATATAGAAAAAATACCGGTATTACAAAAGAAAAAGCCGATACTGCATAAATAAGAGCCGATGGCCCCGCCTCTTCAATCATTTCCCACGAAACTCCATCAAATAGAATATATGGCGCATTGTAAAGACAAAAAGCTATACCCCCCATCATTAAAAGTGACATTAAAAAAGCGGAAAATCCTTTAATTCCGTTTCCCTGGAAACTTCTTTCTTTTTTTATAATTTCCCATATTATAACTCCAATAAAATAAAGGGTTACAAGAGTAACCGCTCCACATGCAAGTATAATTGTTAGTGATAACCCACTATCAAACACTAAAACCACCCTTTCGTATAGATAACCAACTGTAAAGATAAATTTACGATTCGCTCTGCTTATTTTTAGACTTTTTCCAAACCCATGCAATATAGCTTCGCCCTTTCGTCCCCCAAAAACCGAAGCACTACGAATGATAAAAGAAATTATGCCATCTTCGTTCCGCTAACGTGTCGCAACATCGATTAACTTCCCTTGGATTTTATTTAATTAAAATCATAATACAAATTTTTCAATTTTTTACTATACTTTAGTATGAGTCTACAATTCTTCTAAAAAGATTATTTTTTGACCACTCCTTTAGAAGATATTGTTCTGCCGTTTATCGCATTAAGTCCCAAACAACCAAGAATACATTTATAATAATATCTTGAGCTTCTGACAATTCGTTATTACGAGAAGAAGTTCATAAAAACAGGAATTTTTTTATCAAAAGTATAGTACAGGATAAAAAATATCAATGATATTCTATATTCAGAAAACAGCACATCGGCTATTTCCTGCAAATAAGCAGAATAAGTCTGCAGTTAAGCTGTTATAACAAAAGTATTACTGTGCTAAAGTATATTTAATAATATTTGCTGTGTTATAAGGGGGAGTTAGATGAGTTGGTATGCACTTCATGTAAAAACCGGAGCTGAAAACGACGTTGAGAATTTTCTCCATTACAACTTTGAAAGTAATGAATGTCATTCTATTGTGCCAAAAAGAAAACTCACTGAAGTAAGAAAAGGTAAGTGCTATGAAGTGATTAAAATATTTTTCCCAGGCTATGTACTTATAAATTTGGATATGAGCACAGATATATACTATATAATCAGGAAAATTCCCAATGTTTATACTGTTTTAAAGCAAGATGGTGAATACTACTCCAGAATTTCCGATGAAGAGATAAATCCTCTTTTAAAACTTTTAAAAGATAGTGACCTTATCGATTACTCAAAAATATTCATCGAGAATTCTAAAGTATCGGTAAACTCGGGCCCACTTTTAGGGTTGGAAGGGCTAATAAGAAAAGTAGACAAAAGAAGGGGAAGAGCTAAAGTTGCTCTAAACTTTATGGGTTCTGAAAAAACTGTTGATCTAGGTGTTGAAATACTAAGCTCCTTGGAAAAGTCAGATTATTTATCCTGACTTTTTACCCAACAATCATACAGCAGCAAACAGATAAAAGTGATTTTATGTAATCATTCAATCTTAGTTTACAGGGGGACATACAGCATGACAAATGACATACAATTATATCAAAGCTTATTAAGATCATGGGAAGTGTGCAGTGAGAAAGGTATTTCCAGAGATTTAAAAAAACCATTGTTAAAGCTTTCTGCTGATGAGCTCAAAACAGCTGTTAAAAAAAGTGACTTTACAAATAAGTTTAATGATTTTATGTATAGATATTTAGATACAATAAAGAATGTTAAGGGTGAATACTGTTTTCTACTGTTTAATTCGGAAGGCTATCTGATAGCTCAAAAGAAAAGGCCCGGTTCAACTTTATGCTGGTCCGAATATAATGAATTCCTCGAACCTGGAGTTTCATTTTATGAAGAAAGTATTGGAACAAACTCTGTTTCATTGGCAAAATTGCTCAAAAGACCTGTTCACATATACCCTGCTTTCCATTACAGCAACAAATTAAAAAACTGGTATGAGTATTGTATTCCAATTTCACATAAAAACAAAACCTATTGTTATATATCAGTTATAAGCCTGTGCAATCCTATAATGAATGCTCTGGTTGGTCTTGTTGAATTGCTGTCAATTAATATTTATAACGAAAGTCCGCAAATTAACTATTCCGGCTTTGAAGATCCAAATCTGTCCCATAAGCTTACAGAAAAGCAAAATATGATTTTAGGCATGATAGCACAGGGATTTTCAGATGAACATATATCACAGGAATTAAACTTGTCCTTAGCTACAGTAAAATATCACAATCAGCTCATATTTAAAAAGCTAAACGCCAACAGCAGAGTTGATGCAGTAGTTAAAGCATTAATGTTAAATGAGCTGACGTTTTACGATTTGTATAGCCAACACGCACAATAACTTTTATAATAACACATCAATTATATATAACCAAAAATATACATGACTGTTATTCTTGACAACGCAGGTCTATAGTGATAGACTAATTTTATCTTAAGTCTATCACTATAGACCTGCGAGGAGTGAATACAATAATGGATAAACTGAAAATTTGCGAAAGTGAATATCGTTTTGCTTCTATAGTTTGGGATAATGAACCTATTGCATCTGGAGAGCTTGTTAAACTGTGTCTCGAACAGCTTGGGTGGAAAAAATCTACTACATATACAGTGTTAAAAAAACTATGTGAACGTGGTGTTCTAAAAAATGAAAATTCAATAGTACACTCTCTTGTTAAAAGGGAACAGGTTCAAAAGTATGAGAGTGAACAGTTTATCAACAGAGCTTTTTCCGGTTCGCTTCCACAATTTTTAACGGCATTTATGGGAAATAGAAAAATTAGCGAGCAAGAGGCAGAGGACCTAAAAAAACTAATAGACAGCTATAAGGAGGATTGACAATGGAATTTAACTTGCAAAACCTTCTTATTAATATTGTTAATATGAGTTTAACAGGAACCTATGTGATTCTATTTGTGCTATTAATCAGATTTCCTTTAAAGAGGTTGCCGAAGATTTTTTCCTATAGTCTATGGAGCGTTGTGATTTTTAGGCTTGTTTGCCCATATTCATTTTCATCAGCATTTAGTCTTTTAGGATCCTTTTCATTTTCAAGTAATAAAACTAACCATATTCCAATAAACATAGGACTAACGGAACAGACCACTATTGGTGGTAGCATTAACGGAGTAAACAACATAATGAACAATTCGTTACCTGCTGCAACACCTTATGCCAGTGCTAATCCAATGCAAATTATTTTGTCCATTGCTTCCGTGATATGGATTATTGGCCTGCTACTTATGGTTATTTACAGTATTACATCCTATATAGTTCTTAAGAAGAAAATATATTCTGCCATTTTGGTATATGATAATGTCTTTGAGTGCGAAAACATAAAATCACCTTTTGTTTTAGGAATTTTAAAGCCAAAAATATACCTACCCATAGGTCTTAACGAGAATGAGAAAACGTATATTTTAAAGCATGAGCAGACACATATAAAAAGATTAGACCATCTTGTTAAGCCGTTTGCCTTTTTGGTGCTATGCATTCACTGGTTTAACCCATTTGTATGGGTGAGCTTTATTTTAATGAGCCGTGATATGGAAATGTCCTGTGATGAAAAGGTAATTAAAGAGCTTGGAAATAAGATTAAGCGCGAATATAGTACATCTCTTCTTACAATGGCTGTAAACAGAAGATTTGTATCTGGAAGTCCTCTTGCCTTTGGTGAAAGTAATGTAAAAAGTAGAATAAAAAATGTATTAAACTACAAAAAGCCTTCATTTTGGGTTGCGATAGCAGTTGCTATTCTTATTATCGTGATTGGAATAGGTCTCATATCCAATCCTCAAATTAAAAAACCAGAGTCAGTTTTAAAATCGGAATCCTATTTGAATAATAGGACAGAGTATATAGGAGATGCCTCAAAGGAGACATCGTTTTCTGTTGAGGAGAGCTTGAAGGTTATTTTGTCCTCACCACTAAGCTCATCAAATCCTGCTGATTACATTTCGGCTCATAAAAAAGAATATGCAAACATTATAAAATATGGAGGAACGGATGCACTAGACTATATGCTGCAAGAATTCAAAAATGGTAAAGCAAAAAATGACTTGCGTGGGCAGATTATGATGCGGTTGTGTAAGGAGCTTCTGGGTCCAAAGAATAATGTTACAGATGAAAGTTTACCGCCAATAGAATGGTATTCGAAGCTGGATATCAAGGAGCAAACTATTTTGCCTGATTTTAGTTATCAAGGTAATGATCCTATTTTAAAATTAGTTTATAAAACTGAAATAGAGAAGAACCAGAACATGAAATATAACGGAGGCTTTCTAATTGTGGCACCTCATGTTCACGGCAGCTATGAAGAAGGAAATGAGCTGAAAGTATTTGTTACTACCTATGCTTCTGCCTACAATCTTTATGGTAAATTGGTTACCGAAGGCTCAGGTGGAATTGTTCCCTCAGCAATTACCTATTTAAAACACTCCGATGGAAGCTATTCATTGAAAAAATATGAGCAGGCGCAAGATGGATCTTATTTCGCCCCATCAATAAAGAAATTCTGTACTATGCCTGTATCAGGTAAAAAAATTAAAGGATTAGCAGATAGTATTTTACAACATTATAGTAATTATGGTGACATCTTAAAGCTTAATACAGAAAATCTGAAAGCTCATTTAGTATCGAAAAAGCAAATAGGTGTATCTCAAAAAACAAATTGGGGAAATATTGTTCCCCTAACATAATCACACTGTACCACCCTTTCAAAGGGTGGTTGTTTTATTTTTCTGCCTTTTATAGTAAATGCACTATATTTGCATAGGCAGAGAAGCTCGCAATACCTAACATATTGGCTCATGTTACATTCTATTCATTAATTGTGAATGTTCACCAAACAATCACAAAAGCTTATTGTAAATATACTATAATAAAATTACGGCAAACTTTCAAAGAAAAGGACTGGGTCTGTAATATTATGGGCAAGTCCTTTTCTTTAGGTTCTTCCTTAGGTGTTTTTAATTAATTATTAATACAAAATGGAGTGCAGTTCCAAAATTAAAATAGTTTAACGAAATGCCTTTTCAGTATGAAAAACTGATAAGTGTTAATCCTTATTTATAGCCTTCTGATAAGGTTGTAGCATAACCTCATTTAGCCTGAAGTTAAGTTTATTCCAAATAGATTGCTTAGATAGCAACATCCCGACAATTTTCATTTTAAGAATAGTACCAATTTTCTTATGCACAAAGTCATAGATTCCATGTTTTTTATAGAATCGATGATCCTCCTTCATCAGTCCCCTCATAAGATAAATAATATCTCTGAAAATTTTCATACCACCTACCCCCAGAAAATTCCGAGGCAATACCAGTCTATTTTGCAGAGCATAGGTAAGTTTGTCAGCCAGCATCACAAGCGCCCTTGGCGTATCCCCTTCATCAGTGGCTACACCACATAGGAAATTATGCCCTACCTCACAGCGCCCTTCTATAATGACATTAAGGTTGTGTTCGCTGCTATACGCTCCGCTGACGATATATCCCATTGGCATTCCCATTGTTACAGTACGGTGTCCATTACAAAATTGACGGTCATCATACTGCTTGAAAGATGCACCCATACTATGATCTTTGATAGTAAAAGCATAAACAATTGCATTCTTCTTCTGAATCTCTTCCCTTAGGAAAACATCAAATTCATCTCTATATGAGCACTTTCCGGAAGCAGCACAATTAAAACATCCCAGGCATCCACCCGAAAATGCAAACTTGCTGATATTGATAACTTGTGTACTGTAGGCATAAACATTCTGAAAGTCAGAAATCATATTTAAAAGGTTTTGGTCATT
Organism: Acetivibrio cellulolyticus CD2; assembly: GCF_000179595.2. NCBI lineage: Bacteria > Bacillati > Bacillota > Clostridia > Acetivibrionales > Acetivibrionaceae > Acetivibrio > Acetivibrio cellulolyticus. The sequence continues at coordinate 231,765 of NZ_JH556659.1, read as the reverse complement.
GTCTTCACAATTCGTAACAATAACCGTATTATATTGATCTGATTTTTTTACTACAGGTAAAACCGGCTGATAAAGCTTTTTTTCAGGTTCTGGCAACTTTTTTGGAAGTTCATACAAATTCGATTTGAAGCAGAAATGTACATAATCCCAAAACTTCAGCGCATCCTTTTGCCCCTGTTCAGACAACAAATCGTCCATTTCAGCCGAAAGACCATGGATGTATTTCATGTTAAGATCTGAACAGTTTTGTTCAATAAACTTATGAGCTGTCATATCATAAAAATGTTTTGAAGTGCTGATCTGCGCAGCGAATTTTCCGCTCAAATCCACTTGGTATTCTTTTATCAACTCTATAAACCTATGGAGCTGATATGGCACAATAAAAGTATAAACCGGATAACAGAATAATATGAGATCAGCTGCCAGCATCTTCTCAATAGTCAATTTCATATCTCTTTCAAATTGTTTAATCTGCTGTCCAACATATATAATTTCAAAGCAATCCTCAGGAAAACGCTTTTGGATATAAAGCACGGTTTGAAGCGTAATGCTGTATTTTCCCTTGGGACTTCCACTCAAAACTACAATATTCACTACCTTCCACCTCATTCCACAATATCAAACGTGTAAGTAAATACTAACATAGTTATTTATACCATAAATTATCCTCATAATAGTTTAGCTACTATTTTAAGTTCACTAATATTTTCGAGTGATTCAAGCTGATGATTTATATCCAAATTTAATAAATATTTATTGGGTCTTAGTGCGAAAGGATTCAAGCTTTTTAATTAACCTGGTAATTACTTTTCTCCTATATGAATCGTGATTTTAAAGAAACCTGTTTCGGCAAAAACATAAGTGCGTTGTTTTGTGTGAATAATTATATATCCTCAACTATAATTATAAAGTGATTGTTTAAGCTCCTTATTTAACGTTTATATTTTTTCTCACCTCCTTACTATCACCAAACTAGTTCCTTGTATATGTTCATAGGATGCAAAACCTTGATAAAACCCATTTCATTATTTTCAACCATAATCGGCTTCTTTTAATTGTATTCATTCAGATTTGACAGCAGTATGACATATTCAAGAATAATTATACACCCTAAATTGATTATGTGTGTCATAAATGTCACACATTTTACAACTTTGATAAAAAAAGTCAGGTAACAGCCTGCTGCTTACTTGCAACAAATTGTATTTGAGTAAAATAATTGTGAAATACACTGACATTACAAGGTTTTGGCAAGAAACAATCAAAATTCCGAAAGTACTTACCTCTTTGATTTTATTACATTTGCTTTGAAAATTCCCCAAGAAGGAAGACAGGCAATGTTAAATTCCTGTCTTTATATATTATTCAGAAACCAATTATTTTGTTAAAACTTTATCCAGCTGCCTTGAAAACATTATCGTAAATAAAAAACGCCCAATCTCATTGGTAAAAGCATTACCCTTGAGATTGGAACGTTATTTAATAAGCTTTAAAACTTGCCTGTAAGAATATATTTTCTTACTAATGCAAAGTCAATGGAATTTGCATTACCATCTTTGTTAACGTCAGCAGCCTTCAGGGCATCTCCCTCCAAATATTCAAACCCTAATAAATGCCACCTTAACAGTGCAAAGTCAATTGAATTTACATGAGTGTCTCCATTAACATCACCTAAAATTATTTCGTCACCAGTTGATATTTTCTTAAACGTAACAGTTGTTACATCCGAAGTTACCACTTTGATGTCATCATAATAAAGAGCAGAATCCAATTTATATGTTGAAGCATCTTCACCTTCTGGAACTATTGTATTGCTCCACAAGCCAAAGCTCTCAATATTAGCTGGATCGAACACTGCTGTCTTATCATCTCTTCCAACAAAGCTTGAGAATGGAATGGTTACTAAAACAGGCTCTGTTGAACCATAATAATCCGCATACTGATTGAGATATACCTCAAATACGTTACTGCCGGATGTAACCTGAATAACAACTTTTTGTTTTTTACCATCAGGAATTGTCCATAATTGCACGGCATTTTTGCTGGACCAATCCGCACCATTCATATTCTTCACTATACCTATATAGCCGTTGGAAGCTAGTGAATATTTGAATTCCAAGCCGTATTTGCTTTCATAGCTCTTGCTTGTTAACGAAGGAACAAGCGTACAACCTGTACCATTTCCCATAGTCCAATTTGAATTAAGGAGCTCATTATCTCCATAATAATATTCAAAAGTATCTACTACTAATGGGTCAATTACAGGTTCCGGCATATTAAATTTAGCATTAATTGTATTAACAACCTTCCCGTCAACTGAAAGTGAAATAGTTCCTAATGTTTCGCCAACAGCATTAAGTATTTCTTTAGTTAAGCTTGCTGTATAAATTCCACTTTCATTTTTTGCAGCTGTTATTTCTTTTGCTACTGCACCTGTCTTGTTTTTTGCAATAAACTTAACAACTGAGCTATCCTTTGCATTTGAAACATTTGCTTCTAGTGTCATTGGTTCAAGTACACGGCTGCCTGATGTCGGTGCCATAATATAGCCTGAAGTATTAGTGTTTGTTTGGATAGATACATCTATTGCAGTATAATCACCTATCTGCTTAGCAAATACTGAATTTGGCTTATTATAGAAGTCAATAAAATAATCCAGCATTTCATGACCTTTCATAGGCTCACCTGCATTACTTACTACATAAGGTGTATAGAAATTGGTAGTATCAAAGTTTGCCCATACCAAGAAATATGAAGCCTTTGAACCTACAACAGCATCGAGTATTTCATTGTACCAGTCTTTTCTTGGATTTCCTTTAATCAAAACCGGAGTACTGCCACTAGCCATACCTGTTTCTGTCACAGCAAACAGCTTGTTATGCTCTTCAGCGAACTTTTGTACAATGCTCAACTCAGTAGTGAAATTGCTGATGAAGCTATCTCCTTCTGCAGGTGTTTGATGATACATGTCAAATCCAACCATATCTACATAATCATCACCAGGATAGCGGATACCATATTCAGCAGTACTTGCTGCTTCACTGCTTGGTCCATATACATAAATAAAGTTGTGAACCCCTTTTACATCGCGGAGGTATGATACTGTGTATCTATATAGGTTTATATATGCTTCTGCATCGCAATTACCTTTACCCCACCAGAACCAACCACCTGTACATTCATGGAAAGGTCTGAATAATACACTGATGTTATCCTTCTCCAAAACCTTAGCATAATCAGCAATCATGTCCAGATAAGCAGTAAAATATTTGTTTAAATCCTGCCGTGGCATAATCCTAGCAACAACATCACCTGTACAATTATTTGGAGTATATCCGGAGAAATTGTATGAACCGTCTGCTAATATACCTACTTTTTCTGAATTGTTGCCGTATGTAGGATTATCTAAACCTATGCCCAGCTTAACTCTCTTATCAATTACATCAAAGTTTGGCATATGTGCTGAAAAAGTAATAACAGCACCTTTGTCGGCAGCTTCCTTTGTGACTTTAGCACATGCAGCAACACGTTCTTCCAAGGTTGCATTCCACTGTGCTACTGAAAGCTCGTTACCTGTAAGTGCAAGTGCGTCAATACCCATAACTGCTGCAGTAGAACCTGTTACATCTTCAACATCCGATTTGGACAATGCAACATTTCCAGCCTTACAAGTAATATCATTTTGATGTCCAAACAACACACTATCTGTTTTTCCTACTGCTTCAAGATATGCATAAAGCTGTGCAGCAGATTTAATAGCTTTATCATCAGTCAGTTTTACACTATTTGGTATTTCTTGTGTCATGCCATTAGCTGTAACAGAATCAGAAGTTACGCTGACAGGGATTTGCTCTTCAACAGTCTTTGTAGCTAACACATAATTATCTTCTATTACTGCCTGACTAAATGTAACATTATCTATATAGATAATTCCTTTATAATCTATATTACTTCCTACTATACCAAGTGTAAAATTAATAATAGAATTGGCTGAACTTGAAAAGTTAATCACTACTGTTGCCTTTTTTAATCCATTTCCGTAATCTTCTACATCAGTGATATTAGCGTTTTTGTCTATTGTTCCAGCAAACAACTTAACCTTAAAAGAACCCATTGTCATTTTTGCAGGATCATAAATGAAATCAAATGAGAACTGATTATATCCTTCCAACTGTGCTTGCTCTGCAAATGAATACATAACCTTTGCTTCGCTCCATGATGCAGCAGAATCTGCTGAATAATCAACACCCAACATCATTGAACCTTCACCAACTGCAGCATCATGTCCAATTGTCAAACCGCCGTTATAAGCGTAACTGCCGCCATTTGCCCAACCGGTAATATCTTCTGCTTTTGCAAAGTCAAATACAATAGGAGTTACTTCAGGTAAAGGAGGCTCTTCGTTTGATATGCCATTTACAAGTTTAACATTATCAAGATATACTTTACCTGTATAATCACAGTTACTTGCTGCCAAACATGGCACAACTGATTTTAGTCCTTGAATTTCTTCAATTTCACTTCCGAATGGAATGGATACACTTGCTTTTAAATATCCGTCTCCTGTATCTTCGAACTTATTAATACCAAGTTCCGGAATTGTTGCTGACTGTGTCCATGTCCAGGCACTTCCCATTTTTGTAACTGCCACAGCTTTTAATGCACCTGTGTATGTACTTTCAGCAGGCAAATACAAATCAAAGCTTAATTTTGCGCCTTCATATATTTTGCCTGTATACTCAGTAAATAAATCTTGTTGGAATACATTCACCCAACTGTTAGTTACATCTCCGGCAACTGTATATTCCAATGCTTTTGTTTCTCCAATTGCTACTGCTGTTGCATCTTTTTCAAAATCATTCTGGTAAATTACCTCTTCTACTACCGGTACTACACTATTTACAAGTTTAACATTATCAAGATAAATTTTGCCGGTATAATCGCAATTACTTGCTGCCAAGCATGGTACAACTGATTTAAGTCCTTGAATTTCTTCAATTTCGCTTCCAAATGGAATGGATACACTTGCTTTTAAATATCCATCTCCCGAATCCGCGAACTTATTAATACCAATTTCCGGGATTGTTGCCGACTGTGTCCATGTCCAGGCACTTCCCATTTTTGTAACTGCCTGAGCTTTTAATGTACCAGCGTATGTACTTTCAGCAGGCAGATACAAATCAAAGCTCAATGTTGCTCCTGAGTTTATTTTGTTTGTATATTCAGTGTATAAATCCTGTTGAAATACACTGACCCAACTGTTAGTTATGTCGCCCTCTGCTGTAAATTCCAATGCCTTGTTTCCACCAATAAGTACTGCAGTTTCATCTGCTTCAAAATCATTTTGATAAATTACATCTTCTGCAGTTTCTGCAGATACCAAACTGACTTGAAACAATGTTCCCAGCATTGCTACTGACAGGGCTAGCGCCTGAAGTTTTACAAGCTTTTTTCTGAACATTTTGTACTTCTCCCCTTTGCATTTTTTCTTTTATATTTTGTGCAATACTCTCATTACAAGATGAATTTAAATATTGCATAATAATATCTTTATAACAGAAAACTAATATTACATTTGCAACAATCAAGCAATTAGTAACATTATTCTATCAATAATGTCCAATATATTCAAGTAATCATAATTACGAATTGCACTTCAAAAATTATTGCTCTTTATTTAAGGAATTGGTTACTTTTTTGCATCCTTTGTCGCGAAAACAACCTGCTATAACCTGCTATAAACTGCTATAAACCGCCATAAAGATAGTCGATTGACAAAATATTGATAAAATACGCACAAAAGGTTTGACTATGCAGCCATCTCAATATAGAATATATTCATAGAAAAAATACATTTTCTTATTTCTATGCAAAATAATATGCATAATTTAATTTTTTAGGGGGTGAATTTATGACTCAAAGAAATGTTGGGGTGGGTATTCTTTTGTCTATTGTTACCTGTGGCATCTATTCGCTTTATTGGATGTACAAAGTAACACAGGAAATAACCGAATATAACCATGAAAATGCTAACCCAGGGATGGAGCTTGTTCTTTCATTAGTTACATGCGGTATTTACTCCATTTACTGGAATTACAAAATGGGTAAAAGAATTTTACAGGCTCGCCTAAACTCAGGTTCTTCTGCTTCCGATGACTCAATACTGTATTTAATTCTTTCAATCTTTGGATTAGGTATTGTTTCTTTGGCTATTATGCAAAATAATATGAATAATCTGGATATGTCTAAAATGTAATGTAACAAAATATTTTTATGTAGAGTTGATTGAGTGAAAAAAGGTTTTGCACTGCTTTTAATTATAGGAAGTATTAGTCTTTTATATAGTTTAATATTTAAACGAAGTATTTGTTTATTTCTAAATCTAACTGGAATACCTTGTCCTTCATGCGGAATGACAAGAGCTTATGTTTCATTATTTAGGGGAAACTTATCACAGGCGTTTAGCTACCATCCTTTATTTCTTATGCCTTTTGTAATTATTTTTATTATGCATGAGAAAATTCGGTCTAATAAAAAACTATATAATGGATTGATTATTTCTCTTTTAGTAGTTATTTTTGGGGTCTATGTAGCAAGATTTGCAGTTTTGTTTCCCACAAAAGAACCTTTTGTATTTTTTCCAGGCGCAATATTACCAAGGTTTTTTAGACTCATAAAATCTATATTTTAAACATTATAGACTTTGCGATTATTATTCTGGACATAAAAAAGAACCAAAATTTAAAAGGAGCGGAGATTTCATACTCTCCGCTCCTTTATTATATCTGTTATGCAGTTACTATTTTACTTGCAGCCTGCAAACCTAATTTTTCAACAGCCTGCTCACGCATCTTATATTTCATAATCTTTCCAGCAGCGTTCATTGGAAACTCAGTTACAAAATCAATGTAACGCGGAGTTTTGTGTTTCGCCATGTGTGAACGGATGTAATCCTTTAGTTCTTCTTCAGTTAGCGCTTCACCATCCTTAAGTATAACACAGGCCATAATCTCCTCACCGTACTGTTTATCAGGAACACCGATAACCTGGACATCCTTTACTTTTGGATGTGTGTATATAAAATCTTCAATTTCCTTAGGATAAATGTTCTCTCCGCCTCGAATAATCATATCCTTGATACGGCCGGTAATTTTATAATACCCATTTTCATCACGCCTTGCCAAATCGCCGGTATGCAGCCATCCATTTTCATCAATAGCTGCCGCTGTTGCCTCAGGCATCTTGTAGTAACCTTTCATGATGTTATAGCCACGTGCAACAAATTCGCCATCTACATTATCAGGTAAATCCTTTCCTGTTTCAGGATCAACAATTTTACACTCAACACCAGGCAGTGCACGTCCGACTGTACTAACTCTCAGTTCAATGGAATCATCCACACGGCTCTGAGTACATCCTGGTGAAGACTCAGTCTGTCCAAACACTATCGTAATCTGTGACATATTCATCTTTTCGACTACATCCTGCATAACCTTTACAGGGCACGGACTTCCTGCCATAATTCCGGTTCTCATGTACGAGAAGTCTGTCTTGGCGAAATCCTCATGTTCGAGCATTGCTATAAACATAGTCGGAACACCGTGGAAAGCAGTTATCTTCTCCTTATTAATACATGCAAGTGACTGCTTTGGAGAGAAATAAGGTATCGGAGAGAGAGTAACTCCATGAGTCATTGAAGCCGTCATTGCAAGTACCATACCAAAGCAATGGAACATGGGTACATGAACCATCATGCGGTCAGCAGTTGAAAGATCCATACAGTCACCAATGTTTTTACCGTTATTCACAACATTGTAGTGAGTAAGCATAACACCTTTAGGGAATCCAGTTGTTCCCGAAGTATATTGCATATTACAAACATCGTGTCTATTGATGGAAATTGCACGGCGATATACTTCCTCAACCGGAACACTGTCAGCCATCGCTATAGCCTCATCCCATGTCAGACAGCCTTTCTGCTTCGAGTCAACAGTAATAATATTACGCAGGAAAGGCAGTTTTTTAATATGCAGTGGTTTTCCTGCCTCTGAACTTTCAAGTTCTGGGCAGAGTTCCTTAATAATTCCGACATAATCTGAATCCTTGAATCCATCTATCATTACAAGCGTATGTGTATCTGACTGACGAAGCAGATACTCAGCCTCATAAATCTTATATGCAGTATTTACAGTAACTAAAACAGCACCAATCTTAGTAGCTGCCCAGAACGTAATAAACCACTGGGGAACATTGGTTGCCCAAATAGCAACATGATCACCAGGTTTGACTCCCAACGCGATCAGCGTGCGGGCAAATGTATCTACATCGTCACGAAATTCTGAATAAGTTCTTGTATAATCCAATGTGGTATATCTAAAAGCATACTGATTTGGAAATTCATCTACCATACGGTCAAGTACCTGCGGAAAAGTCAAATCAATTAATGTGTCCTTCTCCCACACATATTTCCCGGTTTTTGCGCTATTGTCATACAGGTGACCCTTTATTGCACTCTTTTCCAAATAGCGTTCCATATAGTTTGCAAAATTCGGGAATACAACGCCCGCATCATCAAGGTCAGCAGCCCATCGTTTAACCCATTCGAGCGAAACATATCCTTCATAGTTAATCGAACGCAATGCCCTCATCATATCGTCAATTGGCAAATCTCCTTCTCCCATCATACGATACTTAGGCACGCCATTCTCCATTACTGAATCCTTAATATGCACATATTTAATGTATGCACCAAGATTTTGTACTGTCTTTCCAGGTTTTTCTCCTGCAAATCGGTAAGGATGGTGTAAATCCCACAAAGCTGCAACCGCATCACTTGCAACGTGGTCAAGCAGCGAGCACAAACGTGAGGTATCGGAATAAACACCGTTTGTTTCTACAAGCAGTGTCACGCCCTTTTCCTCAGCAATCGGAGCCAAACGCTTTAAAGCAGCAAGAACAACACTGTCATCTACCTCGCCATTAGGTTGAGGCTCAAGGTCAGCCAATATACGTATATATGGCGTTCCAAGCTTTGATGCCAAGTCAATATACTGCATAATCTCCTGATGATTTTGTTCTGCATTTTCAGCAATCTTCAAGCAGCAGCCGGAAGAGAGACATGGAATTTGAAGACGCAACTCAGAAAGCTTTTTTACAGTATGAGGCAGCTGAGCTTCTGTAAAAGGCTGCGCATGAACAGCAAATATTTCACTGCCAAGCCCACGGATTTCGATTCCATCAAATCCAAAATCCTTAGCCATTGAATATATGTCGTTCCAGCTGAAGTCGGGACAACCTAGAGTTGAAAACGCAATTTTCATAATAATTTTCCTCCTATAAATTTCTGGGTCCGTCTATTAGTGCGGCCCTGCATATTCAAATATAAAAAACTTGGTGGCATAGCCCCATTCGGTTTTAAGAAATTTACCACGTAAATTTCTCAATAAAAAAGCCTTCGTCTCCCAGCATTTTTGCTAGAGACGAAAGCATTACACTTCCGTGGTACCACTCTTTTTGGTATTTACCATACCCACTATACGGCATTTGACAAAACGTAAAACGCCTCTCAGCATAACGGTGAGAAACCGGTTCGAACCTACTCATTCCAATAAAACTTTCAGCCGACTACTCAAGGGTGAGTTCACTTCTGCCACGCGCACTGTTTTTCAGCAACCAACAGCTCTCTAAAGCACCATAATGCAGAGTTTAATCCCTATCAACGCATTTAAGTATTTTTAAAATATGTTATCAAAATTCTCACCAGTTGTCAATAACGAGAAAATAGGTGGAAATACTTTTGCTGTTCTTATTTTTAAAAAAATCAAATATATAATTATAGATAGCGACCTGCCATTTTGTTTACATTCTGAATCAGTATATTGACCATGCAAATTCAATTCACGAATTTGCATCTTTTAACCCTTTAATTATGTGAAATATCATTATTGGAAAGTTCAAAGGAATTCAACGGAATGTATGTATTATATAATCACGCTGTACCACCCTTTCAAAGGGTGGTTTGCTTTTTTACTTGCTACGCCTAAAGGCGTGGTTTCACAAGCCATATGGCTTGCTAAGGATGACAGGATTATCAAGTCTCTTAATATCAGGGAAATCAGACAGATTTTCAGAGATTCAGGTCGAATTATCGAAATTAATAGAATACTTAGGAAGGACAGAGTAATCAAGAAAAAGGAAAAAGGATATAAGAATTTTCTTCACTCCAAACAAATTACTTAAAAAGGCAGCGTAGGGCTAATACCCATACACTGCCTTTTTAGAATCATTATTTGTTTTTGGAAGAACTTTCGGGAAGTATCGTTCTTTACGTAAAAATTTACTGAATTACCAGCTGATCGCTGTAATTGCAAACTTCCACATAATCAATATACCCATTAAAGAATCCGTACGAACTACAATCGTAATCAGATATTGCACCAATTATCATATCATAATTAAAATCACTGATATCATTAATTGAGCTAGTTGTTAATATTTTTATATTATCAATAAACAGTTCTCTATTTTTGTACGGTCCGTTTTGTTTCAATGCAATATCATGCCATCCTGGTGATAAAGTAGCACTACCCCACGGGTCAATACGAGATGAAGTTGATCCTATTTCCCAACAGTTGGCATAATTTTTCCATACACTTGTAGAGCGCCCTTTGCTGAATATTCCCTGTTGGAAGGTTTCTATTGGCTCAGGAATGTATACTCTTGCAAAAATCATATAACTGTCATCCCTATCAAAGTAAAAACACTTGTCATTTGGAATTACAACATGATCTCTATAATATGGATTGAGCTTTATGTAACCCTTTCCACTCCAGTTATTCTCACAATCGGAATCGGTTTTTAAAATACCGTCATAGTTGCCCATCTCATCTTTTACAGTTGTTCCGGATGTCTCATTAAAATTCCATCTTGCCAGTACTCCTTCATGGTATCTTTTATACTCTTTTGTTATATCGCTTTGAGATAGAGGATAGCTTCTCACATACATTTCATCCACACATCCATTAAGAAAATCATTTCCGGCTGTAGATCCGCCAACCCTTATATCTTCAACTGAAGCGCCATTCATGGCATTTCCGGTTGCTTCCAGAACTCCATTTACATAAAGATATCTCATATTTGCCGAACCATCCTGAACTACAGCTACATGATTCCATCCTTTCAAGACATTAGAAGTTCCGCTAAGTCCCACTTTGCCACCAAAATACCACTTTTTATTATTAATCCAAATTCCAAACCAATTGCTTGATGTTGCAGGTGAGCCCTTGGAAAATACTGATTGAAGCTTGGTGCTTTCAGGATCTTTTACATTAACCCACGTTGAAATTGAAAAACTTTCATTGGAGTCAAAATTGAAATCTTCCTTGTTTGCCATAAATGCATACTGATTTACACCATTTAAGCTGATAGCTTTTCCGCTTCCGCTTACGCCATTTTCATTATAGGTGGATGAAGTGTCAAGGAGATTGTTGTTACCGGAAGAGTCCTTTGCCAAAACATTGTCAAAATCATTAAATTTCCAATAAGCCAGTATACCATTCATGTCTTCAGTTGTTTGCCTTTGTCTTGGCGGCTCCGGAACAACTACTTTTCCATCAATGGAGATTCTGTTATTACCCGGATTTAACCAAACATTTTCAATTTCCTTTATCTCACTATTACCATCTTCTTTGTATATCAATTTGCATTGTGTAGATCCATTTCCGTAATATTCCACGTCTAACGATTTTCCTCCGTTTATTACATTAATGCTAAAACGGCCGCTAGCTTTCAATGAAACATTCTCAAGCTTTATCCATCTTTGTTTATTAACAGCTTGAAGCGAAATGTCCACTTTTTGATCACTGGAATCTGAGTAATTGTATACAATAATACCTCGAGTGTCATTATTGAAATCAGTATAGTGATTACTATATCCATTAATATTAAGTAGGGATATGTTATCCTTACCTTTTCCATATAAGGTAATTTCACTAGAAAATGCTGATGTCTCTAATGCAATTTGGCTCCTGTCATCAATATCCTTGGTCTCAAGATCAAAATAAATCTGACCCTTGCCTTTTCCAAAATAATAACCTGTATCACCTGTTTGAACGCCATTATCAAGGGAACCTCCAAAATAATTGACCAAAGGAATATCTCCTCTATACAATGAAACGGCTCCATAAATGTTCATATTAACATAATTACCTATATACGAACATATTGAATTGAATGGAAGGTTTTGAGGGTTTCTGAGAATGCTATAATCCAATGCATAAAATCTTCCATGCCACTTTTCTCCACTGGGCATTTCGTACTCATAGGTGTCTTTAATAGGATCTATGAATATTATACTCGATTCGTCACTGGTGTAATCATGAATAACACCTTTATTATCAGTCCCCTTAAGTCCGGCAGGTTTATTGGGATCTGCAACGTACATCAACCATTTTCCGGGATATTTTGGATTATCTGTTTCCCACCTGTATGGTAAGACCCAGTGCCCTCCACTATCCAACACTCCATCTTTAGATATATTTACTATACAATAGTTGCCTTTCTTAAAAGCTTCATAGGTATCCTCGAAAGTATAACCAGGATTTGACAAACCTCTGTCAAAATATTCTGTAAAAACACTGTTAATGCTTTTACTTCCTATTTGGTATGCCTGCTTAATATTAATTTCATTAATAAGTCCTTTATGGGCATCATCAATCGCAGTTAAATCTCTACCGTCCAATGTATCGCTGAAGTATTTGGAGAATAGCGGCTCAGTATACATTGAATTACCCGACAAGGCATCGATCGCTTCCAGACAAATCCCGAAACAGTTGCCTGAAGCTGCATTTGTCTTATACACCTGGTGGTAAAAAGTGCTGTTAAATGGATGCCAATACCATGACTCGTCATGATCAACATCTGCAAAAGTATCTGCATATTGATCCGGAGATAGTCTTGAGGTACTGAAGTTGCTAAAAGACCAAAAAACACTCCTTCTGAAATTTGATAAGCTATAAGGTATACTTACACTGTCAAAACGATATACTGCCTCAAAATTGTTCTTTCTTTTAGATGGATTTTCAAAGTATCCCCATAAATTTTCAATATCATATTTCTTTTCAATGACTCCTTTATCATCATCTGGACTGGTATCATCTGCATCTTTTCCTTCAAGATATACATCTACCGAATAATCATGAGTTAAACTGCTTGTTATTAAGTAGTTTTTATTTACTACAATAGTTTCTCGTCCTTGAGCATAAGGCTGATGAATATTTGTCACATGACCATCCGAACCCTTTATGCTTCCATTTACATATAAATCATTGGCTCCGGCTGCGCCATCACTTCCATAGGCCGTATAACTGTCAACACATATGGACAAGTCTTTGAAGGCAGCAGTACCTAGGCCATTTGCAACAATAATACCATTTGCAAAATATAAATATTTTGTTCCCTTTGCAGTAATACCTTCCGGAGCTTTTGCCAATCCCATCCAGCCTAAAACTCCGCCATTCGCTTCATACACATTTGAAATCCTAAAATCCATAAAATATGGTTCGTTTACCATGTCATAATACATCGCAAAGTTTTCAAACAAGCACTTTTGGTAAAATACTTTTGAATCTTTTATAATATCCTGAGGTGACTCTAAAGGAAAACCAACATACATCATGCTTGGATCTGTACTTATATATGTTTCATATGTTTTTCCCCATATAGCAATTGCATTATTGGCAGAACCTTCAATATAAAATATGGCACCGTGTTCAAAATTCTGATAGGATCTGGATACCGATCCAGGTTCACCTGTGGATGGTATAAGCACTTCATCTGCGATAGGCAAGCCAAGTTTATCTTTAATTGTCAAGCCATTAATATCTTGTAATTGGTTGTTGTAGCAAACTGCATTTTTACCAAATAGAATATACTGCTTGTCTTGAGCGACAACGTTTATAATTGTACCTCCTTCAAACTCTGTATACTCAATTCCGGAATCATTTTGTGAATGTTCTTTTGGAAATCCCATTGCTATATACATGTTTCTGTTATCAGTCGTAGTCATACCACCAGCTATTGACCATTTGTTAAATGCTCTATTTGAGATAAATACCGCGCCTGTAGCGTTTGAATAAACGATAAAGCCCTCGGGGAACTGTTGGAATTTACCCGGACGTGTTCCATTATAAAAATCCCGGGAAACATCAATCGGTTTGCCCATAACACCGGCATAATGCAATTCCTTCCAACATTCTCCGATGCCACAAGAGAAATCCACCATTATAGGTGTGGGTGTGGGTGTAACTGTCGGAGTAGTTATATTGCTGGGAGTTGGCGATGGAGTAAGTGAAGGCAAGCCTACAGGTTCTTGTCCGCTGATTTTTTTGTCATTATAGAACATGGTGATCTTGTCCCAGTTTGTATAATTTGCAGCCGTACTATTAAATGAATAATCATCCCATTGCTGATATTGTAAGCGATCTCCTCTTTTTAACATAGTTCGAACTACAATATTCTCTCCAGGAATCAGATTTCCGGCAGCTTCAGTGAAACCTACGGTAAGAATACAATTTACATCCGTTAGAGCTGGCTGAATATTCTCAACGGTGCCTGTCACATTAATAAGTCCTACGGATGACATATTACAATTAAACGTTTGACTGGAATTGTCTTTGTTTGTGTAATAATATTTCAGTTTTATTTTTGATAATTTTGCTATAGAAGTACCAGTATTAGTTATTCTGTACTGTGTTGTTATTTGTTGGCTTAAGGAGCCTATATCTACATTATATGATTCTACTTTCAAATTGTTGTAATCTGTTGCTATGGGAGCTGGAGTAGGAGTCGATTTTGGTGTTAGAGTTGGAGTAGGAGTAACAGAAACAAAAGGCTCGGTTCCCTTGATTAAAGCGTTCTGATAGAAGGCTGTTACTTTGTTCCACTCTGAATAGCTACTGCTTGTACTATTGAAAGAGTAATCGTCGGATTGATTGTAATTAGACCAGTCCGATTTTGAAAATCTTGTCTGTACCTCAATACTTTGTCCAGGCATCAGACTGCCTGCTCCACTTGTAAAGCCTATTTTAAGGCTGCAATCAGCCCCGTTTACAGCAGGTATAATTTGCTCAAAAATCCCTGTTACATTTGAATTTCCTACGGTAGTCCAGTCACAGAAAAAAATCTGTGCCTTTTTTTCTTCATTTGTATAATAATATTTAAGAGTTATATCTGATAGAACTATTGCTGAAGTCCCAGTATTGGATAGTTTGAATCTTGGTGCAATTGAATTGGTTGCAGAAGTCTTAACCTGATTGAAAAATTCTACTTTCAAATCATTGTTATCCGTCGCTATGGGAGTTGGAGTAGGAGTCGATTTTGGTGTTAGTGTTAGAGTTGATGTTGGTGTTGATGCTAGAGTTGGTGTTGATGTTGGTGTAACAGAAACAAAAGGCTCGCTTCCCTTGATTAAAGTGTTCTGATAAAAGGCTGTTACTTTGTTCCACTCTGAATAGTTGCTGCTTGTAATATTGAAAGAGTAATCGTCGGATTGATTGTAATTAGACCAGTCCGATTTTGAAAATCTTGTCTGTACTTCAATACTTTGTCCGGGCATCAGGCTGCCTGCTCCACTTGTAAAGCCTATTTTAAGGCTGCAATCAGCCCCGGTTACAGCAGGTATAATTTGCTCAAAAATCCCTGTTACATTTGAATTTCCTACGGTAGTCCAGTCACAGAAAAAAATCTGTGCCTTTTCTTCTTCGTTTGTATAATAATATTTAAGGGTTATTTCTGATAGAACTATTGCTGAAGTCCCAGTATTGGATAGTTTGAATCTTGGTGCAATTGAGTTGGTTGTAGAAGTCTTAACCTGATTGAAAAATTCTACCTTCAAATCGTCCTTAGGTGCTGATAAAACATTTACTCCTGCTGAAGGATTCAAAATCAAACCCAATAGCATGAGTGTAGTCAAAACAATACCCAGTGTTTTTTTAACCATACTTTTCTTGTTCATAATATTCCCCCCACATAAAATATAAATTTTGTGAAATGTCTGCACAATATTAATGTCATGAACAATATATCAAACTTTGATTTGAATTCTGATTAATAAAAATTATTTATAATTAATTAAAAACCGTCAGAAAAAAATATTTATATGTTAATATGAAATTTGACAAAAATGTATTTGGGTTTTTTATGTATGTATTATATAATTATGTTGAATTTCTTTGATTTTAAAGGAGATATACATAATGACAATTAATGATTTTCCAATGTATAGGAATAGAATGCTTGGATATATAAAATTGAATTCGCTCTGTGAGAATGATTTTATCAAACTTGCAGCAGCATTTGAAAACCTCGATCTAAGTAATTCAAGCTTGTCCGACAAGGAGCTTTTGACATGGTTATATTTCAGGACAGATTTATATATGCTGGAATACTATTATAATAAATACAAACGTAAAAAACAGATGCAAAAAAACACAAACTTATATGGAACTACCATGAAATCTGAAAATACAGATTATTATAAGATAAAATATGTTGACTTGTTCTGCAAAATAGTTGACCAGTACGAACTTTATTATCAAAGAATGGTTTTTGAGTGCTATAAGTCGGAATATGTATTCCTCAAAAATATGGAGGATGAATACCTGTTATATGATGTTATGACCCTAAACAGAGAAATAATATTATATGACTTCCTATTCCTAAATACAATAAACGGTAATCCTTATGAAAAGCTAGTATTTTGTTACAAATCATTTATTGAAGGTTGGAATTCAAAACTTATTTTAACTAAACTACGAAAAATGACACTAAATAATATTTTTATAAAATTTATTAACGAGTATTCCAAACAAGCGGGACTTCCCCAAATGGCTGTTCTTTTCTACTTTTATCCTTTGGAAGAGAGCTTGAACAGTTCAAATAAGGAACTATCAAAACTGAACAAGTATTTTACACCAATAGATATTACAAAATTCTTAAGTATGGATAAAATTGAAAAGAGTGAGTTTATAAAAAATACTATTGTAAAAAGAGTAAATTTAATAGACCGTTGGTGCACTAAAATTCGGGAAAGAATTATAAATGAAAACGTAGAATTGATGGTAAGTAAATAAATTATCTCATTGTAAAGAAGGTGTTTGTATTGGATCATATGCCTACGAATTGTCCTGACGAAGAAATCTTTATTGAGTATTTCTCCAACACCCTTGAGGATAAAAAAAGGCAAGAAATTGAAGAGCATGCTTTAGTTTGTGACCATTGCTCACAAAAAAGCAGAGAAATCAGCCTTAATGTTGCAAGAACAAGAATCGCCAAATCAAGACCTATTCTCGGTTTGGCATGGAAAAAATATGGGGATTTAATTGAGGCAAAAGCTGCTGGTGAGAAATATTCTCACAATTTACAAGAATACATAACAAACAACGGAAAATATATTGTTACATTAAGACCACTTGAAAAAAATCCTGAGCTATCCCTGCTCGAGATTGAGGTTCAGGATCATTTGATTTCAGGTTATTTAAGAGTCAGTACTTATGAGTTGAATGAGCTCCTTGAAATTGACGAGAACCATATGGCTTATAAAGTGGTGAGCAGTTCAATTGATCTTCATAAGATTATTATATCTGTTGAAAAATGATTTTATTAAGCCTCTTTCGAACGAAGTGAAAGAGGCAAAAACAGAGGAACTCTATGTCCCGGAGTTATTTTTTTTGGGGGGGATTACTAATATGGATATTTTGGCGTTATTTAGCGACGGAACAGCAGAAAAAATATTAATAGATACCTTTCCAAAAAAGGAAAGTGAAAAAGGTCTTATTATAAGGACTTCTATTTCATCAAGAGCATTAAAAGAATCTGCTGTACGAAGTATTCAAAACACATGTATTTTATTAGAAAAAAGCTCAATAGAATTTCAGGATGATATTGCGATTTGTATATATGGTTTTTCCAATACAGTGATAGGAAATAGTGCCGATCTCGCTTTTGCTATTGCTTTTACGGATTTTCTCATAACCAGAGGATATATGCCAAATAAAAAATCATTATCTTCAAGAATTGCTGCAACAGGTGTTATTGATGATAGACTAAACATCAGAGCGGTTAATGATATAAAGAAAAAAATATTGGCAGCTATTGAAAATAAGGCGAATGTGGTTTACATTCCAGAAGAAAATTTAAAAGAAATTGAAGATATAACTAAAAACAACCCGGAATTTTGCGAATTGCTTAAGAGAATAGCTTTAATACCTGTAAAGTCTTTAGAAGAAGTACTCAATCATTTAGGTATACTGAAAGATCAAACTGGCATGGTGAAAAATGGGGTAAAGAACTTTCTTTCAAAAGTCAACTCACCACTTGGGAAAATATTATTGCATATCACAGTCCTTTTACCCATAGTAACAGGTTTGGTACTTTCTTATTTGGGGGTATTCCAAAACAACGCAAAGGAAGCGGTTGCCGAGCCGATTCCCGAATATCCCGCTGCTGTGATTTTACCAAATTCATCATCCCTAGAAATAGATAATGTTCAATCAAAAACTGTTGCATCAAACACTCTCAAAAACATAAACACTCCTACTTTAATAAATATAACAACTCCAACATCTATACTTACACCAAACACATCTGCAATTACTCCAAGCATACCTATAATTATTCCAACCACTGTACCTATAAAAACTATTAAGCAAACAGCGCATGTTATAAATACACCCTCATCACCTGACTATCTTCCCACACCAACTCTACCGGTTTTTGCAACCAGTACAAGTATCCGTGCATCTTCTGTAACATCCGTTGACAAAAAAGTTGAATATACGGGAGTGGTTCTTTACGAAAATGAAGATTGCAAAGGAAATTGTACACAGAGTTTACCAGAAGGGGATTATACTCTTAGAGACCTTATTGACAATAATATAGGATTTGTCGACAATTGGGCGTCTTCTGCATATATTTCATGGGGATATACTGTTCAATTATTCGATGACAATATGCTAAAAAGTAATATTTTAAATTACAACCAATGGTTATTGTACTCAAACGGCAGGTCTAGTAGAAAGTTTAACACAATGACAAATGCAGATAATGAAGTATCTTCAGTTCGTGTAAGGTATGGAGTTGCTTTTTATCAGGATAAGGATTACGCAGGTTCGTGTTCTATGGGCTTTGATGTCGGCAAATATACACTTAAAGATCTTGAAAGCAGAGGCTTTATTGACAATTGGACTTCTTCTGTAAGTATACCAGAAGAGTGGTATATAATTATGTATGAAAATGACAACTTCACTGGTAGATCATGGAGGTTGGATTACTTTGATAATAACGTCACAAATTTTGTCAATATAGGAGCAAATGATGTCGTATCCTCCATAGAAGTTGGTGTTATCGAACCTGAGTGATGCATTTATTAAACCTCTTTCAAATGAAGTGAAAGAGGTTTAATAAAAACAGGAGTCAGATGAAATCCAACTACTGCTTGTAAATTCCTATGTTGTTTTTACATTTCTTGAAGGTTTATAGAACCAAAAGGTAATTCCATATGAAGTGAAAAGCCTTGATTTTCATCTAGCGATCCATAACTTATTGTTCCCCCCAACTCGTGGCACAAATTCTCAATTAACTTTAATCCTTTATCTGATTCTAAATTGTCATATCCTTTTCCATCATCTGTTATTATCATATTAAAGCTTGCTTCGTCTGTTTGCAGAATTATATATACAGTATTTGCCTGGCGTTTGGCACATGAGTTTTCAAGTGTTTCACGGCATGTAATATAAATTGCGTATCGGATGTGATAGGGTATACCTCTTTTAGCTCCCTCAAAAAATATCTGTATATTCATGTTGCTTTTTCCTGCTAATAGCTTTTCAAGGGTTTTAATAAAGATATCGTTTTCGATCAACTTGTTCTTCTGGTAATATATTGAACTCCTTATTTCACTTAACCCATCCTTTGTTGTTTGAATCATTCTTTTTAAATTCACTTCAACATTGCCATCATTGTTAAGGATTGATTGTCTGCATATTTCCGTTATATTAAGAATGTCTTTAAAAGTATCTTCAATCGAAGTATACAACTCTTTCAATATCCTGTTGCGTTCGTTGGTTATTGCAATCTCCTCCGATATAAGCGATTGCCTTAGTAGTTCTTCATTAGCGTCCATAAGCTGTTGGTTCAAGGATAATATTTCGTTATTTTTGTTTTCCAGTTCCATATTCAGATTATTGAATTCTGTTACGTCTGTAAACACTACAATCTTTGATAATAATTGTCCTTTTCTATTAGAAATACTCTGTATATCAACTTTAAAAAATTTCGTTATTCCTTGCTTGATATTTAATATTGAGTTGTCAGACCTAGATTCAGAAAGCATTATGGAATCAAGTAAAAGTTGACTTTCAGATGTTTTCTGGGATATCTCCTTAAGATGATCTATAAGCCCGAGGGCTGATGTATCTTTCCTTAGAACATCTTTTTCTGATATTAGCCTGGTGAGTGAATTATTAAAACTAACTATGTTGGAATCTGCGTCCAATATCAAAACACCATCATCCATTGAGTTTATTAATGAGGAAAATGACACAGGAACTATGCTAAAAAAGTTGTAGCGCAATGAACCATAGAAAAAGAAAACCGATGAAAAAAGTACAAATAGCAGAGGTTTTATCTCAATATTCCAGTTGAACAAGAGTTGTAAAATAAGATTCACTATTATTATTGCAACTAGTATAACCATAAAAAATATTTTATGTCTTATCCTTTGTTTCTCTTCATATTGTTTTTTGGCAAGAAGTATTAATCCCGCAACAAAATACACTACCACTGTAAAAAACAATGCATAATATGCCGGTCCAAAGCTTCTGGGACCATTAAGAGGTACAATATACATAAATTGATGAAAATAGTTGGTTAGTAGTAAAACATAAAAAATCCCATGAGGAATAAAAAGCAGGAAAATATTCTTGCGTTTACAAGCCCATTTATTTTCAGTCAGAAACAAACAGAATATAAGCCATCCGGGTCCCATTGCACAGATTCCCAAATATGAAAACCATAAAGGTCCAAATCGGGTCAAATAAGTTCTTGAAGTAGTAATATTTTCAAAAGCAAGTCCTATTGTCCAAGTAATCATAGATAAATTCATGAATATGTAACTTTTTAGGACATTGTCCCTTTTGGCATTATGATAAACAAAGAATATCAAAAAAAAGCCTATAAAAATAGTTATGACCTGTGATAGTGACGAAATTTGCTCAGCATTCCAAAGGCTTACAGGAGTTTTAAAGTGCCACTGATCATTGAAGAAAAAGTCTGAAATTTTAAAATATTCTACAAGCTTCATGACTTTGACACCCTCCTTATAGGTATTTCCGCTCGTACAATAAAACCTTTCTGTCCGGATTTATCAGATGTAAAAAATACTTCACCGCCAATTTCAGATATTCTGTACTCTATTCCTTTTAATCCAATCCCTTTATAAACTAAATCACAACCAACTCCGTCATCAGCAATTTCAAGGACTATTTTATTGTTTTTCTCTCCTATTGAAACATATATGTTTTTAGCCATACCATGCTTTAATGAGTTATTAATGGATTCCTGGCATATCCTATAAATATTATGACGAATAGTATACTCTAAAATCTCTACATCTGTATTAAGTTTTAATTCAATTGCTATACCTGACTTGCGATAGGATTTAAATAGCTTTCTCAACATATCTTTAAGAGACTGCTGTAAAATTGCATTCTTATCATTAACTGAAGAGGTTATATTAAATAGCAATTCGTTTGTAGTGGAAGCCATTTCTTCTAGATAGCCTAAAGCATCATCTTTTCGGTTTGTTAATAAAAAAGTCTCAACACATCTTGCAAGTGCAAGATTACTTGTATAAGCCTGACCTATATTATCATGCAGATCGCTTAATATACTGTTTCTTTCTCTTGTTATGGCAAGCTCTTCAGACATTAGTGTATGTCTAAGGATTTTTTCATTGGTATTTTTTAATTCCAGATTAATTTTTTCCAGCTCACAATTTTTTTGCTTCAGATTTTGATTTAAATTGTGAATTGCAGTAATATCATTAAAGGAAATTAGCTTTCCGATTTTTTTCCCCTTCCTGTTTGCTACATTTTGTATCAATACAAAATACCATTTATCCACAGGAGCATTCACATGAATATTACCGGATACGTTTTTATCTATATCATTCAGCATTGAATCCAATATATTCTGACTTTCCATATCTAATACCATTAATTGTCTTAAATTTTCGATAAATACCTCTAAATAATCAGATTCTTTAACCATTGCCACACTTCCAAAGGAATTCACAAATGACGAGTTAAAGTCTACAATATTATTATTTTTATTTGTTATCAGTATTGACTGCTCCATATTCTGAACAATAGATGCGATTGACCTTGGAACTATATCAAAGAGTTTGTAGTTTACTGAAACTGAATATATTATTATGTGATAGCCTGCAAGCAGACAAAGGGGTACAAGTTCAAAGTGTTTCAAATATTGAATCCTGACATAAAAAGAAACTGGTATAAAAGCTAAAACAACCACCAAAAAAGTCTTTTGCCTGAAAGTAAATCCGGGATTCCTAAAAAAACTGATTAACAGGATAATATTGGATAAAAATACATATACGGCTTCCAGATACAGTATAAAATAGTACCCGGCATTGTAATACATATCAACGGAATGACCTGGGCGAATACATTCCAAATTTTGTGGTGGATTGGTTATTATAAGAATAACAAAAATTGTAGGAATTAAGGCAATAATATTAAGTATACATGCCTTTTTTCTATTTTTTAATGAAATAAAAGAGGCAAATATAAACCACGAATACCCTATAAAACAAAGTCCACTATAAGTAAACATACAGGGAAAAAGAGTATATATAAATTTGCCTTCGCTTGAAAGCTCAAGTAAAAATCCTGTAGATGCTATTATTATTGATAAAGGTAAAAACAGTAAATTCAATTTGGTCTTAATACTTTTTGATTTAAAATATATGTCGCAAAACAATGCAGAAGCATAGACAAATGTTATTACCATTATTATATAGTTTATAATCAAATTTGGCATATTTAATCTATCCTTGCTATTTTTTCTAAAAATACTAACTTTACTTTTCAATTTTCAAATTATCGCAACATGCTTAAGTAAGGTTAGGCAATACTATAGATTTGTATTTAATATATTTATACGCCGTTTATTATTATATTTCAAGTGACAAACGTAATGACTTTTTATGCATTTTGTAACATTTACAGAATTTTATTCTTTATAGCAAAAAGCGAAAGTTGCATTCGATCCGTAAGATCCAGTTTTCTCAATATTTTTGATATCTGATTTCTTATGTGACCTTCTGATATAAACATTATTTTTGAAATATCCTTATAGCTCTTACCATTAACCAGATGTCTTATAATTTCAACATCCTGCACTGATAAAAGCGGTTTGCCGTTATTATCAAACAATGATTGAACTGATTGGGTTTCTGGTTCGGATTTTTTACTTTTTCTTGTTATGGAATCAAAAACATCCTTATGTACTGTGTAAAAACCTTTATAGGCATTTTTAATGGCTGCTATGAGCTCGTCAGGTTCTATATCTTTAAGTATGTAGCCGTCTGCTCCGCTTCCGATAGCTGCTTGAATATCCTCTTCTTCCTTAAATGTAGTCAATATCATAACTTTTATCTGAGGATACTTTTCCTTGATAAGCTCTGTACCTTCAACTCCATCAACACCAGGCATTCTAAGATCCATAAGCACAATATCCGGGATGAGCTCTGAGCACTTTTCAAAGGCTTCCCTTCCATTTGATGCCGTTCCGACAACTTCAATTTCACTACTTACCTGTAGCATAATTTTTATGCTGTTTCTAAGAATAGCAACATCATCAACCACCAGTACCTTAATCATTCCCATTTATATCACCTTTCAGATAAAATCAAATAAAGAATCTGTCGAATTTAAACAATATTAGTATATCAAATAGTATTATACAATGCTACTTTCGGTAGATGAAGTTTTTTTAATAAATTCAAAAAATACTGAAAAAATAAAATACTTGGTCCTTTTATAATGGCTAATCTTAGAGTCATAATCAGAAAATATCTCTTGTTTTCTTAATGAGGTAGTAATCCCAAATAGATTTTTAAAATTTTTGTGTATTCTATTATAGTATACTTATTCTAAATAATGCTATAATACTTTATGAAAACACTATATTGTAAAAGGAAGTATAATTTGGATTTCATAAAAGCATTCAGAAAATTCCTTCATGAAATGGGTATGACTATTAATTTTCACGAAAATATTTATAAGCTATCCGCAAGAGCTGCTATCTAAGAGGAGAGGTAATTATGAGAGCTTTATTCATAGGTGGAACAGGAATAATCAGTACTGCAATTTCAAAAAAGCTGTCCGAAACCGATTGTGAACTTTTTGTTCTGAACCGAGGTAACCGCAATTCAGTATTACCAGAAAACGTTAAATGCATTAAGGTGGATATTAACAACGAAAAAGACACAGCGGAAAAAATAAGAGATTTGGAATTTGATGTTGTATGTGATTTCATAGGCTTTGTACCTTCACAGCTTGAACGGGACTATCGCTTGTTCAAGGACAAGACAAAGCAGTTTATTTATATAAGTTCTGCGTCAGCATACCAGAAGCCGCTAGCCAATTACAAAGTTAATGAGGGTACGCCGCTTTCAAATCCATATTGGGAATACTCACGGAACAAAATCGCCTGCGAGGATTTTCTGATGAAAATGTATCGTGAAAATAGTTTTCCTATTACAATCGTAAGACCAAGTCACACCTATGACGAACGTTCTGTTCCGTTAGGAGTCCATGGCAAAAAAGGCAGCTGGCAGGTCGTAAAGCGTATGATGGATGGCAAGCCTGTTATACTTCACGGTGATGGAACTTCTCTCTGGACAATGACACATAACAGCGATTTTGCAAAAGGTTTTATCGGACTTATGGGTAACATTCACGCAATCGGTGAGGTATTTCAGATTACTTCTGACGAAACTCTGACTTGGAATCAAATTTATCAGGCTATAGCTAATTGCCTTGGGGTGGAATTTAAACCTTATTACGTTCCATCTGATTTTCTGGCAGCTGTAAGCAATTATGATTTTACAGGCAGTTTAATTGGAGACAAGGCAAATTCAGTGGTTTTTGATAACAGCAAGTTAAAAAATGCCGTACCGGATTTTAAGGCGAGTGTCAGATTTGACAAGGGTATTGAAAATACAATCAGATACGTTATTGAGCATAAGGAATGTCAGATTGAAGACCTGGAATTTGATCAATGGTGCGACAAGATAATTAATTTATTGGAAAAAGCTAAAGGTGAGATTTTAGTTTGATTTATTTAAGTAATCCACCTCTAGCTCAACCTTTAGTTCTACCTTGACTTTGGATTTTTCACCACCTCTGCTTCTACCACAGGCTTTGGAACGGTGTCTATATTCGTCTCTGATTTATGCTTTTGCTCTTGTTTGTCTATCGGTTCTGTTTTGTCTATCGGTTCTGTTTTGTCTTTTGGTTCTGTTTTGTCTTTTAGTTCTGCTTTGTCTTTTGGTTCTGCTTTGTCTTTTGGTTCTGCTTTATCTTTTAGTTCTGCTTTGTCTTTTGGTTCTGATTTGTCTATCATATCTTTTTTCTCTTTTGACTTCGGAATAGACCTTTGATGCATATCTTTTTTACTATCTTGTATTACATCAGCATCTTCAATTTTAACTTTTTTCAATGTATCACCAATGTCTTTAGTTTTAATTTCTTCTATGCCAATATCCACACCTTGCTCTTTGGCTTTTTCATAGACTAGGCTTCTTCCTATTGAAATTTCATTCTTTTCTGCCAATTCCTTGTATTTATTACCAATACCTACGACTTCTGATTTAATATTTTCATTACCATACACATCAACAGCATTTTTACAGACATCAATTAACTTGCTGAATTCTTCACAATTATTTTTCACTTTATCTCTTGATTCTGAACTGTTTGTTTCTTTCAAACATGCTGATATAAGAATAGTTCTTTCATTTGTGTTTGACTTGCTAATCACTTCCCTTATGGCTTCATCTATAGTTTTGGATTTTAAGTTCATATCTCTTATTAATTTATTTGTTTCATCATTAAAAGAACTTACTTTTAGCACCTTGTTGCTTTTATCTACTTCAAATTCCATACTGGTATTCAAATCAATTGCTACATAGGCATATACTTTATTTTCATTAAATGAGTTGAACAAAGTGAGTAGAATTATAAATATTGCAGCAATTCCTGCAACAATTCTGGAAGAAATAATTATTTTTTTCTTTTTACCCGTAATTTCTTTATTATTGAACCAAATCTCTAAACCTACATACATTCCAGGTTGAGTTTTTATTGAAACAATTTGGCAATCAGCAGTCATAACAACCGCCAAACCATTCTTAAACTTTAAAATTGTCCCTTTTTGTTTTTTCATATATATTTCACCTTCCTATTGTATCAGCTATATAATTTTTTAGTACATCCATATCACTTCTTAATACAAAAACCATAGCAATAATAAATTTTCTGTTTTTTTCCAACGTCCTTTGACACAGGTTAATTCGCTTAGTAAGCTCTTTGTATGGTAGAGTTTTGTTTGTTTGAAGTATTTGGTATAACAAATCATTTTCTACGACAATTTTTGCAACATTAAGACATAGTCTTCTTGTATCATTATGTTTAGGAGAACAAGATATCAAGTCTTCAATTGTTATTTTATACTCAAGCATCTTTAACTCAAGGTTTTTGATTTCCTCTTTGACATCAAAACTGCCACTATAGTCAGAGCTGATATCATGTAAGTATTTTTCTTCAAAATCGCTACTGCTAGAGTCAGAAAAATATGAAAAGGGCAAAGTAATATCGTTCTTCTTTGTGCTTCTCATATAGTCTATGATTCGCCTTTTCATCACTTGGCTTGAAAACTTCGTAAACATACTTTTTCTTTCTATATCATAGCATTCGATAGCTTCATTAAAGGCAATAAGTGCAATACTATATTCATCACTATGAACCAGATTATTTTTCTTCCCGGTTATTTGTGATACACATTTTAATATAAAAGGTTTGTAGTCATCAATAAACTTATTTCTCAAGAGTAAATCGCCATTTTTAATTTTTCTGATTATCTCTATTAAAGATTCTTTTTCGTGTATTAACTTATTATATAGCTGTAAATTTAACAATGAATATTCACCCCTTTATAGCTACATTCGAATATTGAATCATTTTTTATTCGTTAATGCCAATCAAACTAATTTATAAAAATTAAAATGTACCGAACAAAAGAAAAACACAAACCCGAAAATCTCAGACGAAAGGAATTATTAGCTACATAAGATTAAATAAGTGCTAATACAGTTGTTGTAATCCAACTAACAATTAAGCCATTGTGTTTTGTATATAAACTATATAAAATTCAGACCTTGTTTATTATCAAACAGCAAATTTTATATGGTTTGTTAAATAAAAATAATAATAAAGGAGAATGAAAAATGAAAAAATTTGTAAGTTCAGTATTAACAGTAGCATTATCAGTCTCTATTTCAATGGGTGCTTTTGCTTCACAAAATGTTGTTCCAAATGAGGTTCCTGTCAAACCTGCTCAAAACATACTTCATCCACACTATTTTGATTCCTTGGTTGAAAAGCATGAAATAGAAGCTGCAACAGCAACATTCAATGCTGAAATAGCAACAATAACAGAAAACATTAAGGCTGTAAAAGAAGAAATCAAAACATTAAGAGGGGTTCAACCAGTCGATGAGGAAGCAATATCGGTATTAATCGAAAAGGAAAAAGCTTTAAATAGCGATCTTAAAGCTAAAAGAGATGCTTTAAACAAGATGATTGAAAGAATTAAATTGGTTCTAAAATTTGGCGAAGAGGCAGTTGCAAAAATCGAAGCTGCAGAGGCTGCATTCAAGGCTGAAGAAACTGTTATCAATGAGAAAAAAGAAGCAATAAAGTCAAAAATTGAAGCTTTAAAAGCTGTTGAACCAGTTGACGAAGTTGCTATAACAGCACTTGTTGAAGAAGAAAAAACTTTAAATAATGATCTTAAAGCTAAAAGAGATGCTTTGCACAAGCTGGTTGAAAGAATTAAATTGGTAGCACAATTGGGCGAAGAGGCAGTTGCAAAAATTGAAGCTGCAGAAGCTACATTCAAAGCTGAAGAAACTGTTATCAATGGAAAAAAAGAAGCAATAAAGTCAAAAATTGAGGCTTTAAAAGCTGTTGAACCAGTTGACGAAGTTGCTATAGCAGCACTTGTAGTAGAAGAAAAAACTTTAAATGATGACCTTAAAGCTAAAAGAGATGCTTTACATAAGCTGGTTGAAAGAATTAAATTAGTTGCAAAATTTGGCGAAGAAGCAGTTGCAAAAATCGAAGCTGCAGAAGCTGCATTCAAATCTGAAGAAACTGTTATAAATGAAAAAAAAGAAGCAATAAAGTCAAAAATTGAAGCTTTAAAAGCTGCTGAACCAGTTGACGAGGCTGCTATAGCAGCACTTGTAGAAGAAGAAAAAGCTTTAAATGATGATCTTAAAGCTAAAAGAGATACTTTACACAAGCTGGTTGAAAGAATTAAATTAGTTGCAGAATATGGCGAAGCGGTAGCTGCACAAATTGAAGCTGCACAAGCTGCATTCAAAGCTGAAGAAACTGTTATAAATGGAAAAAGAGAAGTAATAAAGTCAAAAATCGAAGCTTTGAGAGCTGTTGAACCAATTGACGAGGTTGCTATAGCAGCACTTTTATTAGAAGAAAAAACTTTAAATGATGACCTTAAAGCTAAAAGAGATGCTTTACACAAGCTGGTTGAAAGAATTAAATTAGTTGCAAAGTATGGTGAAGATTTAATAGCAGGAATCGAAAGTGCTCAGGCTACATTTCAGGCAAAGATTATTGCTTTAGAAGCAAACAAAGAAGCAATAAAAGCCCAAATTAAAGCATTGAGAGAAGTTAAACCAGTTGATGAAACAGCTATTGCACCACTTCGTGAGCAAGAGAAAGAATTGAATGATATGATTAGAATTGAAAAAGAAACTTTTGACAAGCTAATTGAAGTTATGGTTATTGATGCAATAATTGAATAATATGAAAGTAATAAAAAACGGAATTTCTCGGTAAACAGCCGAAAAATTCCGTTTTTAACTCATTTGAAAAACCTTTTATCGATCTATGACCCACCTGCAAAAAATAAAACTACAGCTTGCAGTTACTCACTGCAGCATTGACGGCTACCTCATTTTTTGGTATTAGTTGACAAGCCATAACATATGTAATACATTAATGTTAACGTTTCTAAAGCATTGATGCAATTTCGTGTTTTTACTAGTAGAATCTAATTAAACAACAAAAAAGAAAATTAACGCATATATGAGAATAAATTCGATAGAATAATTTGGGAGGTTCTTATGAAATGGAATGAAATATTTAATGCGGATCAGATTCCGTCTTTTGAAGATATAAGAGCTTATATTGGGGATGCAACTCCTATTTGGGACGAATTGCTTTCATATATTGAGGAAACATATAAGTCTAAACCTCAATTAGACTACAGCAAATGTGCTGCACAGCCGGGTTGGAATGTGAAGTACAAAAAAAGTAGCAAGTCTCTATGTACACTATATCCGATGCCAGGTTACTTTATTGCTTTAGTTGTGGTCGGGACAAAGGAAGAGAATGAAGTGGAGTTAGCAATAGATGCAGGAAGGTTTTCAGACTATGTAAAGGAACTCTACCAAAACACAGCTTTTTCAGCTATGGGGAGATGGCTAATGATAGAGGTCAAACATAAAGAGATTTTAAACGATATAAAGGGTTTAATAGAAATCAGAGTGAAGTCAAGGTAAAAACATAATTAAAATTGACTGGAGAACAACTTTTTTTACAAATAGTAACTATAGGAATAACGAAAAAACTGCCCCAGTAATAGGACAGTATCTCCAACTAATATCTTTTCCTTACTTCTTGATCGGAACCCAATATTCACATCTGTAATCAGGGGCTGTAAAGTCACCTTCAGAATAAATTTCGAGTTCAGGTGCACACTCATGCTGATATCCTGTAGATGGGAACCACTCTGAAAACACACGCATTTCAACATTCTGTAAAGACTCAGGCATTGGTCCGACTGCTTCAAATACAGCCCAGGTAGCTGCAGGTATTCTTTCAATAACATATCCTTCCGGTATTGGTTCTTTAGTTTTTTCAATTGCCAGCATGTAAGAAAAGTACCCTTCACAAAAAGTATTCAAATCGGTACAAACGCCCATGACACGAAGTTTGCCTGCATTTTGGGACAGCCACTCCATTGAACCATCTCTATTACAATTATCCCAGAATTCAGGTATAAGCTTTTTGTTTTCTCCATTAGCAGTAGTTATTTTTGTTTTTTTGCCTACAACTGTAAAAGCTTCCTTTTCAACAATCTTGTAATCCATACTCTTATCTCCTTTTATTGAAATATGAAAGGAAAGCTTAGGGTATGCCTTGAGATTTGCTCCCGGTTCGCGTGCAGCCGAAGGGCTAATTCCATGCATTTTTCTAAAAGCTTTTGTAAATGCTTCGGGCGTTTCGTAGCCATATCTGTAAGATATATCAATGATCTTATCACCTGCCATGATATCCTGTGCTGCAAGTGTAAGCCTTCTCCTTCTCACATATTCAGCTATTGTAACACCCGTTAGCATATAGTACATACGCTGAAAATGAAACGGTGATGATAGGGCTATTTTCGCCACCTTCTCAATATCAAGTTTTTCATTAATGTTAGCTTCTAGATATTCTACTGCACTGTTCATTGCATCAAGCCATTCCATAAAGCTCCTCCTCCCTATTTCTATAATAGGGTTTTTTAACATATTAATCCTGTCTTTAAATGCTATCTGATGACAGGCTGCAAGTTATCCTTCAATTTTACCAAATAAAAGAATTCAAATGCAAATGGAAAACAAGGGTATTTTGATTTAAAAAAGAACAAAGCTGTATTTAATTAATCAAATATGGATTATAATAATCACCTGTTCCAGAAGATGCAACTATGTTTTCGTCAAGATTTAAGCAGGCTGCAATACCTTGTCTTCCAAAGTATGTTCCATAATGGCTGGATAACTCTAAATCCAAATATGCAGTATAAGCTTGGTATGAACTTTCTGCATCAGGGTCCCTAAGCCAATACGCACAATAATCTTTTGTGGTCAAATTCATTTCCTTCTCAGTGTTTTGTTCTAATGCCTGTTTGGTAGGCTTCCGCCATGTGTTATAACCTCTTTTATACACATACTCATATAATTCCTTTATTGAAATTAGCCTAACCTTGTCTGAGACTTCGGTATAATAAGCATCATCATAATTCTTATATGCAGTTTCTAGGTTGAGGACATTTTTAAGCAATTTATTTCCACCCATTTTCATACCCGTATCTATTTTTGATACCAAAACTCTATTAGTCTTTTTTATAATCAGTTTTTTCTCTTCGGGTGAAAAATTACTATCACATAAAAAACCCGGCTCTTTGTCATATGAATTAGAACCTTCAAAAACATTCTCATTTGACGGCGGGTTTTGTATCCATTGTGATATTTCATTTTCAGCATTTAACCATTGATGAATATTTGAATTTTCCCAGTAATTACTTCCAAATTTCACTCTATCCCGATTTTTATGAGCAGCACCTCGAGAGTCATACGATTTTATTGTAATTACATTTTCCATGAACAATAATGGACTTCCTGCTTCATCAATATTAATTACTCTCCATAGAATTCTTTCGTTGTTATACTTGCCAAATAGAATATAGTTACCAATTTTAAACGAATTTTTTATATGATCAGTAGCTTTGGAACTATTTAAATCCTTCTCTAAGTTTCTTTTACCAATTACAGCATTATACATAAATACCCCACAAAGTAATATCATAACGATTAGAAATCCTATAAAAACAGCCTTTCTAGATTTAATCATTGATTCCCTCCTGTATATGAAATGGAGCATAGTGTATAGTAAATTTCATTTAATTTACCACGATAATACAATTTTATCTCACCAATATCCGGTTGGCAATCTCTTTTATTGGGTTTTCTTTCCATAGTATCAATTTTCAACTTTCACCCCTGCCCTGTACAGAAAAAGTGTCTTATTTGTACCGCTTGCATTTGGAAGTTATTTTTTCGTTATCCCTAAGTATAATCTTATTCTATAAAATTTGTATATATTCTTTTATGGTTGATTAATAACGTTATGAAATATGTAGTCGCACCAGAAACAAATATTACAATAAAATCAATAACTGCAAACGAAATACTTCCAATCGGCTCGAACAAAAATCCGCTGCCAAAACGGTAGAGTTTGCCATCCATCAGAATAAGCTCTCCTATGTACATAGCAACTGTTGTAGCAATAGAAGCAATCATCGGCACTACAACGGACAAAATTTTCTTTTTACCGAAGAAAATGCTGCCGATATAGACCCCAAAGGTTACACCAAAAACAATAAAGAAAATGCACATAAGCGTTGCTGACAAAGCAGAAATATTGATAGTACCATTTCTGTAAAACGCAGTAAAGCAAGCAAGAATACATAGTCCTATAAATATAACTACCGAAATCAGCTGTGCAACCAGCGGTATCTTTTTAGAAAAGTCCTTTTCTCGAAACATTTTTGTAAAGCCACAGACTACATTCACTACCGCCAGTATGATAATAATCGAAATCAAGTAGAAGTGGACTTTATATGCAGGATTGTTTTGTGCATATATTGGGTTGCCAATAGCTCGAAGAACCTCTGGCGTTGCAATACACAAACTGAGCTGCCAAGATTCAAGTGGAAGCTTCGCTTGGCTTTCAACAACGCTTATCCTTTCAAAGCCAATTTCACAAATAAAGAAGACTACTGCACCTAGTATAGATGAGGCAAGCAAGCTCCAGCGTTTAAACAATTTATAAATAACCGGCATCAGGCATACAACCAAAATCAATGCAATGCCTATAGGTGCATACGGAATGACGTATTTAGGATAATTATCTGAAGTTACAAAACCTTGGTTCAGGTAGCTTGCAAGCACCTTGAACACCATGAAAATCGGATACACTGAAACAATCAAAATGATTGCAACAGATAATATATAAAACCTTTGATACTGATTTTTCATTATTTCCCCTCCTTATAATGCTGCATTTGTAACTAGAATAATGAATATTGAAACAATTAACGCAGAAAATAAAAAAGCAGATGTTATTGTAAGTTTGCGATATGATAAAATGTTTTCAACTCGGATCTTGATTTTCGCACCCCCGAAAGCTGCAACAAATAAGTTCTTATGAGTCGCTGCATTCAGAATTGTGCAGGCATACTCCTTTTTTTCCTTGTCCTTTAGCTTCTTCAAAACATTATTATCACACGACAGCTCCATGTCCTCGAAAAAGTATCTAAGCGAAAACCAGCAAATTGGATTGAACCAATGCACGCAGCAGATAATTACTGCAGCATAACGCCATAGATTATCCTTCCGTTTGGCATGAGCCTTTTCATGCATAATAACAAAATTCAAATCGGCTTCATTTAGACCATAAGGAATAATAATCTTCGGGCGAATGATTCCATACAAAGCCGGTGAAGTAATACGGTCAGATAAAAAAATATTATCTTTATATAGAGCAGCACTTTTAATTTCAGACTTTGTAAAGGTATAAAGCAGAATAGCTGTCAACACAGCAGCAGTTGCTATGATTGCCCATACGATTGACGTTACATGAAAAACGCTTTCCAAAAGGTTCGTCTTATATTCGACCGGAAAGTATGTATTTGCTGTCTTAATTGAATTGGTGTACGCCAGTTCAGGGATAAATTTTGTGCCCTTGTACACAACTACAGTCTTTGTTGTCAAATTGGAAACAAGACTTAACAGACTGTATTTGCTCGTCACACCGAAAGGTAAAACCAAGCGAATCAATGGAATAACCCATAACATGTATACAAATGATTTTGGAATCTTTCTGACTTTTCTCAAGCAAAGAACGATAATACTGACTGCACCACCGACGATACTCATATTAAGCAACCAGTAAAATATTTCGGAAAGCATTTAAATCACCTCTTGTCGATCATCTCTTTGATTTCAGCAAGTTCTTGCTCACTCAAATCTTCTCTTTGCAGAAAAGAGGCAAAAAATGCTTTTTTGGAACCAGAATACAGCTTATCAATCAGAGATTTAGTTTCCGCCTTCTGCACATCTTTTTTCTTTATTAAAGAAGAACACATAAAGTTCGGCTCATCACGTCTGATTACAGCCTTCTCTATGAGCTTTTTAATGATGGTGTATGTCGTATTCTTATTCCAACCAATTAAATCGTTAGCAAGTAAACCAAGCTGTTTTGCACATACAGGTTCATTCTCCCAAATAATTTCCATGAGCTTTAACTCGCTGTCAAACAGTTTCAAATTATCCATGGTTACACCTCCAGACTATTGTAATCGTCTGAATCCAGACTATCACAATAGTCCAAAGTTGTCAATAGAGTCATAGTACAATATTTATAATACCATTACATTTTACTACGAACCTTATTAAAAAAACGAACTGCATAAAGATAAATATATTATTCGCCTAAACATACGACCGGTTGGCTCATCAAATTTATCTACTTTAACAGTTCGTTTTCTAAATAAAAATCAGTTTTTGCCTCTTTTACTACATCATATCGAAAAAACTCAGTTGATTGCTTTTTGGAAGGCCTTTCAAACAGCCGAATTTTTCAAGTGAATCAATAGTTGAATTTCCAATTTTAGCTCGTGACTTTAGCTCATCTATTGAGCCAAAGTGGCCTCCTTCTTTAAAGGCTGTATATATACCTTCTGCCGCAACATTACCCATACCTGATATACTGTTTAAAGGCGGTCTTATGCTGCCATCCTCAATCAAGAAATTTGTAGCATGAGATTTATATAAATCAATTGGCAGGAATTTAAAGCCTCTTTCGTACATTTCCAAAACCAATTCCAAATCATCATACATATCCTTATCCTTATTGGCAGCCTGATTGCCCTGCATTTCAATTTCCTTCATTTTTGCCTTAACGACTTCTTTTCCATTTATCATAAATTCAGCATCGAAGGCCTTTGCTCTGATAGAAAAATAGGCTGCATAATAAGCCAAAGGTATATGTACCTTAAACCAGGCAATTCTAAAGGCCATCATGATATATGCGCAAGCATGAGCCTTAGGAAACATGTATTTTATTTTTTTACAGGAATCAATATACCATTCCGGCACCTCATGTTTTCTCATCAAAGCTTCATAGTCAGGCCATTTTGGTTCCTTCAGTGCCTTTCCCTTACGAACAGTCTCCATTATCTTAAATGCAGCATTCGGAGGCAGACCTTTTTTCATCAGATATACCATAATATCGTCTCTGGTACACACTGCCTCACTTAAGGTAACTGTACCGGCATCAATCAAGTCCTTTGCATTTCCAAGCCACACATCGGTACCATGTGAAAGACCGGATATGCATATTAAATCTGCAAATTGTTTGGGCATTGTATCTAAAAGCATTCCTCTTACAAACTTGGTACCGAATTCCGGAACACCAAAGGTTCCAACCTTGGAATTTATTTGCTGCGGAGTCACACCCAATGCTTCTGTTGATGAAAATAAAGACATGGTATCCTTATCATCCATAGGTATAGTCTTCGGATCAACACCGGTAATATCCTGAAGCATTCTGATCATTGTCGGGTCATCATGGCCCAGAATATCCAGCTTCAATAAGTTCTGGTCAATTGAGTGATAGTCAAAATGCGTTGTTATTATGTCTGAATCAGGATCATCCGCTGGATGCTGTACCGGGCAGAATTCAAATATTTCACGTCCCTTGGGCACAACTATTATTCCACCGGGATGCTGTCCTGTGGTTCTTTTTATGCCCGTACAACCTTTTGCAATTCTTTCAATTTCTGCTTTATTAATATGGATTTCTCTTTCCTCATAATACTTCTTTACATAGCCAAAGGCTGTTTTATCTGCTATGGTACCTACTGTTCCAGCCTTAAAGGTCGTACCCTTTCCAAATATAACTTCTGTATATTTATGTGCTTTTGCCTGATATTCTCCGGAAAAGTTTAAGTCTATATCCGGCTCTTTATCTCCATCAAAGCCTAGGAAGGTTTCAAACGGTATGTCGATCCCATCCTTGGCAAGCATTTCTCCACAAACCGGGCAAGGTTTGTCCGGCAAGTCAAAGCCGTTATT
This sequence comes from Acetivibrio cellulolyticus CD2, assembly GCF_000179595.2. Lineage (NCBI taxonomy): Bacteria > Bacillati > Bacillota > Clostridia > Acetivibrionales > Acetivibrionaceae > Acetivibrio > Acetivibrio cellulolyticus. The sequence continues at coordinate 195,413 of NZ_JH556659.1, read as the reverse complement.
AAAACCGTAATCTGTAAAATCGGAATATTTGCAACTTGGGCATCTGTAATGGGGCGGCAGGGCATTTACTTCTGTAATACCCGTCATATATGCAACTACAGAGGAACCAACAGAACCCCTGGATCCTACCAGATAGCCATCCTCATTTGACTTCCATACCAGCTTTTGAGCAATTATATACATTACAGAGAAACCATTCTTTATGATAGAATCAAGTTCCCTGTCAAGCCTTTGCTGAACAATTTCCGGCAACGGGTCTCCATACAACTCATGAGCCTTCCCAAAAGAAATATCCTTAATGGTCTGCTCGCACCCTTCAATATGCGGAGGGCATTTCTCAGGAGAAATCGGGCTTATCTGTTCACACATATCGGCTATCAAATTAGTGTTTGTAACTACCACCTCATAGGCCTTTTCCTCTCCTAAATAGGAAAACTCCTCAAGCATTTCATCAGTAGTTTTTAAATATAAAGGTGCCTGCTTATCTGCATCATCATAGCCCTGACCGGCTTCAAGTATACGCCTGTAAATCTCATCCTCAGGATCTAAAAAGTGAACATCACCCGTAGCAACTACAGGTTTATTTAATTGTTCACCTAAAGCAACAATTTTTCTGTTGATTTCCTTTATATATTCCTTATCTGGAACCTCTTCTTTTCTCACCAAATAATCATTATTCCCTAAAGGTTGAATTTCCAGATAATCATAATCTTTTGCAATTGTTTCAATTTCATCATCTGATTTCCCATGTAAAATTGCCTGGAAAAGCTCACCTTCACTGCAGGCACTTCCCAGAATTAACCCTTCAGAGTATTTTTTATATACACTCTTTAAAATTCGCGGTTTTTTATAAAAATAATCCAAGTGAGAATAGGAAACCAACTTATACAAATTCTTTAATCCCACATAATCCTTTGCCAATATTATGGCATGATAAGTTTTAAGTTTTTTATATTCTGACTTCTTAGCTTCTTCATCAGAACTATATGTGTCTACATCTTCAAGAGTTTGCACACCTTTTTCCTTTAGTTTTTCAAGCATTATATTAAATACCTTAACAGTAGTATCCACATCATCTAAGGCCCTGTGAGCAACATCTACCTTTATTCCGAGGTTTTTAGCTATTCTTCCTAATTTATATGATTTATAATCAGGGAAGATCTCCTTAGCTAAGGATAATGTGTCCAAATATGTAAAATCGAAATTATAGCCTAAAACCTTGGCATTATGCTTTAAGAAACCAATATCAAACTCAGCATTATGCGCTACCAAAACACTTCCCTCAATAAACTCCAGCATTTTAGGAAATACCTTTTCTATGGTTTCTGCATCCTGCACCATGTAATCGGTTATGTTTGTAACCTCTACAACTCTTGCCGGAATAGGCTTTTCAGGATTTACAAAGCAGCTAAATTGATCTATTACCTTTCCATCCTTAAGTTTCATGATGCCTACTTCAGTAATTTTTTCTGTTAATGGTGAAAAACCTGTGGTTTCCAAATCCAATACACAATACACAGTATCAATACTCTGTCCTTTGAGGTTTGTCACGGAAGGCTTTTTATCCGGTGCCAGGTAGGCCTCTACTCCATATACAACCTTCATGTTGGGATTGTCTCTTCCGAGTAGTTTATGAGCCTCTGGAAAGGACTGCACAACTCCGTGATCTGTGATTGCAATGGATTTCATACCCCAGCTCATAGCTCTTTTAATTAAATCGGTTGCACTTGACATAGCATCCATCTGACTCATCTGTGTATGCATGTGCAGTTCTACTCTTTTAACCTCTGAATTGTCCTGCCTTTTAGCCTTCTTTATACCATCCGTTTCTACTATTGTGTTGGCAATAAACTCAACTTCTCCGGAAAATTTGCTAAAGCTTGCATTTCCGGCAAGTTTAACACCCTTGGCCTTTTTGAGTCTAGATAACACTTCTCCATCCTCGCCCGGCTTAATGAAGGCCTTACAGGTCATGGAACTGGAACCATCATACAAAGCAAAGGATATTAAGGTTTTTCCGCTTTTTAATTCCTTTGCTTCAATATTGGATATTTCGCCCATTATTGCTACTCTTCCCTCATCGGGTATAATGTCCGTAATTTTTATTATAGTTTCCTTTATTTTATCATTTCTCCCTAATATCAGAGGTGTATTTTCTTTCTTTTCACCGTTTTCTGCATTTTTGTCCTGCTTTATTTGCGGAGCTTCTTTAGGTAATTCAGGTGCAGCCTTAGCTTGTTCCTTGACAAGCTGTTTTTCCTTTTCTCTTGTATCATCTTGCAGCCTTTTTAATTCTTCGCCGTTTACTTTATCAACAAAATTTATTTTATATACTGCACCATAAAGTTTCTCTATGGCTTTACCGATCTTTTTGTCATAACCCATCGCTAGCAAAACGTCGGCTGCCACAATTTTAAAGTTAAAATTTATGATATTATTTATTACCTCGAATTCAGTATCTTTTATTACTGCTTTTAAAATAGGGTGTTTATCTGCCATAGAAAATACAATATTCTTAATTTCATTCTGTATAGGCTTTTTATCCGTTCCCTCAGCATATTCTACAGTAATTTCAGTATCATTTATAGAAAACCTTTTCTTTATAAATTTATTAAGACCTTCAATCTCTTTTACATCAATATATTTATCAGAGCCGAGTTTGATCTCCAAGACTTTACTTTTCTTCTTTAAGACAGCAGCTTCTACAGTTGCAGTATTTATATTACCCTCAGCACTATAATCACTAAAAATTTCATTTATCCTTTTTAAGTTGCTTCCCAAAGTTCTTCCTCCGTAAATTCTCAGTATATCACTATTATATAAGACGGGCTTGTATTTGTCATGTATGGAATATATAGAATTTTGTTTTTTAAAAACACTACTTTCTAACTGATAGAATTTTTGCAGCAGCGCCGTGAATTACATAGTAAATTTAAAAGGTTTATCCCTTTTAATATCCTTTTCCATACAATACTGATCTATGATATCAATGATTTCATCTCCAAAGGCTTTTACTTTCCTTTTTCCAATTCCTTTTATTCTTCGTAATTCCTCCAGCGTTGAAGGCAATTGTTCAACAATTTGAATCAAGCACTTCTGATGTAATACGAAGAATGCAGGTTGCTCAAACTCTTCAGCTTTGCGCATCCGCCATCTTTTGAGATTCTCAAACAACTCAGGATGACTGACAGATGTGGATGTAAATTCATTTGCACCCTCCTTTGGCTCTTGCTGCCGCTTCTGCTGAGGTTTTTCAATTGAAGCTTTTGCCCTGATATCTAAAAAGGCTTTTACATGGAATCCTCGCTGGCACTCTTCAAAACAGGCCTGCTTTATCAAGAGGTCTGTGTTTACTTTTTCCAGTGCTTTAACAACATTCTTTTTTAGGCTCTTGTTATCACTTTCAACAGAGATTCCCTCTAAAACACTTAAGACCCCGGTCTTTATTTTTTCCGTGTAATACTTAGAAGCATTTATTATTCGCTCCTGCAACTGTTGATTTTTTTCCGCATTTGGCTCAGCGTCCAACATTTTGTTGATATGAGGTTTGAACTTGTCTGAAATGGTGAGCAAATCAGCATTAACAAACGCAATAATCCGTTCTAAGTCATTCTTTAAGCTTTCATGCAAACTACCTGCATTTTCAAGGTACAGCTTCAAGCAGTAAGTCAACTGCCTTGCAATCTGACTAAAATCAAACAATTCCAATATAAGTTCCTTTTGATATCCGTATTTGGATTTCTCAAGGTCATCGCTCCCGGGCTGATTATTTGACACCTCACATGAGAAATTCCGAACGGTAGTATCGCTGATGATACTCCTTGCCGTCAATTTAGAACCAAGTACCAAACCATCAAGGGTCTTACAGCGGCTCAATGCAACATAGACCTGTCCATGAGCAAATGCAGCACTTGCATCGATAATGGCCTTTTCAAAAGTTAATCCCTGGCTCTTGTGTATGGTAATTGCCCATGCAAGCTTTAAGGGATACTGAATAAAAGTCCCTACAACCTCCTCTTGGATTTCTTCTGTTGCTTCATTGATGGAGTATTTGAAATTCTGCCATTCCGCTTGTACAACAGTAATGCTTTTCTCATCTCCTGCACACTTTACACAGATACTGTCTTTGTTTATTTTTTCAACAATTCCGATTTTGCCGTTATAAAATAGCTTTTCCCGGGAGGTATCGTTTTTAACGAACATGACCTGGGCTCCTTCTTTCAATACAAGCTCATTATCTGTGGGGTATGAATACTCAGGAAAATCTCCTTGAGTACATGCTTTAAAACAGTATTCCCTATAATTGATTTGTGTAAGTTTTCTTTCATTTATCGATTTCGCCTGATGGTTATGTGTTGTCAGTATAATATAGCCATCCGGTGTATTCTTTGCAAAATCGGGGTCATACCTTTTGTTTAGCTCATTTAATACACCAGCCTCAATTCTATTATCCCGTATCTTATTGAGCAGATCAATGAACACAAAGTCCTTTTGCCTATATATATGCTTTAATTCAATGCTGATATATTGAGTCAGCATCAGTGCCCTGCTGCTAAAAAAATATATGGAATGGTACCATTCCTTCAAAATAGCCCATTCATCATCCTTTATAACCGGTGCCAATTGTTGGATATCTCCTATCATAAGCAATTGAACACCGCCAAAGGGCTTATGCCTGTTTTTGAATCTTCTAAGCACATCATCTATTGCGTCGAGCATATCTGCACGCACCATACTGATTTCATCAATTACGAGCAAGTCCATACTTCGAATAATATTTATCTTTTCTCTGCTAAATTTCTGTATGTTCCTGTTTTCTGTACCATCTTCATTATTTTGAACAGGAATAAAGGGCCCGAATGGCAATTGAAAAAACGAATGAATAGTCACTCCTCCGGCATTGATAGCAGCTACTCCCGTAGGTGCAACCACAATCATGCGTTTTGGGGATACCTTTTTTAAATTGTGCAAAAATGTAGTTTTTCCAGTACCGGCTTTTCCGGTCAAAAATACGTTTCTATTAGTGTACTGAACAAAATTGAAGGCCATCTCCAACTGAGGGTTTTCAAGCTTGTCAGTTACTTCCTCTGTCATATTTATATCAGCTCCAAATAATCGTTCTTCATGGCATAATTTAATAGTAATTTGTTTATATAAATTATAAACAAATTTTAACGATTATCCAACATAAACGTAACAAAAAATCAATATATATAAAAAATCCAGAGTAATGTTTCAGCTATTCCTTAGTACAAAAAATACTTACTTGCATAAAGAAAAACCGGGATTGTTTTTTGCTCCCGGCTTCTTGTCTCAGTTTATGATTATTAACTAATAATTTTGATTAACATATATTTAACAGGCTTCGTTTTGAAGCCCATATGTTTTATTTTTATGCAAGAAGTTGTAACGCAGCTAGCTTCGACTGATTTGACTGAGCTTGCATTGTAGTTGAGGGTTGAAATAACGCATTCTTTTTGTAGGAAGCCAATGTCTCTTGTGCCATGGCTGAATCTTCTATAAAACCATCTTTAGCTGTGGTACTTTCTGTTTCTGTACTCTTTATTGTCTCCTTGAGCCTATCCTTAACTGCAGAAATTTTCTCCTTTTCTGTTGAAACATCTTCAATTGACTTATCTATAATCCTAATCTGCTGATCGGAAGAAACAGATTCAAAATCCTTAACATTGATGTTCTCCAAAGATTTACCGGGAACAACCCCTTTACCCAGAGCCTTAGCACTCGTATCTTCAATAGAAACTGATATTCTGGCACTGTTATTTGAACCAGTATAAAACTCAACTGATTCATCACCCGCTAAAAGTTTTCTGGAGTTAAATTCCGTATTGGCTGCAATTTTATTTATATCATCATTTAATTTTGTAATCTTCTTCTGAATTGCTGCACGTTCTGAAGGAATGTTTTCTTGATTGCTTGCATTTACTATAAGCTCCCTTGCAGTTTGCAATTTTTTATAAGTTTCTTCAAGTGCGCTTTCTGCAGTCTGAATAAGAGATATGCCATTTTGAATATTACTGCTTGATTTTTGCAGTTCTTTGATTTGACCCCTATTCTCTTCTGAGATATTAAGCTTTTCATCTGCTGCTCCGTTTGTCGATGTATCTGAAAATTTTTCAACAGATCCTTTTTTGTCACTTTGATTGACTTTTAAGCCTTTCGTAGCTCTAAAAGCCATGTTGTTATCAATCTTCACGAGAACTCCTCCTTGAACAATTTTTATCCTGTTCACCATGAAGCATAACATTGATGTGACCTGTAGAAATTAGCACTTCACGCAACTAAAGATTTTCCGAAATGATTTTGTAATTGACCCGTTAAGTTTTTGTAAAGAAAAATCGATATATAAATAATGTCCTCTTATTTCCATTATACAACAAAAGACACCCTTTTTCAATAGGTCTTAGTTTAGCGATGTTTAGCGATACTTAATGACCTGTTACGCCTGTACCAAAACTTATATGCATAGTATATGGGGCAGTGTTATAAAGCACTGCCTATATACCGTATCAATCCTTTATAAGATCATGTAGTTGGAAATTTACTTTCTCCGCCCCTTCGAAATCTTTTACAAGTAATGATTTTGCTATCTTCTAATTTTTCTCGAAGTTGTCTTATCAAACTCCTCAGTTCTGATTATTACCTTCGAAATCTGCTTGTAAGTTGGAAGATCATGAGTTACCTTTTTGATATCTCTTAGTACCTCTTCCGCAGTTTTTTCTTCGCTGAGGAACACCTCCGCCAAAAGCGAACTTTCGTCCCCTTTTTCATCTATAATCCCTCTTACCACAACTTCTACAACATAATCAATCCCTTGAACATACCCCTCTATCTCTTCCGGATAAATATTCTTGCCATTATTCAAAACTATGATATTCTTCTTTCTCCCTGTAATTACAAGCTGATCCTTGCTATTAATAAAACCGTAATCACCTGTATAAAACCACCCATCCTTTAATACCTCTGCAGTTTTTTCCGGTTGCTTGTAATAGCCAAGCATAACAACATCGCCCTTAACACAAATTTCCCCAATACCCTCTTCGTTTGGACTGTCAATTCTCCAGTCTAAACACGGCAGCTTTATACCTGCAGTATGGTAATCGTTAAACATGTCGTGGTTTGCACATACCAAAGGAGAACACTCTGTTATTCCATAACCATTTATCAGACTAATTCCAATATCATCAAAAAACTTTCCTATCTCAGGACGAATTGGTGCACCACCGCACACTATTTTTCTCAGCCTGCCCCCAAAGGCTTTGTGTATTGATTTGAATAAGGTTTTTCTCAAATCAATACCGGCTTTTCTCAAAAAATTACTTAAAGAAATCAGCTTGCCAAAGGCTTTTTCCTTTCCCGATTCTCTAATATTTTTCATAATTCTTGAATGAAATAGCTCTGCAAAGGCCGGAACGAGATAAATATACGATGGATTATAAATCTGAAGATTTTTCATAACCGCATTTAAGCTGTCATTGATGCATATAGTTGAGTGGTGATGAAGTGACACAAGAATACCGCTTACTGCCTCATATGTATGATGGTATGGCAAAACAGAAAGACAAGTGTCATAAACAGTTGATACCCGCAATCCATCATAAATACTTGATACAAGGTTATGCTCCGAAAGCATTACACCCTTAGCAATTCCAGTTGTACCTGATGTATATACAAGCATTTTAAGTGAATTAGGATCACTTCTTAATGACTGATATTTAGTGCTATCACATTTCTTCCCATGTTCTATAAGCTTATCAAAGGATAGAAAATTCCCACAATCTTCAGAGCGGTCAAACCCTATATAAAGCTTTACACCGGGAAGCTTGTCAACATTGTTCATAAACAGCTCTTCATGCATCTTAGTATAGAATACAACACTGGACTCACTCTCATTTAAAATATGTAAAATGTCCTTGGATGGAAGTTCCTTGTCAATAGGAACATATACACCTGCACTTTTAAGTACGGTAAGATAAGTTAAAACCCATTTATAACTGTTACTTCCGATACATGCTATATGTTTATCTGAAAATCCAATTTCGCTTAATGCAGCACCAAGCGAATCAACTTGTTTTACAAAATCAGAGTAGTTTATTTGAACAAACTCTCCATTGCTTTCTTTATATTTAAACGCAATTTTATCGCCTGCCTCTTTGACAGCTATATCAAGCATTTCCTTTATGCTGTTGAATTTCGTAACCTCATAGTAAGAAAAGTTTTGTTTTTCCATTGTTTACATAATTCCTTTCCATCTGCGCAGTGGAATAAATAAATATTCCCAAAAACCGACTATTCCACTCCCTGTATTCTAGATTTATTATATACTATTGGTTACGATAAATAAATACATGGAAAATAATATTACTAGCGAAACAATTACATTGTAATTATATAGAAACTCAGAAATCCAGCTTTTGTAAGTTATAGGATTATATTTGTTTTGTGTTGGAACGTTCATACAAAAAATATACAAAAAGTATCGGTATAATAGCGTATAAAGGCCATACATACCTATATTCGGCCGTTACTGCAATAATACAGGAAGCTGTTGATAACGCTATAGGTACAAAAACAAATATGGAACTAAATACTTTTTTCTGCAAAAGCACAAACAACAGCGCAATTGAAATGATCAGCCATAGTCCGTTTCGCCAGAACACACTAAAAAATGAACTCTTTTTAGACAGGTTGACATATTGTGATATTGTACCTGATATCGCATTATTATATTCAGCAATCCCTATTGGGTTGTATTCCTCAGGGGGATAGAGAACACAGTCCGATTGATTAACACCTGAAGGCTTTTTAATTCCCCATACCATGTTTGATGATTGAAGGGCATTTTGAATCATAACCAGGGGTTTTTTAGTGAGAGTCTGAAAATACATTTTGCGCACTTCTCCCCTTGCATCCGGATTTTCACCATAATTTGCCCAAATCTCATCATTCCATAAAACAGGACTGAAATCTTCAGGAACAAAATTCTCTTTAACCTTCTCTTTGTCGAAGATTTTCCACAATTTCTCACTATTCTCTTCAGAAAGAGCCTGACTTTGCAAATCGGCGCCCATAACTTGTCTTATCATATATTTTGTTGTGTAATCATATGTGTTTGGAAGTGAATTTACACATGCAGGCAAAATATTATTCGCAAAAATCCCCACAACAAGTCCCGATAGGAGCACCGGCAAAATCTTTTTGGAGAGTTTTTCCTTCCACATGAATATAAGGAGCACTGCTAATCCCCCGAAAGTTACCATAGAGCCATTATATCGGAATGCCCAGCATAAGTTTAAGAATATTGAAGTCATATACAAGCTCACCATGACTATTCTCGAAGAAGGTAAATTACCTTCAGCTGTTCGCCTGACAGTTGAAAGATACAATATGAATCCTGTTGCTGCCAGTAACGCTGCTGTGTATGGGATATCCTTCCACATTGTAATGGATAAAACTAAATTGTTAGGAGATAGTGCAAATATAAGTGAAGCTCCCAAGAGTAAGAAGCGGTTTACCCCACGACGATGCAAAACAAAAAGACAGAACGCAAATGAAAAAGAAAGGGATATCGCACCAAAAAGAGTGATAACGGCAGGATTATCCCAAATTGTAAGCAACAGCTTAATTAGCACTGTATGTGCAACAGGATGTACAGCATTCATTGGGGCTGTTCCTTTTGCCATTTCCCACTGGTAACCCGAATCGGCAGTGACCAGTCCCGGCCAAAATCCAATAAGAGCAGTAAGGAATACAGCTAGTGGTATCAAAGCATATAATGCGAAAAAAACAATACTTTTTCCCAATGATTCATTTAGGTCTTTTTTTATCATAAAAGCTCCCCCACAATTTAATCCTAATAATTCATACACATACCTTCATTTTTGCCAATATCCCCAACACTTAGAGTCTGTGCATTTCAGGTCACTCAATTGTCACATATCACTTGCAAATAAAACCAAGTAAATGGAAAATTGTGATCTTGATATCCGATTTTATATCACCTTTTAGGAAATGTCAACGCAGTATTTTTCTATCCATATACTTCCATAGATAAGCTCGATTTAATTTTAACCAAATATATCTCAAACAAGCCAAATGTAAGATCCTGGTCTCATTTTTCTTCTTCTGAATTTTCAATCCCATAAAAAAATTTTAAATAATACGTCAAAATTAGTAATTCACCCCACGAAGTACTATTATGCGAAATTATGTATGGATTAAAGTTATTATAATATTTTTTAAGCAACATATTTTGCACTTTATTCTTCGCAGTTTTCATAAGAGTAAAGTGCATAATCATGTAATTTGATTTTATGAACTCACATTTCTAAAAACAAAAATATTTTGTGAGTTCAGTATATATAAATTTTTTTAGATAGGTGGAGGAGTCATGGTAAGAAAATTAACCAAAAAAGCTGTAAAGTCACTTTTGCTTAATGGTTCAGATACCAATACAGCATTAGCGTATTCCATAGGTATACTTATAGGCCTGTTTCCGTTGCACGGTCTAAGATTGGTGACCATTGCTCTTATAGCCTTAGTTTGCAGTTTAAACCTTCCAGCAATGATCATAGGGCTTGGTTTTACAGTTTTATGTCCCGGACTGTATTCAGTTTTTACAAGTATTTTCAACACTATAGGAAGCACCAGCGGTGGCATCCTCAAACTAGTATTAGCAGGGGTGTTAATTATACCTGCAGTGTATAATCTATCCAAATTGTTATCTCTGAGTTTTTCACACGAAGCCGAAGCTAAAAAGTTTGCATGGGCCTCAGGTTTGGGTAGCTTTGCCGGTTATGCGCTTTTATACGATTTAAAAGCAGGGCTCGCCATCTGCGGGCTGGTTTTACTGATTGTAATCGCTAGAGGCCTAAGTACACTGGCTTTGTCTTCCGGTTTCATTCTGGGCATTCTTATCTATGCCATGGCTAAAATGGTTTTATTTAAAGATAGCCTGCCTATTCTTTTATCAGGCTATGAATCTATCAATGATTTTGTAACACTGCTTATGAATGGGCACTACGAGTACCTTCTGACCTTGTTAATGGATTTACTTATTGCAGCCTCAGCCTTTCCAATATTCAAGAATATTTACAGTTGTAAAAGCATTCAGCAAACACGTTATTCCCGATTATATGTTTTCCACGATGCTGATGGATTTCGATGGTCAAAAATAGAAAGAACTGTTCTTGTCTCTGCTATTTTAGTAATCATGTTTGGAAATATATTTTTTACAGGACTTTTAGGCAGCGGTACCTTTGCATCCTCTACTATGAAGGATACTGAAGTTACTTCAGGCACAACAGATACATCTTTAAATTCTATCACAAAAAACAAAACCTCCAATAAAACTTACGGTTTCTATGTTGATTGGGATCCAAAAAGTCTGGCTTCCTTCAAAAAGAATGCCAGCCTCATCGATGTATTAATTCCCGGTTGGTATCAGCTGAACGACCAGCTAGGTGTAACGGGTACTATTAACAAGGAAGTTATGGATATAGCAACTAAAAATAACGTAAAAGTCATGCCTCTGGTAAATAATTATGTGAATGAAAAATGGAATGGAAATCTTGTAAAAGCAATAATCTCTACAAAGGCTAACAGAGACAAATTTATCAACCAATTAAAAACCGAAGCTTTAAAAAACGGTTTTTGCGGGTTCAATATTGACTTTGAAAACTTGGATGACGAATGTAAAAATAATTATTCACTATTCATTTCAGAGCTTTATTCATCATTTAAAGCTGCCAAACTCCAGCTTACTGTTGATGTTCAGCCACAAAAAAGTGCATATGATCTGGAAAAATTGGCTACATCCACCGATAGCATCATTTTGATGATGTATGATGAACATAATGAAAAAAGCAGTTCCGGACCAATTGCTTCAAAGGATTGGTATGAAAACATTCTGAAAAACATAAAAGTACCTGCTGATAAAATCATTGTAGGTCTTGGTCTTTACGGCTATGACTGGACTAACAAAGAATCCGGGAAAGTTACCAGTATGTCCAGTTCAGAAGTTATGCAGCTCTACAGATCCAATAAAGCCGCTATTAAATGGGATACAAAGTATTGCAACCCTACATTTAATTATATGAATGGAAAAGAATCACATACGCTTTGGTTCAACGACAGTATAGTTGCATATAATCAGATATCCTTTTCCCAAAAACTTGGAATCCACCAATTTTCCTTATGGCGTTTGGGTTCCGAGGATGAGAAATTATGGAGTGTCTTTTCTAGCTTGGATAATTTAAAAGAATCAATAACAGACCTGAGTATTTCGGAAGAAACCGTTGACACTACCGATCTTTCAAATACCACTACCCAGGGCGAAATCATTTATAATTTAAGCAAGTCCAAAATTTATCTTGGTAAAAGACTCAAGCTACAATCGGATGATACACTTTCAGTTATTGATTATAATTCCACATATATTGGAGGATTAGGAGAAGGTACAGATCCAAAGCAAAAGAAAATTGCCCTGACTTTTGACGATGGACCTACAAAAGAGTACACCCCGCAGATCCTCGATATATTAAAACGTTATAATATAAAGGCAACCTTCTTTGTTATAGGAAAAAACGCATGGTCTAACCCTAACATTTTGAAAAGAATTTATAATGAGGGACATGATATTGGAAATCATACATATGATCATAAGGATTTACCGCAGTATTCCATACTAACAACGCGTGTTCAATTAAATATGACAAATAAAATTATTGAAATTTTGACCGGGCATTCAACGCTCTTGTTCAGACAGCCATATAATGTTGAATGGGATTTAAGCTCTCCAGGTGAAGCAGCAGTATTTAAAGGAATAGACAGCATGGGTTATGCTCTAATCGGAAGCGCCATTGACCCAAAGGACTGGGAGGGGCATCCTTCCAATGAAATCGTAAGCAGTATAAACCAACAACTCGGAACCGGCAATATTGTTCTGCTTCATGATGATGGCGTCAATGTTAAAAACACAGTGAAAACACTCCCCTTAATTATTGAAGATTTAAAGTCAAAGGGCTACAGTTTTGAGACAGTAAGTACCCTTATGAATAAAGATAGAAGCTCTGTTATGCCTACTGTAAAAATACAGGAAAGTGCCAGCATAATGGCTATCAACCTGTTACTTACCTTAAAATCAAGTTTTAATTTGTTTGTAAGGATTTTATTCATTTCAGCAACCATTATCGGAGTACTAAGATTTGTACTTTTGATATTCTTTGCCACCAGGCAAAAAAAGAAACATATGCAAAAGAAGTTCAGCGGCATTTTTACACCCATGGCAAGTATTGTCGTTGCTGCATATAACGAAGAAAAGGTTATATGCAAGACTGTTGAATCGATTTTGGAAAGCGATTATCCGAATATCGAAGTAATTGTAGTAAACGACGGGTCAACGGACAGAACAGCAGAAGCTGTAAAACAGCGTTTTGGTGATCATCCTAAAGTAAGGCTGATTTCAAAAGAAAACGGAGGCAAATCCTCTTCTGTCAACGGAGGCTTTAAAGAAGCTTATGGAGAAATCGTAGTTGTCATAGATGCAGATACTATATTAGATAGCAAGGCAGTTTCTTTAATGGTAAGGCACTTTGAAAATGATGAGGTTGCCGCTGTATCGGGCAACGTAAAGGTAGGAAATAAGAATAATTTCATTACAAAATGTCAGCATATCGAATACGTCACAGGACTTAATCTTGAACGCCGTGCCTTTGATGAGCTGAATTGCATTCCTGTTGTTCCCGGAGCTATTGGAGCTTGGAGAAAAGAATATGTAAAAGCAGCTGGCTACTATAAAGAGGATACCCTTGCTGAAGATGCCGATATTACACTTACATTTCTTGAGCAGGGATTTAAGATAGTTTATGAGGAAGGTGCACGGGCTTATACTGAAGCACCAGAGGACCTTGATGGATTTTTGAAGCAAAGATTGAGATGGTCTTATGGGACCTTGCAGTGTCTTTGGAAACACAGAAAATCATTGTTCAATAAAGACAATAAAATTTTAGGTTTTGCTGCGTTACCAAACATGTGGCTTTACCAATTCGTTTTCCAGGCACTAACTCCTATCTCCGAAGTTATCTTTTTCATGGGTTTATTCGGAGCTAAGCCATTGTTAGCTGTGCTTACATATATGGTGTTCTTTATTATCGACTATCTCATTACCTTATATGCCTTCAATCTGGAAAAGGAAGACACAAAACCTTTGAGGCTGTATTTCTTCCAGAGGGCTGCATACAAACTGATTATGACATTTGTGGTTTACAAATCCCTATTCTCCGCCTTAAAAGGTGTAAAAGTAGGCTGGAACAAGCTCTTAAGAAAAGGAAATGTTGAAAAAGAAACTCCTGAAACTGAATATCAGGAACTAATTGCATAAACAGTAATAAACACAAAATTATATTTGATAAGTGAGGGAAATTTTAATGAGCACGGAAATAGCAGAAATAGAATCTACAGATGAAGAGATGCTAAAACCAGAAGCAGTGGCAAAAAAAAGCAGTAGAATATTATATATAGATGTTTTAAGAGTATTATCCATTTTTGCAGTCATTATTGGACATGCCTCATCGAGCATAGTGGCAAATATAAGCAGTGGGAAACTTGAAAGCAATCAGTGGTGGATTGCAAATATCTTTGATTCGTGCATCAGATGGTGCATTCCGGTATTTTTTATGATTAGTGGTGTTTTACTGTTAAACCCTGCTCGCGATGAGTCTTATGGAGTATTTATTAAAAAAAGGTTTGTCCGCCTCGGAATTCCCTTTGTCATCTGGTCAATATTTTACTCCTTTGCAAAGCATTTTCTGCTGGAACCTGATGGTTCCAGCTTAGGATCCATGCCAGGAATATGCCTTAAGGATGTTTTATCCAATACAACCTATTATCACATGTGGTTTATGTACACAATACTTGCCATTTACCTTTTTATACCTGTGATGAGGGCTGCAATAAAGAAGTTTTCAATCGGGGAAACAAAGATATATATTTTTTTGTGGATCTTAATCGCTGTTATATATCCAACCATCGAATCATTCTACCGATTAATCTATTCCGGAGACCTAAGTATATCCCTATTGGCTTCTTCTTATCTAACAGGCTATCTTGGTTACTTCGTTCTGGGATATTATATTGGCAGTGTAGAAATGAAAAAATCTTTACGAATGATATTTTATATGGTAGGAATTGCGTCGCTCGTTGCAATTCCCATGCTGGTATATATATCAAATCTGGGAAATGAAACGCTCAATGAAGCTTTTTATTCTTACTTCAGTTTACCTGTATTTCTTTTGTCTCTTGCTTTCTTTATACTATTTAAGCAAATCAACTGGGATAAATTATTAAGCAACAAGTTAAAAAATACAGTTTCGCTTTTGTCTGAAGCTTCCTTCGGAATATATCTGGTTCATATGTTTATTGAAGATATGTGGATAGATAGAATGGATATATGGAAGTATACACCGGTTTCAGTCAGGATTCTTGGAGTAACACTAATAACTTTTACGCTCAGTTACATTTTTGTGAGAATTGTAAATTCGAATAAAACTCTATCAAAGATTCTTTTTGGCTAAGAAGAATAAATAGTTGAGTGTAAACTTTTAGAATAAAATTATAGATGAACACTAAATCCATAGTATTATTCTAAAAGTTTACACTCTTAATTTTTTTATCTTGATGTTTTTATATTTTCTTTGTCTGTCAATTGAATAAACATTTCCTATGTTTTACTGCGGTGTACTTAGCAACAAGGGAGCAATTCACTTAGAAATTCCTCAATGGTTCCAGCAGGTATTGGTTTGCTATAATAGAACCCCTGTCCCCATGTGCAACCTTTTTCTGTCAAAATTTTAGCCTGTTCTTCGTCTTCTATTCCTTCTGCAATAATTGAATAGCTGCGCTGGCAAGCAAAATCAATAATTAGCTTGATTAAATCTATCGAGTTCTTATCTTTTTTCAAATCAAATGTAAACGAAGGATCAATTTTTAGAATATCAAATTGATGATTCTTTAAAAGACTAATTGAGGAATATCCTGTTCCAAAATCATCAATTGCCACTTTTACATTAAATGACTTAAGAACATTAATTATTTGATCTGTCTTTTCTACATCCTGCATTATACTTTCTGTTATTTCCAATATCAAACAACGTGGATCCAATTTAGTTTTATCCAACACTTCACTTACAACGGACGAAAGGTCCGAATGAAGTATTTGGTATGCAGAGACATTCACTGCAACAGGTATGTTACCAAGGCCCGCATCCTGCCATGATTTATTCTGTCTGCACGCAGTTTCCAGTACCCATTTCCCAATTGGCACAATAAGACCTGTCTCCTCTGCAAGAGGGATAAACTCTGCGGGATACACCAAACCATACTCCGGGTGATACCAGCGTATAAGAGCCTCAAGACCTACTACTTTTCCTGATTTCAAGTCAATCTGTGGTTGGTAGTAAAGAACAAATTCGTTATTTTCCAACGCTTTTCTAAGTCCATTCTCAAGTTCCATTTTCCTCAAAAGCTCTCTATTGAAGCTTTCATGATAAAACTGATAATTGTTTCTTCCAATATCCTTCACAACATACATAGCTACATCGGCATTCTTGATCAACATTTCCGCATTGCTGCCATCCTCTGGAAACAAACTGATTCCTACACTTATAGTAGAAAATGTTTTTTGATCATTTATTATAAAAGGTTGACCAAATAATTGGGTAATCCTCTTAGCAGTCTCTGCACATTTCCTGGTATCTGTATCCGGCAATACTATTACAAATTCATCACCGCCATATCTAAAGACTACATCGTTCTCTCCTACACAACTTTTTAGCCTTTGTGCAGCTTCTTTAAGGACAATATCCCCAAAACTGTGTCCTAAAGAATCATTGATAATCTTAAATCTATCAAGGTCTACAAGCATAACACCAATCACTGCCGTATTTGTTGAATTGTCGGGATTACCGCATGAAATTACCTTATCAAGATAATCATTTAACATATATCTATTTGGAAGGTCTGTCAAAGAATCATGATAAGCAATATATTTTATTTGCTCCTCAGTTTTTTTAATGTGAGAAATATCTAAAAGTGTAACAATAGTTGTCGGACTTCCGTCATAAATAGTATTTATTGCATGTGCCTCAACAAATATTATAGTTTTATCCCTTTTTATAATTCTAAACTGCCTTATTATATCTGTCCCTGCACACTGCGGATTATATTGATCAATCACATATTGGTCATCTTGATGAATAACATCAAAAAGACTCATGCTATATAGCTCCTCTTTTGAGTAATCCAAAAGCTTCTCAAGATAAGGGTTAACATATACAAATTTATCCCGATACAGAAATACTCCAACTAAAGTACTTTCTATAAGACCACGGTACCTAAACTCAGCCTCAATAAGCATTCTTTCTGTTTTCTTTCTATCAGTGATATCTTTAAATATGCACATAACAACTGATTTGCCCATATGTTTTACTTCTATGGAATCTGCTTCAACTTCAATGTTACTCCCATCAAGTAATACAAGTTTTTGTTCTACAAAATCAAGTCTTTCACGTATAAATCTTTTTTCTATATCAAATTTTACAGCATTTCTATGATCAGGATGAATTAATTCAACTATTTGTTTTCCAATAATATTATCTTCCTTTGATAAGCCCATCATCTCTAAAAAAACCGGATTGGTGTAAAGAATTTCTCCATCCTTATGAATAATAATTCCGAGTGGGGCTATTTCAACCAAACTTCTATAATGTGCCTCACTTATTTCAAGTTCTTTTTTTGTATATAATTTAAATTTCATACTCATAAAAGCAACTGTATAAAAAAGAACAATAAACAACGCAACGATACCTCTACTAACACCAGGCTTATCCGCAGCAAACAATAATACCATTGTTAGGGTACCTGCAATACCCATATAAATTAACAGATGTGAAATCTTTCTTAAAACCATTACAACAGCAAAAAATACAAACAATAAAAGAAAAATAATGTTTTGGTTGTAGTTCTCTATGTATGCTACATAAAGTATTACGAACGTTGCGGTGTAACAAATAATATTAGCAAAAATGTAGGTATTTTTTTGAATAAAATTATTTTTTAAGGACAAAAAATATATGCTCCCAAATAGTGCAGTAAACATACTCGAATAAAAAAAGGTATTAGTTCTAGCTATAGGAACGTCCCCTGAATATGTAAAGTGCCATAAAACCCCAATTAGAGGAGAAAGAATCGCTCCAAGCAAACATATAATTCTAAATGCCATGATTTCACGAGTATTATTATATTCAGATGTTTGTTTTTGTGTGTTCATGTAAACCTATCCCCAAGCAAAAATAATATCATTTATATACAGATTAAATTACTATTCATTTTTTATATTAGTTAATGAACATTATGTAATGAACTCCTAATTTTTCTAGCTCACTTATTATAACATAATCTTTCATTGCTATCTACTCTTTTGGAATAATCTATCAAAAAACTAATAAAAAATAATACTTATCCTCCCTTCCTTTTTTCCCTGATACTATCAGTATAATATTTACTTGTCACATTTTGCTCTGAAATTGAAAAATCGGATAGTAATTCAGATAATATTTCTTTTAAATTATTAATGTTTTCATCTACACATACTTCCAATATTTCCAACTCAATAAAATATTCTTTTAAGTCTGGCAGATAAGCAATAGTAATTGAAATATCCTTCCCATTAAATTTTACATAATAATTTT
Organism: Acetivibrio cellulolyticus CD2; assembly: GCF_000179595.2. NCBI lineage: Bacteria > Bacillati > Bacillota > Clostridia > Acetivibrionales > Acetivibrionaceae > Acetivibrio > Acetivibrio cellulolyticus. The sequence continues at coordinate 176,649 of NZ_JH556659.1, read as the reverse complement.
CACATTCCTTAACAAACTCGATATCTTTATTAAAACCTAATTTCAATAAAATATCATTCATTGTGCTAAAATCACTTAAATTCACTTCATATTCATTTTTTGATTTTGTGGCATAATCAAAAGGCATGTCTTTAAAAGTAAATACATTTGTATATGTGTTATCACCCTGAGTGATTTTTCTTAGACGCAGTTCCTTTTCATTTCTATAATATTCGTTAGAACAATTATCATAATAGACATCATGGTATATGACTTTCTCATATTTAGATGGATTTAATAAATTAATCCGTTCTTTGATTTTACTTAGAACATTGCAATTAACCTTTGCTTTTATCTCTACTTCAAACACTATTAATCCCTCCAGTGCCCTTATTATACAAAAGAATACACTAAAGTTAAAGAGCCCTGGAAAAATCTAAATTATAAGTTTCTTGAAATACATTTAGCCCCCTTTAAATCCAATTGCTAAATTCTTTCTCTTTCTTCAAAATGAGTATGGAGGAGTTCATGTGCATCTTCCCCAAACGGCTCTCCCAGATAATTCTTATAAAGTTCCAATACTTCTTTATTCTCATGAGACTTTCTGATCTTTTTATTTTTATCCTCTTCATATATAGCTTCTCTACGCTTTTTAATAATCTCATTATTACCATGGTGATAAGGCTGTCCTCCACCTGCAACACAACCTCCCGGACAGGCCATAATTTCAATTGCATGATAATCAGCCTTTCCATCCCTTATATCCTCAAGAATCATCCTCGCATTCCCAAGTCCACTTGCTATTCCTATTTTAAATTCCTGATCACCTATTTTTACAGTTGCCTTACGTACCCCTTCCAAACCTCTAAGTTCCTCAAACTCTACCTTTTTAAGCGGCTCTCCTGTTAGCCATTCACAAGCAGTTCTCATTACTGCTTCGATTACTCCTCCAGCTGTACCAAATATAACTGAAGCACCCGTTGTTTCCCCAAGGGGTCGGTCAAATTCACTATCAGGCAGTCTATCAAACTCTATTCCGGCTTCCCTTATCATAGCCCCTAATTCCCTTGTGGTAATAACTATATCTACATTATTATGCGCATCCTTTGTAAGCTCAGGACGTTTTGCTTCTGCTTTTTTAGCTATGCAGGGCATAACCGAAACCACTACAATATTATCGGGATCCAACCCGTTCTTCTCTGCATAGTAGGTTTTTGCTATAGATCCAAACATTATATGCGGTGATTTACATGTGGATGGAATATGGATCAGTTCAGGGAACTGATGCTCAATAAATTTTACCCAGGCAGGACAGCAATTTGTTAAAATCGGAAGTGTTTTTTTATTCTTAATCCGGTAAATAAGCTCAGATGCTTCCTCCATAACTGTAATATCTGCACCAAAATCAGTATCAAACACTCCATCAAATCCCATACGCTTCAATGCAGTTACCATTTTACCGGTTACAATAGAGCCAGCCTCCATTCCGAAAAGCTCACCTAATGCTACACGTACAGCTGGAGCAGTTTGCACTATAACATGCTTGTCCGGATCGTTTAGTGCCTCCCATACCTTATCTGTATGGTATACTTCCGTAAGTGCAGCAGTAGGACATACCTGAACACATTGACCGCAATACGTACAGGATGACTCCACCATTGGTATATTGGCAAAAGGCCCTACGTGAGCATTAAACCCGCGTCCGATCCCTGACAATATGCCGCAGGTTTGAACCTCGTTGCACCCTGTCTCACATCTTCGACAGTAAATACATTTATTAGCATCCTTTACTATGGCATCACTGGACATATCCTTCGGATAACTCATTCTCTCGCCTTCCCACCGGATCTTTCTTACATTCAATTCTTCAGCCAGAGCTTGAAGTTCACATTCCCGGTTTTTAGGACATGTAAAGCACTCATTTGGATGGTTGGACAGGAGAAGTTCGACAGCTCCCCTTCTTGCTCTAATTGCACGCAGAGTATCGGTACGTATAGCCATCCCATCCTGTACACTTGTTACGCATGAAGGTACCAGCTTGTTTCGGTTGTTTCGGGCATCTACCAGTTCAACCATACAAACCCTGCAGGATGCAGTTTTATTGAACATTTGAAAGTCATGAAGATCCAAATGGCACAATGTAGGTATTTTAATACCAGCCTCATGTGCAGCCTCGAGAACAGTTATTCCTTCTGGAACTTTAATTTCCTGATCGTTTATTCGAACATTAAGTATTCTTTTTTGTTCATGGTTTTCCTTACTATCTAGCATTATTTCACCTCTTTAGAGTTTAGGATTTCATTCCGATTTTATTCTTGGGCGTGTATCTTCCTTCTCCCCGGGGATGGTCCACATCCTTTACAAAAGCCAGGTATTCATTCCAAAAATGCTTCATTGTACTGATTACAGGATTCGGAGCTGTCTGGCACAATCCACACAAGGAGCTGTCCTTTATAAGATATGCAAGCTGTTTCATTGCATCCAGGTCCGCCATAGTGGCTTTGCCTTGGGTTATATTATGGAGCATTTCAAACAGCCTCTTAGTACCAATACGGCCTGGGGCACATCTTCCACAAGCTTCATCCATTGTAAATTCCAAATAGAATTTTGCAATATTCACCATGTTGTCGTCTTCATCCATTACAATCATTCCACCGGAGCCCATCATTGAACCGACTGCCAGAAGGCTGTCATAATCAATAGGTGTATCCAGCTCCTTTTCTGTCAAAACTCCCCCCGAGGGTCCACCCGTCTGTACAGCTTTAAATCTTTTGCCTCCTGATATACCTCCCCCAATATCATATATTATTTCACGCAGTGTAATACCCATTGGTACTTCAACCAGGCCTACATTGTTTATCTTTCCTGCAAGAGCAAAAACCTTTGTTCCCTTACTTTTTTCACTCCCCATAGATGCAAACCATTCTGCACCACGTGTAATGATAACTGGAATATTTGCAAAGGTTTCTACATTATTAACACATGTAGGATGCCCCCAATACCCCTCCTCTGCAGGATAAGGAGGTTTATAATCAGGCTCACCCCGTTTACCCTCACAAGAGTTGATAAGTGCTGTCTCTTCACCACACACAAAAGCGCCGGCGCCATATTTCAAAGTCACATCAAAGCTAAAATCTGTACCAAATATGTTCTTTCCAAGTACGCCAAGCTCCCGGGCCTGCTTTATTGCTATATTCAATCTGGCTACAGCAAGAGGATATTCGGCGCGTATATATACAATTCCCGTGTCTGCTCCTATAGCATAGGCACCTATAGCCATTGCTTCTATTACGCTGTGAGGATCTCCCTCAAGTATGCTTCTGTCCATAAATGCACCAGGGTCACCCTCATCCGCATTGCATATAATAAACTTAACTGCGCCCTCCTGCTTCTTGGTTATCTCCCATTTGAGTCCTGTTGGAAATCCACCGCCACCACGTCCGCGAAGCCCCGACTTTTTTACCACCTCAATTACCTCATCCCTTGACATCTTGGTAAGAGCCATCCCCATAGCTTCATAAGCACCTACAGCAATAGCTTCATGTATATCCTCAGGATTTATTACACCGCAGTTTCTGAGCGCAACACGAACCTGCTTTTTATAAAAGGCCATATCCTCGTGGCTATGAACCCTCTCTTTCTTCAGCGGATCTTCAAAAAGAAGCCGTTCTACTGAATTGCCCTTCGCAACATGCTCATCCACTATATCCTTGGCGTCCTTCGGACTCACACGGACATAAAATACATTGTCTGGCTCAATTTTGACTATTGGACCCTGCTCACAAAAACCAAAGCAGCCTGTTCTGACTACTTTTACTTCATCAGCATATCCTCGAGCCTTAAGAATAAGCTCCAGATTTTTTACAACCTTATCACTATCGCTTGATAAACACCCTGTACCACCGCAAACCATGATGTTCATACGGGGTCCTGGCGCACTTCGGTGCTCTCTCAATGCCAAAAGGTCTGAATATTGCTGCCTGACTTGATTTAAATCATCTAAGGACTTTATCAATATTTTTCGTCTCCTTCCCACGATATTCATTTATGATGTTGTCCACATCTTCTTCCTTTACCCTGCCATAAACCTTACCATCAACCATCACTACAGGTGCAAGACCGCAAGCCCCAATACAACGAACATCCTTTATTGTAAACAAGCTATCCTCAGTAGTTTCATTGGACTCAATTCCAAGCCGATCCTTAAATTTTTCCAATATCTTGTCCGATCCACGTACAAAGCAGGCTGTCCCCATACAAACACTTATGGTATGCTTTCCTGATGGCTTTGTAGTAAAATATGAATAAAAGCTAACCACGCCATACACCTCTGCACCGGGTATTCCCAGCTTTCTTGCTACATAGAGCTGCACATCCCTTGGAAGATATCCGAATATCTCCTGTGCCTTGTGAAGAATTTCAATAAGTGCTCCTCTAGTCGTCTCCATGTTATCAATAAAAGCTCCCAGTTCATCGTATTTTTCCTTTGGAAACTCCCTCTCAACCGGCTTCATAACATCTATTTCCTGAGGTTTTGTCATAACTATCACCACTTTTCAAATTAATTACATATATAATGATTCCACATAATGTGTTATTTCTTGCATGCTTTTACAAACCATAACTTTCCACATATTTGGTAAGAGAAAGTACTGTGCTATGTTTACAATTCAAGAAAAAACACAAAATTTCACCCTCAAAATTTAGAAAAAATAATTAACAAAGAAGGATATTATGGTAACATGTAGAATTAGATTATAATAAAGTTAGAGAAAATTATACTAAAATCTCCATTTCATACTACATTTGGTTTTTACTCATTAAGAACTCTTGATGTATTTTAAGCATTATATATTTACCATTTTGGCGTTCAAGCTTATTAATTCAAAGCAAATGTCATACTTCTTATGCCACGCCATTTTTACACGCACTACTTTTATTAGACTTCAATAATCAAACACTGTTGAGAGGAGGGCTATTCCACAGGTGGAATAGCGTAACTAGAATGTTGGAAAAAAAGGATCTGAAGATAAAAGATATTAGCAACAGTGAATATATAGAAAAGCTGTTCAAAAAGCTTTCTAAAAAGAAAAAGCTAAATATCCTGGTAAATTTGGAAAATGGGGAAGCAAAAGACACCATACTCGAGTTTAGAAGTAAGGAAGTATTTGTAACAGATACTGAATTAATAAATGAACATGTAAAAATAACCTTTATCTTTAATGATTATGCCTTTTATTTTTTCTCAAAGGTAGATAACGTTTTAAAAATCGATAGGCCAAAAACTTTATATTTATTGACAAAAAGAGAGCTTGAACGTCACACAATTGAGGAAGATGAAAAAGCTTATGTCACCATTAACAGGCAGCAGTACCGTATTCTTAATATACATACAAAAGGTCTAGCCTTCCATGCTCCTAAAAAAATCGCAGAAAATGGTGAGCTAATACGGGACTTTAAAATAAATTTGGATGACACAACCATTTTTCTAGATGCAGAAGTTCGTCATATTGAAAAAAATAACAGCATGTATATATATGGTTTAAATTTCAAAGATATAAACTGGATAGATAAAATGGAAATTGTCAAATATATCCTTAGAACCAACCATACACATTTAGCCAACATGAGTGATTACTCAGATGACGAAATTTATGAGCTTTTTGACAATTCCGGATACCTAGATCTTACGAATATGGGATTTGAAAGTAATTTCCCAGAAATGATAAAAGCTTTACGTAAAATAGACAATATTCCTCATATATCAAAAAGCTTTGTATATGTAGACGAAAACAATAAAATTCTATCAGGTGCAAATATTGTTAAACTATATAATTATACTTTTTTGGCTCAACACTTAGCAGTTAAAAAAGAAGCAAAACTCAACATTCCATGCAAGATGGATATTTATAAAGCAATACAAAACTACATTCTTAATCACCATTATTTTAAATATTACTTAGCTTATTTTGATAGAGATCTAGATTGGCACAAAAGGTTATTCCAAGATATTATTAATTATATCAACGACCCTCAAAAGTTTGTATTTGAGACTTTGACATGGTTTGTTGCATCAACAACTGACAGCACTCCTCTTAAGAAAAGCAACATATATGAAGTCGAAAAGTTATATAACTTTGAAGAATTTATTGATTATGCTGACAAAAATCTAAGTGACTTAGAAAAAGGCTGTTACTGCTATAATAAAGATATACATCTCGATAAAATCAAAACTCTCTATGAACTTAAAGACCTCTATGCTGAAAGAAAGATGTATAAGGTTACTGAAAATGGTAATATAGTTGCTTACTTGGTTGCAGAAGTATATTCATCTGGCATAAACTTATTTAATTGCATTGATAGTACCAAAGTTTACTTTGTAAATACCACCATTGACCAGAATGAGTTTCTTAAAGCTATTTATAATGAAATGAACAGCTTCTACCGAAAATATAATAAAAACTACTTTCATATAGTTGTAAATACAATCTATGGCATAGATTTCAAAGATATAAATATCGATAACTTTAAACGAATCGAGGCTGCACGCGTCATTGCTAATAATGATGGCATAAGAGAATACAAAAACTACTTTAAAACAATACTGAGGTAAACTGCGATGATATATAGTTTTTCATTCATACTCCTTCATTTATCATTTATTTCTATGATATATTTGTTTATCATCAGCCTAAGGCGATTTTACAACGGGGCAAAAAACACATCCACGGTTGCCTTTGCCCTTATGACTTTTTCCATATCTATATGGTGTTTGGGCCAACTCTTGGAAGTATATACAAGGTATTTTACAGGTAAAACACAGATGGCTACAGTTTATCTGTATTTTACAGGGATGATCCTTGTACCATACTTTAGTTTAGGGTTTTGTTACACGTTTGTAAACGCCAAAGCCCAAATAAGGTATAGATGGTTCATCTATCTAATACCTCAATTGATATCACTGTCCATTCTATTTACCAATGACTGGACTCATCTATTTATAGTCAAGTACTCACCAATTAACTTGTACATGCAAATAGGTCCATACTTTAAAATACATAGCCTTATTATATCTTATCCATATATTATATTAGGGTTATACTTTTTATATTATAAAGGCTTCTTCGTAAAAGAAACTAGTAAGTTAAATAGTAAACAGAGTTTTTTATGCTTATTGGGCATACTCATTCCACTTATTGTAAATACTCTTAGCACTTTTAAAATATGTCAAATGCCAACCTACCTTACCGCTGTAGCATCAATATTTACTTCTGTAATGTGGTATATTGCAATTCTAAAGTATAATTTTATTTCTTCTAATAGTATTGCAATACGGTATATCTTTGATAATATCAGTGACAGTATTTTAGTTGTAAGTGAAAACTTATTAATTATCGACTTTAATGAAAAATTTCAGAGAACGTTTACCGATGTCGACTTTGAAAAAAATGTAAACATCAAAACACTTAGAAATAAAAGCGATAACCCACTAAACATACTAAATAAACTAGAACACTTACTTGAGTGTGAAACTAAAAACAATCGCCAACTCTTACAAGTGGGCAGTAAAAATAAATATTTTGAAGTAGAATGTATACATGTTGAAAAGTGCAATATACTCATTTTCAAAGATGTAAATAACCAGCACTGGCAAGTCATAGAAACAATCATCAAGTTGGTTGATGCTAAAAACAAATATACAAGCGGCCATTCTACAAGAGTTGCAGAATATGCCATTAAGATTGGTATTCAACTTGGCCTGGATAAGTCTGATGTGCTGCAATTATGGTCCTGTGGAATCGCTCATGACATAGGCAAAATAGGGGTTCCTGATGAAATCCTTAATTCAGACAAAAGATATGCCAGAGATTCCGAAGAAATGAAGCTGCTGGAAAAACATGTTGTAATAGGGGCATCAATTTTGGGGGGTTTGGAAGAATTCAGGGAAATGCAACCTATTGTCCTATATCATCACGAAAGAATAGACGGAAAAGGATATTTAGGTATAAAAGGACCGGAAATCCCCCTGTTTTCAAAAATAATAGCGGTAGCGGATACCTATGATGCAATGTCTAGCGGTAGAAAATACCAGGACAAGCCTATTAGGGAATGCCATGAAGTTCTAAACATACTAGAGGATGGGAGCATAGGAACACAGTTGGACTCTGAATGCTTCTACGCCTTTGTTGAGGCAATGAAAAGGGAAGGATATATACAAAACATGCGAAGTGCGGAAGGTAAGTTCATAGGAACTGGAAAACTTCATGATTTTGTAGTGAGAGAAGCCGTATCAAACAAATTGATTATTCGAGAGGACTATGAAAATGATTTTCGCATTGATGTTGACAGGCTCTACCAGCTGTTAAGCTGAGCCTGATCTTTTACCAAATAGTCTAAATGCTGTTAATAATGCACCAAAAGCACAGATTGCGCCTGCAAATATATACACAAATTTCATACCAAATACAAATAAATCTTCCCTTCCTGCTATGAAATTTGTAACAGGCCGACCGAGTTTGAAGCTCATCATTCTGTACAAAAGCGTTGTAGATAATGATACGCCCAGAACAATTCCAATATTTCTAACGAGTGCATTGGTACTGCCTGCAACCCCAAGCTTGTCCGGGGGTACCGTGGACATAATCATTGAAGTGTTTGGAGATTGAAACATTCCATTTCCTATTGTAGTAATCACAAGAAAAACTACTAAAACCGGTATACTGGAATTCTCGTTCAAAGTTGATAAAAGGAATAGCCCCAAACTAGTTAACGATAATCCCAGAAATGTAAGAAATTCCGATCCGATTTTATCCGACAAAGATCCGCTGATTGGAGCAACAAAAAACAAAATAAATGGGGAGATCATCAGCAAAAGCCCTGTCATTGAAGGAGAATATTTCATTACATCCTGAAGATAAAAGGGTTGTATAATATTTGTGCAACTAATACAAGTAAAAGAAATAAGCGCACAAAATATGCTCAAGGAAAACATCGGATTTCTAAAAATCCCCAACTGCAAAAGAGGTGCTTCCAATTTCCTTTCTACAATTATGAATACTACCAAAGCTACCGCCGACAATATGAAACCTGAAATTACCAACGGGTTGGCAAAACCATTTTTTCCTTCTCCGCCAAACGATATCGAACAAAAAAACGCCACAATAGCTATACAGAAGAGAACTGCTCCTTTAAAGTCAAATTTCTCTTGAATACTTTTTTTGTTACTTACAGGAAGAACTTTCATTCCCATTATAATGGCAAATATGCCTATGGGTATGTTTATTAAAAATATATATTTCCAGCTAAGTACATCTATAATAAATCCTCCAAGAGGCGGGCCAACCATACTTCCCAATGCCACCGAGGTTCCGGTAATTCCTAACGCTTTACCTCTTTCATTTGCGGGAAACACCTGTGTTATAATCCCCTGGTTTGTAGCCATTGCTCCTGCTGCACCGATTCCCTGAATTACCCTCGAAACAATCAAAACCGACAATGAATTCGAGATCCCACACAATAGAGAACCGAATGTAAACAATCCTATTCCCCATTTAAACACTTTTACTTTTCCTTTAATATCCCCAAGTCTGCCAAATATCAGAATAGTTGATGAAATAACGATAAGGTAGGATGTCACTACCCATGTTATGGATGCATCTGAAACCCCTAATTTTTCAGCCATGTTATTCAGTGCCACATTTACGATACTTCCATCAATGCATGCCATAAATGTCATCAATACAACATTTATTAAAATTAAATATCTGTTCTTATAAATCATTTCTTCCGACTGTTCCATACATCACCCTTCAATCCCAATTAGTTACATCAGATCAATCTTTTGTTCTTAGATTTCACCTATTCCCTAGTTAATATTATTACCATATAACAACCTAATTCATTAGTCAAGAATCATATAATTTTACATAAAATCTTTGCATCAATTTCTTGAATGTAACATAAAAAAACTATGAAATTTATGCATCAAAACACAATAAAAAAATGGTATAATATGATTAGAGGTGCAATAATGGAGTAATCTCAATTTTACAAAGGGGTGATTTTAATAGTTAGGAAGTTTAAAGTTTTATCAGTTGTTATGGTAATAATTACAATCTTTGCTGCTGTTTTTGTTTTTCAAAACAGGGCTTTTTCAGCGGAGACGACAACCAAAATAATGCCTTTAGGAGACTCAATTACGGCATGTGGCAATTGGCGTCAATTGCTTTTATCAAACTTAACAAGTAGTGGTTATAATGTTGAGTTTGTCGGGTCTCAAAATTATTTAACACCACATGAGGGACATAGTGGAATTGGGCCAATTGGTCTTGCAACCACGGGCGATTTGAAAAATTGGCTATCCACTACAAATCCGCAAATCGTTATAATGCATTTAGGTACGAACAATAGTTGGGGTAACAATCAGGCACCTGAGATTATTTCTTCTTTCACGACACTTGTAAGTCAAATGAGAGCAAACAACCCCAATATGAAAATCATGGTGGCAAAAATAATACCCATGCATCCAACTGCTTCAGGCGAATCATGTAACAACAATGTAATCGATCTCAATTCCAGAATCGATGATTGGGCTAAAGGGTTGTCTACCACCCAATCTCCTATTATAGTTGTAGACCAATATACCGGATTCGATACAACAACCGATACATATGACGGTGTTCATCCAAATGACAGTGGATGTATAAAAATGGCCGATAAGTGGTTTGCAGCTTTAAAAGATGTTCTTAACCCATTTGCATCTGCAACTCCATCTGCATCTGCAACTCCAACTCCAACAAGTACATCGTTAATTGGTGATGTTGATGGTAATGAAAATGTAAATTCAATTGATTTTGGTTATATGAGAAAATATTTGCTTGGACTGATTACTGAATTTCCTAACAGAGAAGCGGGAATAAAGGCAGCAGATATTGATGGAAACGGCACCTTTAACTCAATCGACTTTGGACATATGAGGAATTTCTTAATTGGAAAAGGTACAATACCACCAGCATCAGCATCATAAGCTTCCAGTTTTTTACCAAAGAGTTGTACGATTATGTACGACAAAGGATATTTTTATTGCACTATTTCTCATCTATTTCTCAACAACACAGTTTATTTTTTATAAAATAAATAAGAAAAATTATTTTTTAAAGGGGTGTATTTTATGAAGAAAACATTCGGCAGAGTACTGTCTCTGCTGACGACAGCTGCAATGGCATGTTCCGTTCTTTTATCCATGCCTGTTTCAGCTGCAAATTCTCTGCCTGTAAAAGTTGAAGCGGAAGCTTGTACTCTCGGCGACGGTGCCAAAATTGCTACCAGCGTCTACGGTACTAACTATCCCGGGTATTCAGGCGACGGATTTGTATGGGCATCCAACTCAGGAACAATATCGATGGAAGTTACGGTTCCCGAAAACGCTATGTATGAGCTTAAAACAAGGTGTTGGATGTACCTGGGAGAAATAGGCGAGTCCAGGCTTCAGGTTGTTACTGTTAATGGCGTATCACAGGGAAATTTCTACATTCCAAACAAAGGCGGATGGATGGATTACAGTTTTGGATTCTTCTTTCTAAAAGCAGGTACAACAAAAATTGAGATTGGATCTTCTGGAAGCTGGGGCTTTATACTGTATGACACAGTGACATTTGACTATGCCGATATGCCTGATCTTGACATTGACCCAACTCCATGTGATGCTAATGCAACTTCAGAAACAAAAAGCCTTAAAAATTATCTTACAAGTGTCTACGGAAATTATGTTATTTCCGGCCAACAGGAAATTTACGGCGGCGGAAATGATGGCAATTCGGAACTTGAATTTGATTACATACACGATAAGACAGGCAAATATCCTGCAATCAGAGGCTTTGATCTTATGAACTATAATCCAATGTACGGCTGGGAAGACGGTACAACACAACGTATCATAGAGTGGACAAAAGAACGCGGCGGTATTGCAACAGCATCCTGGCATATCACCATACCATCTGATTTTACAAGTTATAAACTCGGCGAAGCAGTAGATTGGACAAAGACTTCATATAAGCCGAACAAAACCTTTAATGCAGCCAACTGTCTTGATAAATCAACAAAGGAATATGCTTACCTTATGCTTGCAATTGATGACCTTGCCGAACAACTCCTTATTCTCCAGGATGCAAACGTTCCTTTGCTTTTCCGTCCTTTCCATGAAGCTGAAGGCAACAACAACACAGACGGTTCTGGTGCATGGTTCTGGTGGGGATCCTCAGGTGCAGAAGTTTACAAGCAACTTTGGAAACTTCTTTACACTACTCTTACCGAAAAATACGGCATTCATAATATAATTTGGGAAGTAAATCTCTATTTAAATGCAAATTCACCCCAATGGTATCCGGGAGATGATTGTGTAGATATCGTTGCATACGATAAGTATGAAGGATCACCTTACACATGGAAAACAAGTGCTGCAACATCAGCATTTCTAACCCTTGTAAATGACACAAAAGATACAAAAATGGTTGCATTGACTGAAAATGACGTTATTCCTGACATTCAGAACATAGTAAATGAGGGAGCTTGGTGGCTGTATTTCTGCCCATGGTATGGTGAATTCCTTACTAGTTCAAGATATAATGATCCTACACTTCTCAAAACTATCTACAACAGTCAATACGTACTTACTTTAGACGAACTGCCAGAAAACCTTTATGGAGGAAATACAGGAACTGTTACTCCAACTCCAACTAAAACTTCAACACCAACTGTTACACCTACACCATCAAATGGCGTATTAGGTGATTTAAACTCAGATGGAAGCTTTAATTCTATAGACTTTGGTCTTTTAAGATCACACTTGCTTACGTTAACTAATTTACCTGTTAATTTAACAAATGGAGATGTAGATGGAAACGGACAAGTAAACTCCTTGGATTTTGCATATATGAGACAAAAGCTTCTCGGTATAATTAGTAAGTTCCCAATCGAATAATATATTAATTCACTGAGCTGCGCATCAGCGGTCAAATAATCGCTAATGCGCAGCTCTTTTATTACAACTTAAATTGTACATTAAGGCATGAATGAAAAATTAATTATGCTTTTTTTGCGCTACACCCATGCGTGTACCGCAAAATTATAGCAGAAGTTATTTTTATCACTTTTCTAGTTTGATTACAACCTGATCATCAGGCTTCAACCCTTCAAGAATTTCAATATACTCTTTAGTTTTTATACCTGTTTTTACATCTCTTTCTACAGTCTTATTACCCTCTTTTACTTTTACTGTATTGTTATCTACAGCTTTTAACGGAAGATATGCCGCATTTGCCTTTACTCCCGTGATAATTCTTACATTTACGTTCATTCCGTCAATAAGACCTTCAGGGTTGTCCAGTGCTATACGCACAGTATAATAAGTAACACCGTTTTTCTCTGTGCCACTATCATTTATCCTGTAAACCTTGCCTGAATATTCGGTATCACCATACTCCAGTAAAACCTTTGTTTTCTGTCCTTTACTTATCTGCTTTATATAAAGCTCATCAATATCAACATCTACATATAACCTGCCGGTGTCTGCAATGGTTGAAAGAGGTGATAATGCCGAAGCTATATCACCTGTCTTTGAATATTTATTTACTACAATACCTTTTATAGGGGACTTAATTACATAATCACCAAGCTTAGATTCAAGCTGGGAAAGGCTGTTGCTTATTTCCTTGACAGAAATGGCGGCAGTATTGATGGCATTTGTTACTGCTGAATTTTTGAGCTGCACAATTTTAGTTCCAACTGAAACTCTACTGCCTTCTCTGATATAAATGTTTTCTACTTCACCGGACTGTGTTGAAACAATAGACTGGTTTGTACGATTTTTAAGTGGTTCGCTGGTTAATGATAAAAATGCTCCAATTTTGGCAGAAGCTTGGTTTCCTTCTTTTACAGCTCCTGGATTGGAGATATGTATCTCTACATTGACACCGCTTGTTCCATCATCAAATGCCTGTGAAGATTCATAAACTTTACTTACAGTTCCATAAACAGTTAAACCTGAATCTGCAAGAATAACCTCTGCACTAGTTCCTTCATGAATACCGGAATTTGCAGGCAGGTTGAACGGAACTGTAAGCTTTAACATATTACTGTCAACAATATCCGCGATAGGAGTTCCTGGATTCACGAAATCGCCCTTATTGATATACACTTTTGTAACCATTCCGGATGCTTTTGCAAAGAGCCCGAGATCGGCAGCAGCATTTTTATACTGCCGGAGAGATTCACTTGCTTTTTCAAGACTTATTTTTGTTGCCTGTATCTGGTTTGTAATTTCTGTGCTATCAATTGTATAAAGAACCTGTCCTTCAGACACCTTATCTCCTTCTTTAAAATCAGCGGAAAGGATTCTGCCAGATGTAAGCGAAGTTATGTTATACACATCATCAAACACTACGGTACCGATTTCATCAATTGTATTTTGCATTTCACCTTTCTTTATTGTAACGGTTTCTTCCGTATTTTTGGATACTGACAGCGTTGAAGCTGTACTTCCGCATCCAGACAACATTAAAGTCATTGCCAATATTATGCACATAAAAATATGAGTTTTTTTCAAAATGATCAAATCCCTTCCTTATTCAATGCTTTTTAATGCCCCAAGCATATCAATCGTTTTCATCTTTTTAGCAAGTATCTTATTTACCAAAACTGCAAACAAAAGAGTAAACAATACTGATATTATAATGTATACAAATTTAACTTTCAATTCGATATGGGGTGAATTAATCGACGAAATAATTACATCTGAAAGCTTTATACCCAGCGGAATACCGAATATTGATCCTGCAAATGAGAATACAATGTTTTCAGTTAACAGCAGCTTTTTTGTTTCGTTATCATAAAAACCCAGAACCATAAGGGTTGCAAGGTTTCTTATCTGTTCAAAAAAGCTCATTGTGCCAAGATTATAAAGCACAACAACCGCCAACAGCCCCCCAAATAGTATAAGTACGAAAACAATTGATACCATCGAGGACATCTGATCACTGATAGCTTGTGTAACCTCTTCCTTTTCTGAGTAGGATGAAACAAATTCATAATTATCAAACAATTCACCCAGTGCTTTTTTATCTGATGTATTCAGGTAAACAGATGTAGGAGTGTAATTCTTGCCTATATTTCTCCATGCTGTCTTTGAAATATAAGCACCGTCAATTCCATTTTTAATTTTTGCTATCGGAACATCATAATATTTATTATCTCCGACAAACTTTATTTTTACGTTTTCCCCTTTAATCACATTAAGCTTATCGGCAATTGTTTTGTCTATAATAATGCCTTCCTGAGGCATATTGATATTGACGTAATCATAGACGTCAATATTTTTAAGTGATAGTATATCCTCTGTTACTGTAAGATAAGAGATTTCAACATTTTCTGATGAATAAATTTTAACACCGGTCTTCATTTCATATTGGGTATCAGTAACATTCTTTAGAGCAGAGAATCTTTTATATTGTGTTGGAGTAATATCATTTTTAAGATATACAACCATATCGTATTTATGTTGTTTTTCCTCCATTAGAAAAACATAATTTTGTATAGAGCCGAAAATAATAAAGGCAGTGAGAATCAGCGTCATACAGCCTGAGATACCTACAATACAGATTGCCATTCTTCCTTTATTGCGGAACATATTTCGAAGAATATATTTTGCATTGAAGCCTATCCGCTTCCAAAGAAAAGGAATTCTTTCCGGCAGAATTTTTTTAACTTTTTTCGGAGGCTTTGGCCTCATACATTGTGAAGGAGATTCTGCCAGAACTTTTGAAGTTATGTAATAAGCAGTACCAAGGCATGCAACAGCAGTTATTAGAAGCGAGGCAACCAAAGCTATCGGTGACAATGACAAAGTATATGCAGGCATATCAATAGTTAATACAAAAAACTTTACAAGAAAATCCGTAAAGGGCCATTTTGACGGCAGAATGCCAATCATGTATCCAAGTGCAACAACTATGATTGCATATGACAGATAATACATGAGAATTGTCCGATCGTAGTATCCAAGTGCTTTAAAGGTACCAATGGAATTCCTTGCATTTTCTATAAGGCGGCTCATTGTACTAAACATAATAAGTGCTGCAATAAGAAAAAACATAAACGGAAATACCATAAGAATTAATTTTAGGCTTTCAATAAGTTTGTAAAGTCTGTAAGCGTTGATATTATCATTGAGTGACAGCATATTTATAACACGTGTGCCTAATATTTTGTTTATGTTGTTTTTAACACTTGATTCGTCTGCATTACTTTTGAGTGTAATGCAAATCTGATTATATATGTTATTACCATATATGGCGTTTACACATTCTTCATTGATATATGCGAATCCGTATTTGCTATAGTCAGGTATAAGTGTTGAGCTGTTGATATGAAATGTGCATTCAGGGTCTTTTATCAGTGCGCAAATTGTCATTTTGTATGTACAATTAGTACCTGTTATTCTGAATTCATAATTATCGCCGATTTTAAGCCCCTGCTTTTTTGCAAATTCAGAGCTTATCATAATGCTTCTGTTGTCTTTTGGGAAAGTTCCTTTAACAATATAAGGTATATTTATGTTTATTTCATCAGGCACTGCAAATATCTGAAGTGTAATATCACTGTTATATCTACTTTCGGCATCTAAAACAATTCTCGGTTGAATGTCATCAACGCCATCAAGCTTACAAATTTTCTGACAGTCAGTTTTGTTAAGGCCCATTCCGGTAATCCAGAAATCAGCAACATTCTGGTTATCATAATAATCTTTAAGAGTATTGGTTAGGTTGTAGGTGAGACTGTTAAGGCCTACCAACATCAGTACCGCAACGGCAGTAATTATAATTACAGAGATGAGTCTCGATGTGGTTGATATAAGTTCTCGTAAAAAATTTTTCCAAAGCATATTTACCACTCCAGTTCCTGTACGGGAACCGGATGATCGTTTGTCCGATAATCCTCAATCTGGCCATTCTTCATATGAATAAGCACATCTGCTGTTGGAGCCAGCGCCCCGTTATGTGTTACAACAATTACATTCTTTCCGCTTGTTTTACAAATCTCATAAAGAAGTGCCAGAACTGATTTGCCCGTTTTATAATCAAGAGCACCTGTAGGTTCATCACATAAAAGAACATCCGGATTTTTTGCCAAAGCCCTTGCAATTGCAACTCTCTGCTGCTCGCCTCCCGACAGCTGAGACGGAAAATTATTAAGACGTTCCGAAAGACCTACCATAGAGAGGACCTCTTTGGCATCTAATGGATTTTTACATATCTGGCTTGCAAGCTCTACATTTTCAAGTACCGACAGATTAGGCATCAGATTATAAAACTGAAATACAAAGCCTATCATATCACGCCTGTATTTAGCCAACTGATTTTTGTTATATGATGATATTTCTTTACCCATGACTTTTACATTTCCGGAAGAAGGAGAATCCATTCCTCCAAGAATATTAAGAACAGTTGATTTCCCGGCACCGCTTGCTCCGAGTATTATTGTGTAAGCACTTTGCGGAATACTGAAACTGATGTGGTCAACAGCTGTAATTTTTGTTTCACCCATTATATATTGGCGAACCATATCATTTATTTCAATCGCTAATCCCATATTTTATTCTTCCTTGACATAAAATGACCCACTATAATTGATTATACAATTTTGGGTGGAAAAATCAACAGGAAAAATAGTTCATTGTAACTTAATCCACTTTCTT
The DNA here is from genome assembly GCF_000179595.2 of Acetivibrio cellulolyticus CD2. Classification (NCBI taxonomy): domain Bacteria; kingdom Bacillati; phylum Bacillota; class Clostridia; order Acetivibrionales; family Acetivibrionaceae; genus Acetivibrio; species Acetivibrio cellulolyticus. The sequence goes on along the minus strand of NZ_JH556659.1, from coordinate 158,921 downwards.
TTTACAAAATTTCTGGGCATTTAGCATTAAAGTCAATGTCAATTTACATAACACCTTTTCCCCTAAGCAGCTCTTGAGTAATCATTTTCCTCCATTGATGAAACAGGGTAGTTCAGTAAATTATTTTGTACAAATGAAACATTTTCCTCATCTGAATCGTATAGTTAGTGAAAGGAGATTAAGGATGGATTGTAAATTGGTTTTTACAGATAAGTATATTTTAGACATTCTTGATAAATATTCTGACATTGTATTTAGGACCGCATTTATGTATCTAAAGAACCGGCCTGATGCTGAAGATGCAACTCAAGAGATATTTATAAAGCTTTTTAGGATAAATCCCTCTTTTAGTAGTGATAATCACATTAAATCATGGTTAATTACTGTAACTTCAAATCATTGTAAAGATATGTTAAAAAGTATTTGGCGTAAAAAGGTTTCACTGCTTGATGAAATATCTCTGCCAATACAGGATGATTACAAGCGGGAAGTAGTAAACCAGGTTTTAAGCCTTCCTGTAAAGTACAGAAATGTTATTTACCTGTATTACTATGAAGGTTATTCTTCATCGGAGATTGCTGCTTTACTTTCAGAGAAGGAACCTACAATTAGAATACGACTGAAGCGTGGGCGGGAAATTCTTAAAACAAAATTGACAGGGGGCTTTGACGATGAAGAAGAATGAATTGCTGTCTGGAATGGACAATTTGAAAGTTGACGAAGCTTTAAAGCAGAATATTTTGAAGCGTGTAAAGGAAGATAATAATCAGCCTATAAACAAACATGCTCCAAATTGGTTAAGAATTGCTTTACCAGCATGTTTTGTTGTAGTTGCCATAGTTGGAGTATTTGTCTTCACACAGATAAATTCATCACAAATTGAGATAAACAGTTCTCATGCCCAGGCAAATAGCCCGATATTGCAAAGTGACAAGTTTGAAATACTTGAAAATCCTCCTGAGAACATATCTTCTATTTTTCGAGATTATTCTCCGCTCTCAGAAGTATCAGTAGTTAAGGTTGCGGATATTATTGTCTATGCTCAAGTAGAGAACATAAAATGGATCCGAAAGAAAAACATAGATTTAGTCGATAATTCAAAACCATTATCGTTAGAATCCATGCTACGATGCCGTACAATACTTACCTTAAAGCTTACAAAGGTTTACAAAGGTGACGCTAAGAAAGGCGAAACACTAGAAATAATGTTACCAGTCGCAATCCCTGGTAAAGGTGAAGGTGATGACTATTTATTTATAGAAGATAATAGCATCGTGAGTAAAATAAAAAAACACTCTACAGCATTTTTCTTTATTAACGATAATAAAAGTCCCAAAGCATATATTGGTGATAATGTAATAGACCCGGAATTTAACGATATATGCAGATATTCAACATCATGGGGGGAAGAATCTGTTATCCTTAGGCAGGGTGATAAGTATATTTACTCCAGCAGTTTTGAGTCATTGCAAAACTCTAATGCCACATTTAAACAAATTGAAAGTATGATTAAAAAATATATCAATTAATATAAAGATTATGAAGCAAAACATCTTCATATTATGCTTATAATCATTATCCAAACACATCAACTGTAAATAAAAATTTGTTGATCACAGTTGATGGATGTGATAACCTTACATAGGGTTTTAAAATTCAACGAAAGCTAAGAAATACTGGAAACTGTGATGTAACGGAGATTCTTACTAATGGAACTACAAATAGAGCTACACTAGTTTGCTCGTGGTTTGGACTGACATATAGTGATATGTGTTTAATTCCATTGGCCCTGTTTCTAAGGAGATAAAACCTATGAACAAAAAAGCAGTTATACTAATAATAGCATTGTTGTTATCAGTGACCATTGTTGTTTTATTCTACAATAATTCAAATCAGATGAATAATGACCTTCAACTGAAAAGTGATGATTATATTGTAAATATTCCAGAAGAAAAAATAATTCTTTGTTTGTTGAACGTTAAAAGCGATAATAAACTAGAGGGGATTCAGCTTCGACCAAGAAGTGATTTTTCAATTGATGCTAATAACAAAATAGTTATTAACGACATGCAATTAATGCCTACTAGTAAAGATAAGATATTATGTGCTGTGAATTTAGGCTATACGAGATTTATCTATAAGTCAACTGATAACATTATGAAAGAAACCATCGAATATTTAAATGGAAACTCTTCATCCTCTAGTATTCCTATAGAGTTGCAGGCATTAACAAACGATAGATTGAAAGTCACCCTTAACAAAAAGAGTTCTGTATTAAAGCCCGGAGAAGTTATTAATAATTCAAATTCTCTTTTCGGTACATTGGATTTAGAACTAAAATATTTTGATATGGTAAATAAAAATGATATGGTAAAAAAGTAATTGGACCAGTCACGCTATATCAAAAACGGGGAGGAGGACTAGGGAGTAGCCTTTTATACTATACCAATTAAATAAGCTAAACCTCCAGAAGCCCATTTCCTTCCGCCTGAAGGTAAAACGACACACGGATTATTGTATTTAGGTACCCAACAAAACTTTAATGTATTTCGATTATATTACCTTTCCTGTCAATATTTCTAATGTTAGTTTGAATAAAAGCCCAATTACCTCCACAGAAGATAGGATAAGCTCATTAAATAAATTAACAGGGAAACCATTGACATAAATTACATCTATATTTTCAATATCAAATGGTTCTATTGGAACGCATTTAATTATATGCTGATTATTATGATTGGAATCAAAAAATTTACTAAAATTTTGATTTCTATTTTTTATTGATGGTACTGTAACTTCAATATCTGTATCATCCGCTTTTTTGCCTTCAATAAAAAGTGTTATCCCTAGTGGAGACAAACATACGCTTTTTATTTTTATACCATCAATATTTATATCACAATCAACCTTTTTAGAGGAATTTACTGCTTTAACACTAAAACTAACCTGCCAATTCCCCTCAATATAATTACTATTTGTTGCAAAGTTCTCTGCAACAAGCGAATAACATGAAACCATTTGTTTATTTACATCAAAGATATATTCTGAATATCCATTACCGTATTTACTATTACCATCTTCATCAATACCAAATTCAATATTAGTAGGATAAATGGTTTTCTTATCAGAAATAAGTAAGAATGTACCATGATCATCAATATTAGCCTTTTCAGTTTCTTTTTTAGTCCACTTAACCTGAACATGAAGCTTATCATCTATAAAGCCGATATTGGAGATATAAGCAAAGCTAATGTTAGGTAATTTAATATTCGTTTCATCTGGTTTTAAAATATCTACAATTCTTTTTTCTTTTAAGTTATCAAAGTTATCTCCACCCCCACCAGGTATTTGCAACATGTTTAGGTGGATAGTATTTACATCAGACGACACTTCTGCAAGATTTACATTAGCATCAAACTTACCAAACTTATTGCTCCCAGTCAGAAAAGAACTTATACTTAAATTTATTTCTTTGTTATTGAGGTCTTGGCCTCCCGTTGCCATCATTCTGATTGTTGCAGTTTTGGTTGTTGCATTATAATCTACTATTTTATGTGTAAATCCATTTGCACCTGTAATATTATAATTGTACAAATCAATGTTTTCATTGATTCGGTTAGAAATTAGATCCTGCATCGTAAGATACACAACTGATATTTCATCATCATTCATTGCCGCAACTACCTCCATTTTAATTCCATTGGATTCAGTAAAAAGCTCTACTGGTTGGAGATTATTAAAAATTCCCTTGCGACCTCATACTTTGACAAGGCATAATAGAAGGCTATTTCATCCTTATTAAGTCCCAGTTCCTGCTCCTCTTCGTGCATCTTTTTTATATTTTTTGCCATTCGAATAAGTTCCTCTATTACCTCGGCATTAGTATCCAGATCAAAATGGGAACTGAATTTCTTTTCTTTCAATTATCTCCATAACCCTTGATTTCATTTTTGGTCCGCATTTACTTCTCTCCAAATAATTGATAAGCGGTTCTCTTACAATTTCAAGAGAGCGTCTTTCAAAGTATTTAAAAATCTGTTGATAAATTTTCCTTGTAGTATTATTTGACGGAGTTTTTAAAAGTTCATTAATAAAATGTTCAATCAATTCTTTCTCACTTGCTTTATACTGTAACGCCTCAATAATTTTTACTCTCAAGTGCACTTGTTCAATATTTCTTGCCGGCTCGGATGTTTTGAAGTAATTCATTAAAGCATCATATGCCATCTTATTACCTATATACAATAAATTTATGAGTTCATTTATTGCATATCTACTTTCTTCGAAATTATTTGACGCAAGAATTTTCTCATATTCTTCAATACTCTTATTCTCTAAAATGAACCCAAGAATTTCATCCGAACTCAGATCATTATCATTATCAATCTCTATAATTTCCACCTGCTCATAGTTTTCACAGGCATCACTATCACCATCAATACGATTCTCGTAATATACTTCTATGCACACCGAAAAATCATTGCTCTCATAAATCTCATCAACAAAAGGTTCGAATTTATCAATATTAAACATGCACACCCCAAAACCATTATCAAAATCCCTTTTATCTGACAAAAAGTAGTTACAATTAAAACAAATTCTTGCACTATCCACGTTTTATTCTACCTTTCAAATAATATTTTACTTTGTTCGATATACAGTTTCACTCAAAAATCAAAACATCCATAAGTACCCTTCTCTTATCGTTACTAAATATCATTATTAACAACTTTTCATTTTTATTTGCCACAGCACTTCTTATATTTCTTGCCACTTCCGCAGAGACATGGATCATTTCTTCCAATATTCAATTCTTTAGCTAATGCATGTATCTGGGGTTTTAATTCATTAATCTTTTTTACTAACTCCTCCGATTCTTTCTCAAGGCGTTCATTTTCTGCTATTAGCCCTTTTATTTCAATAATCTCTTCTTCTGATAAATCTTCATCTATTTCGCCAAAACCATCAATATACATAAACGTTATATCTCCCTTTCTACTTCAATTTATTTATCAATGATGGAATAACCGAATTCCTGTAAAACACATTACCATATTATATTTGTCACAGGTCTCAATAACGTTATCATCTCTGATCGACCCGCCCGGTTGTGCGATATATTTTACACCACTTTTATGTGCACGTATGATATTATCGCCAAAAGGGAAGTAGGCATCCGAAGCTAATGAAACATCTGTCATATGCTCTAACCATACTTTTCTTTCTTCCCTTGTAAATATCTCCGGCTTTGTTGTAAATACGCTCTCCCAAATGCCATCAGCTAATATATCCATGTAATCATCGCTAATATATATGTCTATACTATTATCCCTGTCAGCTCTTTTGATTTGTTCTTTAAAAGAAAGATTTAATACTTTGGGATGCTGACGTAAAAACCAGTTATCCGCTTTCTGTCCTGCCAGTCTTGTACAATGGATTCTAGACTGCTGTCCTGCACCAATTCCAATTGCCTGCCCACCTTTTGCATAACAAACAGAGTTTGACTGAGTATATTTCAAGGTTACCATAGCAATTGTAAGATCCAATTTCGCTTGTTCTGATAGGTTTTTGTTGTATGTAACAATATTTTCAAATAATTCATCATTGATAACAACTTCATTTCTTCCCTGCTCAAAGGTTATACCAAACACATTTTTTCTCTCAACAGGAGTCGGAATATAATCCGTTTCAATTTGAATAATGCAGTATGCTCCTTTTTTCTTTGCAGTTAAAATTTCAAGTGCTTCCGGATCGTAAGAAGGTGCAATAATACCATCAGAAAATTCATTTTGAATTATTTTAGCTGTAGCAATATCACAGACATCAGACAGTGCAATAAAATCTCCATAGGAAGACATTCTGTCCGCACCTCTTGCACGAGCATATGCATTTGCCAGTGGCGATAATTTCATATCATCAGCTATCCAGTAAATTTGTCGTTCTACATCAGATAGAGGAATCCCAACGGCAGCACCAGCGGGCGAAACATGCTTAAATGATGTTGCGGCTGGAAGTCCTGTTGCTTGTTTTAATTCCTTTACCAACTGCCAGGCATTCAATGCATCGAGCAAATTGATATATCCTGGTCTTCCATTTAAGATTTTAATTGGAAGTTCACCTTCTTGAGTAAAAACCTTAGCAGGTTTTTGGTTTGGATTACATCCGTACTTTAATTCATATTCTTTCATAAAACTGCCTCCCTAAATAGAAATAAAAATCAAAAAACCGTCTGGAACCTCAAACGGTTGCCCAGACGGTCGGCTTACAATCCTACTGCGCTCCCCGTGGTTAATTCCACTTCCGCCAGTTACGCAGATTACATTTAAATATATTATAATATTCCAATTAAATGAAGTCAATTTGCAATTATCATAAAGATGCAACATTCCTGTCTCGTCGCATATTCAGAGAACTCTTTTATATCATATTCCTTCAATCCATCTTATCATCACATCTAATACCAATTGCAAATTTCCAAACTGACAATGATTTTCAGCATGTTCGGAGGCTGTAAATATTCTTCCGGTAAAGGTTCTGACATTCGTCAATTTCTCTGATTGTTTGTAAAAATGTTTTATATCACAGAAATGATCTTGAGAACCAGCAAGCAATAAAAAGTCCTGCTTAATTTCGTGTGATATTTTTTTAGTATTAAACAGTCTCAATTTTCTAAAATATTTATATGGACTGTTTACCCCCATAACATGCATACCATGGTCTATCCCCCAATATGTATAAGCATCTTTTTTCATTTTCATTCCCACAATAAAATTAAACACCGTTGACATCCTGAGTGCTGTCATTACATTTATAAATAGTTCCAGACCCAATCCTCTTCTCGAAGAAACTACTTTATAGAAATCATACATAGTCCCCCAAGCAATGACCCTTTTTATTCTCGGTTCATTCACTGCAGCTCTTGGAGCAAGATATCCTCCTAAAGAAAGACCAATAAGTGTAATACCATTCAACCCAAGTGCATCCAAAACAGCCTTTACAGGAAGTTCCCACTGATAAGTCATAGGGTAACGGTATTTTTGAAGAACCTCACCTTGCCCTGGTCCTTCAAAATAGTAAAAATCAAACCCTTTCTGAGCAAAGTAAATCATGACTGGAATCAATTCTTCTTTATAACAGTCAAAACCTCCTGTCAATACTATTGTCCCTTTGGATGCCATTTTGTTCAAGTTTGGCACACAGTATACCGGAAGCTTTATCCCATCATAATCTACCTCTTTTTCAATAATACTTCCATTTTCGAAATACTCCTTATAACTCTCCCTTAAGAGCCCCACTAATTTATTATAAATAGTCAGCTTTTGCGGATCTGAATATGGCAAAAAGAAATCTACCGCCCTATAATATATTGCCTGTTTATGGACATCACCGCTTATTCCTGCCTTATCAGCCAGAGCCATGAATTCTCTTTTCCAATCGTTTAAATCTTTTATCCTTCCAGCAGCACATTTTACATCTTCAACCGGTAAATCTCCAAAAGAAACCCATCTGTTTATTTGATAATTAAAATTCGGCTCATCATGGAACTTATAAGTACCTTTTACAAACTTAAAAGCCATTTTCTTTCCCCCATTCAATAACAGTTTTTAGTTATTTGCGAAATGCTATAACGCTTGAATTTACTGCATTTCAAATTGATATTTTTATTGTTTTCCCCCTCTGCTTCTAGTAAAATATAGGTATCTAATCCAATTTTAAACAAGAGAAGGGGAAAACAAATGGTAAAACTTTATAAACAAATTTCTTTTGCTGACACATTCGAAGAATGTAAAGATGTTTTTCAAAATAATAAGCCAAAATTTCTTAAGCTACTCTCACAACATCTTGATTTATCTTCGCTTATACCACAGGATTTTTATTGGTCTTACCACAAAACTCTAGGGAGAGACCGTAAATATTCACTCTCTTCAATGCTTTCAGCATTAGTTCTGCAGAAAATTCTTGGCATTCCTACAGTTTCGCTACTCATTATTTTTCTTAATTTATGCCATGAAGCCCGTGAATTCTGTGGCCTTCCAGACGTCCCTCATAACTCTCAGTTTACACGGTTCAAACAAGATTTCGTTATTTACCTGGAAAACTTCTTTAACCACCTTGTAGATATTACAGAACCTATTTGCCAGGAAATTAACACTACTCTTGCATCCACTATCGCTTATGATACTTCAGGTATTGAAACCTTTGTAACTGAGAATAACCCAAAGTTCATAAATTCTATCATAAAAAAACTCAAGGCTTTCTACAAGGACAAGCCTGATGTCGATGTATATAAAATGGCTTATAGCCTTATGCCTTCTTCAGCCTCTGCAAACAAAGAAATCAAGCAACTCTACATAAACGGCTACTTCTGCTATGTCTACAAGTTTGGCATTATCACCAACGGCCTCGGCATTCCAAGACATATTGCCTTTTTGGATAGTGACTTCAAAAAGAAACATCCTGAAATGCACATTGAGAAAAAATCGGATTCTCCAGACGAAGATAAATCTATTAGTGATTCCAAATCCCTTAAACCAGTATTTGCAGACTTCTTTACTCTTCACCCGGATTTTAAACCAAGCACTTTCCTTGGTGATTCTATTTTTGATACGTGCGATACCTACACATTGCTCTTAGATGAACTCAAGTTTCAAAGGGCTCTAATACCTTTGAATTCCAGAAATTCAAACCCTAATCTTCCGCCTATTAAATACAATGATGATGGTTGGCCACTTTGCTCTAAAGATTCTTCTGTACCAATGAAACCAAATGGCTGGAGCCGAGAAGAAGGAAGAATCGAAAGATTCAAATGGCGGTGCCCACAGGCAAAACTAATTAAAGGTAAATGGGTTACTTCTTGTGATAACCCCTGTAATGGCAAGCCTTGCGGTCGTGTAACCTTCACATCTCCTGCCATGGATAAACGCATGTATCCAGGTGTGATTAGAGGCTCTGACGAATGGATTTCTGACTACAAAATTAGGACTGTAGTAGAAAAAAACATTCAATACCTTAAGGAGCCTATGGCCTGTGGTAATCTTAAAACAAGAGACAACCTAACTATTAAAGCAGATTTATATCTCGCAGGTATCACACAACTAATTACTGTAATACTTGCAGATAAAATTCATGAGCACAAGTATATACGTAGTTTAAAACCTTTAATCGCTTGATTTACTAACTTACTCTTGAAACTTATGTCTTATACATAAGCTTATTTGTGCTGTAATTTCATCAACAAGGTTCTGGTTTTTCAGTCAAATCACTAACATATATCCCTCTTAAGTTATCAAAGTCCATTTTACATCTCTTCTAACTTTTTACATCTGATTTTTTAAGTCATTTTGCAAATGCCTAATAACAGTTTTTTCACCCTTCATTTCCACTATTAGACTATGTGCAATGATTGGTAAAACGATGCCCTTCGAATCCAATCTTCTTTGAAGCTCTTCAAAGAAAATACCCTTTCCATCAACAGCACATTCGTTATATAAACCAGCATTGAATTCATCCCTGCCAGTAGCTATCTTTTGTCGTGCAAAATACTCAAAGGATTTCTTCATTTCTAATTTTGTATTCACTCCACAAGTAGGTGAGCCATCAACCCCTATTATACCTACTACTTTATAGCCTGATTTCAAATAATCAGTAATCATTACAAAAACCTCACGTGCCAACTTTTTATATACTATTTTTGTGTAGATCATAAATAACTTCAAAACTACTGGTTTGAATGAATAAAGCATTGTTCCCTCTGAAGAATATGAAAGCCATAAAAGCTTTTTTAGCACACCACCCCATGCCCATTGTTCTGGGCATTTCATTTGAATTATCCCCACCTCTTCCTCTATGAGTTTTTCTATTATCTCCGTAACTACTCCCTTTCTAAAAGCACCTCCCAAATACCTTGTGTTTTCATTTAATAGGCAATGAGACACAAAAACAACCTTCTTACTTCTTTGATCCTTTAGTGTATCAGCTAACATATCAATTTTTTTCATATTACCTCCATCGGTTTAGCACCTAAACCATTGCACAAAAAAATTTAAATACGTTTATCTTTGAGATTACTATACTTATCTATATGGTTAATAACTAAATCCAGCATCTGCTTGAAATTGTCGATTTTTTCTTTTTGGATTCCTTGCAGTAATTGTGTCATAGACTCATCCATTTGCCTGTGAAACTCCTCATGTCTATCGAAAGCAGTTTTCCCCTTCTCAGTCAACTCTATCAAAACTTCTTTCCTGTTATGTATACTCCTTTCCTTACTAACATAACCTCTTTTGATTAGTTTTGAAATAGTCTGGGATACAGCTCCTTTAGTTATTCCAAAGTGTTCACACAACTCAGTAACGGTTTTTCCCTTTCCAGATTGGATAGCTTCGATCATATTAAGCTCTGAGGGATACAAGAAATCGCCCAATCCTGTGTCAAAAGGCATCTTTTCGAGTTTGTTGTATTGATTAACCAACTTCGCAATTTGGTTTCTAAGTTCTAAAACAATTAAATATTCATTATTATTCATATTTTCAGTTTAGCACCTAAACCGTAATAAGTCAACATGTATTTAAATACTCCATAAAAATAGGTCTTAGCATTAGGAGGTAAAACTATCGCTGATTTTGAAAAGAGTAAATCTTCTATCGTTTGTGTTAATACATGCTACACTGTCATCGGAATATATAGAATTTATTAACCTGCTCCCAATCATTAATAAAAATGCCATAAAGGTTAGGCCTTCTTCTAATTGCGAGCGGGTGGTAACTCACATAGGTGGGTATATTTCTTACATAATGCCACATTCCTCTGGTGCTTTTCACGTCCCTTTCAGGGTCAGAAAAGAATGCTTTTACTGCCACATCCCCTAAACAAAATGCAATTTTAAAGTTGTTTGTTTGTAATTGTTGATACAGATACCCCAGGCAAGTCTCTCGAGCATTTTCCTTATTATATTTTCGTACAGGTCTGCACTTTAAAATATAAGTAATGTATAAATCCTTCTCATTTAGACCCACAGAATTAGCAGCAAACTGAAGGGTCTGCCTCGTACCGCAAATAAGTTCATTTCCATTTTTATCTTCCCTACAACCAGGATTGTCTAAAATTACAACTATATCAGCCTTCGGGTTGCCTTCCCCCCATACAATCCTTGTCCTCTGTTTATACAATTCACAACGAGTGCAACCCTTAGCACATTCTGGGAGCTGATCTTCCGTCCATATTGTTGGTGAAAAGCATTTTTCCATGTTTTCAAAAAGCACCTCCCAATCCAATTCCTATTTCTAGCGATAATCTATGTTCTGTAAAACTATAAGTCTTTATGCATTTGGAACATTATTTAATTTTGTAAACTAAGCAAGATCCATCTTTATCACAGCAATTTTCACACTTCCAAGCTTTGCAGCTTAGCTGAGATATTATATAATGGGTAATATCGCATAATATTAAGAAAAGTTTACGATCAAAATAAGTGTATATATAAATAGAGAGTTTAACAAAATATATCATCGTTGAAAATAAAAATAAATTAAAGGAGAATTAAGACATGAATAATTTCGATTTTTGTAGTCCGACTTATTTTGTATTCGGTAAAAGCAGAGAGACGGAAACGGGAAAATACGTTGCAAAATTCGGGGGAAAGAAAGTTTTAATTCATTATGGCGGTCAATCGGCAATAAAATCAGGGCTTCTTGAACGTGTTAAAAAGTCATTGGACGAAGAAGGAATCCTATATGTAGAGTTGGGTGGAGTAAAACCAAATCCGAGAAGTGAATTGGTGTATGAAGGCATATCACTGTGCAAAAAGGAACAGGTAGATTTTATTTTGGCAGTAGGCGGAGGAAGCGTTATTGATTCTGCAAAGGCTATTGCTATGGGAATAGTATACGATGGAGACTTTTGGGACTTTTTTAGTGGAAAAAGCCCTGTGAAAGCACTTCCAATAGGAACAGTTTTGACTATTTCAGCAGCGGGTAGTGAAGGTTCTGAGAATACTGTTATTACAAAAGAGGATGGAATGCTAAAAAGAGGTGCCGGTGGAGATTGTCTCCGTCCTAAATTTTCAATTCTTAATCCCGAACTTACTATGACTCTTCCAGCTTATCAGACAGCTTGTGGTGCAACCGATATTATGGCTCATGTATTTGAGCGCTATTTTACAAATACAAAGGATGTAGAGATTACGGATCGTTTATGTGAAGCGGTGTTAATGACAATGATAAAAGAAACTCCAAAGGCAATAAAAGATCCAAATGATTATGGAGCACGTGCTAACATTATGTGGGCAGGAATGGTTGCGCATAATAATATTGTTGGTGTAGGAAGAGAGCAGGATTGGAACAGCCATGGTATTGAGCATGAATTGTCTGCTTTATACGACTGTGCACATGGTGCCGGTCTTGCTGTTATCATGCCCGCATGGATGTCGTATGTAGTGGAACATCATGATTGTATGCGGTTTGCACAGATGGCAGTGAGAGTATTCGGCTGCGAAATGGACTTTGAGAACCCAAAGGCAACAGCATTGGAAGGAATTAATGCCTTTAAGAGTTTTTTGTCTTCCATAGGAATGCCTGTTAATTTCAAAGAGCTAGGAGCAAGAAAAGAAGATATTCCCACACTCGTGGATAAATTTGGTATTGGTGATGGAACTACAGGTGGATATGTGCCTTTAGATAAAAATGCAGTTACAGCTATTTATGAGTTGGCGGTATAGGCAAGTTGCAGATGAGGTTACAATAATGGACAAACAAAAATTATGGACGAAAGAATTTATAATAAGCGCCTGCGTTAATTTCTTTGTTGCGTTGAACTTTTACTTGTTAATGATAATTACTTCTGAATATTCAATAAGTAAATTTAACTCATCGCCGAACACGGCTGGTTTTGCCGCCAGCATATTTATAATCGGCGCTCTGATTTCGCGTGTGTTCACAGGGAGATTTATAGCACGGACCGGTTATAAAAATATGCTTTTTATCGGTGTTATAGCAGGTTTAGTTATGTCGCTCGCTTATTATGGAATTAACAGCATTATGCGCCTGCTTATTATCCGATTTTTTCATGGCGTAGCGTTCGGTATTACCTCTACGTCAACAGCTACAATCGTATCGGATATTATACCGGAGGAAAGAAGAGGCGAAGGCATTGGGTATTACTCATTAAGCCAAATTCTTGCCACGGCGATCGGCCCCTTTTTAGGCATTTTTTTAAGCCAGCTTGGAAGTTACAGCGTGATTTTTGCCACATGTACAATTGCTTCAGTAATCAATCTTTTAATAGTACCATTTCTATCTCTGCGCAAAAAAGAATTCAAACATGTGCAACAGAGCGGAATGCCTGGAGGCAGGATAAGTAATTTTGTCGAACCAAAAGCTATCTCAATTTCAATCGTTTGTTTGCTGATATATATGTGTTATTCAAACATTGTGTCTTTTCTTGCTGTATACGCTAAAGAAATCAATTTGGCGGATGCGGCCAGATTCTTTTTTATCGTTTATGCTGTTGTCGTTTTAATTTCGAGGCCAATGGTTGGCAAGCTTATAGATTCCAAAGGTGAAAATACAATCATGTACCCTGCAATTATAGTATTTTCAGTAGGTGTGTTCGTGTTCAGCCATAGCTATTACGGCTTTATGCTTTTATTATCGGCAGTTTTAGTCGGCCTTGGATTCGGCGCCATTGCATCAAGCACACAGACAATCGCGGTAAAAGTAACTCCCCCCCATCGTTTAGGGTTGGCAAATTCGACATATTACATGCTTTGTGACATTGGGATGGGAATAGGCCCCTTGGCTGTGGGATTTATTATTCCATACACCGGTTATAGGGGGATGTATACTATTGTATCAGCCATTGCTCTTGTATGCATCTTACTGTATTATTTACTGCACGGTAAAAAAGTAACGAATGAAAATAGTGCGCATAAACAGGACACATTAAATTAATATAAGAATAGGATAGTCTTTTAGGTCAAGAGCAGGCCATCTGTTTGTACTCCATATTTTTCCGAAGTGACTCTCTCATTGCATATTTACCTTCCTTGCTTCGGTTGTTTCTCATAAATCATCCTGCAAAAACCTCCTGGACATACTTCATAACTTCTTCCAAAGCTTTCAAATCTTCTGTCCTGCTCATTTCAATTGAAATAAAGCCTTGATAGTCTTCACCCAATAAAATATCTTTTAGTTTTTGATGTAAATCATGTTTTATAATAGTCTTAAGCCCAGGTTCACTGATATGAACATGATTGATATACTTTACTTGTCCAACAAGCTCGCATACATTTTCTCTATTATGCAGCATAGTTCCAACATCTAAATTCAGCAGAAAACCTTTTGAATTGACACGTGGAATCAGCTCCAATGCAGCTGTTGTATCATTGATATAATTTGTATTGTAAATAGGGGGATTGGCCTCCATTCCTATGATGTTTCCAACGCGGGCCGCGTAATCACCTAATTCCTTAAAAAACTCTACAGCAATATCCTGACTTGCCCCTTCCGGTAAATTGCGATTTCTTGGGCATCCAAATACAAGGTTTTTACAGCCTACAGCCGCCGCAAAATCTATGGACATCTTTGTATAATCTAAAAGCGTCTTTCTTTCTTCGTCTGAGCCGAACAGTTTTTCGTGACGGCCATACCAGATTGACTGCATAGAAGAAATCACAAAATCATATTCCTTCCTCAGCTTTTCACTCCATGTCACAGCATCAGCAATCTTCTCGTAAGGTGCATCTGAAAATATTCTGGTCGGAGCAATTTCAAGGCCAATATATTTATATTTCTTCATAAGATCATATACCTGTAAGTCATCTTTCGACTCCCAAGCAATATTAGATATTGATAAATTCATCCAACTAATCTCCTTCAAAAATTCCCCTTGAAAAATCATTTTCTTTGATTTTTTTCAACATATTAGTAGTCATTGTTCCACATACTCCTTGACTCTTCTTAGAACCTCTTTCTTATTACAGATATATCCACTACCCCCGCCAAATATCGCATCATATACCGTCCTGAAATCATAATCTGCAGGCATTCCTGGAAGTTCATTTATAAATTCTTCACCTGTAAGATACTTATAAAGTTCTCCTGCCGAAATAGGTTCTGTAGCAGGATGCCATAATTTGATATCGTGGTCAATAGCAATATGAATGTCGCTCCATAAACGTTTCAGCGGATAAAATTGATAAATGCTCCTACTATCTGTGAAATTCAAGGCACTAAACCCAAGGCGTCTGAACTTTTCTTTAAGCATTCCTTTATCCGTATCCTCTAGATTTCTTACTTTATAAAAGCCATTATCCTGCAATTGATAATATTGCTTCAAGTCCGGATCTTTCAAAGAAAGTTCATCCATCTTTTCCTTCTTCAACATAAAAGGAATCAAATTGATAAAATCATAAATAAAATTCTTTTTTAGATTTGCTCCAAAAAGACCTGGTAAGCGAATAATCAATGCGTCAGGGAAATTCTCCCTTACCCAGCATTCTAACTGATATCTGTTGTATCCATATGCATGCAAATTTTCTGTATCAATACCCGCATTTTCATCTACATTTTTGGGAGATTTGAATACATCTATTGTTGAAATCAGCACAAGTTTCTTAGGCTTGATGGCAGCAATATTTTTTTCGGCCTGAAAAATTAACTCCATATCTTTTTCGGGTGCATTATTTGCTAGATACTTTTCTGCCCGCAGTCCTGCATATATTAAAAGGTCCGGATTTGTTCCATAAGCTTCTTCGATGTTTTTTGAATTATATGCTACGTCAAATGTTCCTTCTGCATATATATTGCTTCCCACAAAGCCGGTATATCCTACTAAAGCCTTCATGCTTTTTTCTCCTCTACTTCGTTAATTTTTCAATGCTTTCAAAACTATATCTTTTTCTCTTGAATACCAGTTCAATTAGAAGCTGCAGGTATTTAATAACAATAGTCAAAATAGCAAACAAACCAAAGAATGCAACTGAGAGGAAAAGAATTGTAGTTGTCCAACCTTCTACCGGAGTGCCTGTGCAATAGATAACCAGGGAATATATGACCATAAAGACTGTCATAAGCATCATAAAAAAGGTCATTAATGTGGAAAATCTATATCCCACATCCGTAAAAAGAATTAATGAATCTGTCGCCAATCCTCTTCTATACTTATGTTCTTTTTTATCAGCTGTTGAATCGGTCTTCTTTACTTCATAAATAATACTATCTGTTTTTAAACCACAATTTGCATAAATTGCTTTCCTATATGGAACTGTCTTATTCATACTGCTAATGCGATTGATCACCCGGCGGCTTAAAATGCGAAAACTTTCTGTAGTCATCTTATATGAAAGATCAGTAAATTTATCAAATACAAAATAAAAGATACTAGAAGAAATTTTCTTTTTCTTATTTGGAGATGCACTTACAATGTCATAGCCTTCAAGAGAACGTCTATATATTTTCATAATCTCTTCCACATCATAGTCCATTGTTGTGGAATCAAACTCGAACACAAAATCCCCTATTGCTAAGTCCATTCCTGCATTCATAGACATTTCAAGGCCATGGAAATAACTCATATTGAGTACTGATATACTTGTGCTCTTTGCCTGTGCGCTCACCGCTTTGATTTTCTGTATGCTTTCATCATTAGAATTGTCATTAACACAGATAATCTCAGAGTTTTCGAAATTATCTTCTAAAACAGAAACGATAGTTTTTAAAAATCTTTCGATTCTATTCTCTTTATTATGTACATATATAATAGCGGATACAAAATTTTTCTCTTTATTTTTCATCACCTAGCACCTCGTCTAAGTCGTAAACTGTATTAATTTTTCCCGACAGAACACCTACAAAAGTAGGATTCTTAGAATATGTTCTTATTACTGTAGGTCTAGAATCATCTATTTCAGAGCTTATCAATATTGGCTTCATTGAAAACAGAGAATTTCTATATTCAAAGCCATATTCATCTTTAAGATATTTTCTTGCTAGATTTGCCATATAGGGAAATGCAGTTTCTGGTTTTGCAGGACAGTCATTGCAGTTTCCTAAGCGTTTTGTAGAACAATTTCCATTGCTTTCTTTTTGACATGCAAATGTTGGGAGTTCGTCAGAGCTGGTAGTATGCGGCGTAAACGTAACAGACGTAAGAGAATGTAAGCCCGTTTTTCCAAAAGGTATAATTGAAAAGAAAGGACCGTCCATTATGGTAAAACCATATTGTTTCAATCTGTCATTAACATCACATAAAATAATTTCACATAGTTCATACTTTATTTTGAATTTTTCAAAACCCACCATTTCTAATATCTGATTAGTCGCTGCATATGTAGCATTCAAAAGGAATTCTGTCTGATAATTTTTACCATCATCTGTTAGAATCACGTAGCAATTTGGTTGTTGTTCTACTCTTTGTATATTGATTCCATACTGGATTTTCACATTACTCATACTAGATAATTTGCCTATGAAGTAATCCTTCAAAATCGTCGCATCATATGTATATTCTTTAGTAAGAAACGCACCATCACACATACCCTTCTTAAAAAATCTTTTCGGATGCAATTCCTCACATTGAATTTTTGCTGCTTTACAAAAGTTCTTAAATTGTTCGCCATTCGACCATGAATATTGTCTTGATGTGGCGTAAACTTTGTTAAATTCTCTGTTAATACAAAATCCATAGTCTTCACTAAATCTTTCAAAATATCCAGCTGACTTCATCGCAGTAGATATTGATCTTGGATAATGATATCCCTGATGCACCCTTGCCTGGTTAATGTAAGTCGCTCTTCGAAAAGGTGTAGGGTCGCATTCTAGCACAAGCACATGTTGTCCTTTTTGTCCGCAAAAAAGGGCAGAATATAACCCATACAAACCTGCGCCTATAATTATTTTGTCGTACTTTTCTATCATAATCTTAACCCTCAAACTTTTAATAATATATACTCAATAATTATATCGTCATCTTCAATTACTTTAGCAACTTCTCATATATAAATGCGCTCACGTATTAATTCAGATATGGGATAATTCAATCTTCACAATACTTAATTACCTGATGACAATAAAAATGCAGCCATTCCACAAGTTTTATTCATAGCTATAGTAGATACATCACAATTTATAAACTTAACAGTATCAGATATAGCAAAGCCAGAGTAGCATGGATGCTGCACCAAAATTACTCAAAGTTACTATTTATATTATCAGATATTTCTCTGCTCTTTTCAATTGACTCATTTAACATTTCATTGAATTACTAATCCATTCGTGTACTCCATTCTTTACTTAGGCTGTCATACATTGTTTTATTTTCAAAAAATAAAAATGGGGCAGAATAAAATAAACGATACGTTTCGTTCTCACAATTATCATATAAAACATACTCAATATTTGCATCAACCATATCAAGCATAAATGTTTTTAGTTCATAAATATATTTAGGTTGCAATTTTGTTAAATCTTCAGGATATGCCCCCTCATCTCTTTGGTATTGTTCAATTGCATTTATAATCTCTTCTGCTTTGTTTCACACTCTACTCTCCCATAATATCACATTTGTATATTATAAAAACAACTTAGTATATTATCTTTTAAAATTTGCTGTGTGGCAAAATTCAGCAACGACTTGAGCGGTATACGTTTGCTGCTTTTCATATGAAATGTCTGCTTTCCCGTCGCCTTGTTGTGGTCCATAGCATCCAAAACCTGCATGATTACCACCCTCAACAACTATCTCGGTAAAATTCAAAGGCAGATTTCTTTTATTCTTCTGGTAAGCTTCCTTATTCAGCACCCCGTCTTTACTGCCGTACATACTCAGCACCCTCATGCTGCTGGACGAAATATCAGCTGTCGAGTATGACGCCATAAGAATCAATCCTTCAACCTTTCCGCTGTTTTTCGAGACATAGCTTGCGGCCATACTTCCTCCAAGCGAGTGCCCACCTATATACCAATGCAGTATTTTGGCATTTCCGGAAATATATTTATCAGCTGCATTTATGTCAAATACAGCCAAATTGAACGGCATTTTGGGCAGGATACAAAGGATGCCCTTCTGCGCAATTTTGACCATCAGTGGCTCGTAAGCCGTATATTCAACCTTGCCGCCCGGATAAAAGACCATTGCAGTGTCGGCGTTACCCGGATCAAACATGAGTGCTCCTTTTATATTCGATATATCTATATCTCCGTCAATGCTTGCTTCCTTGATTGCAATATCATCAGCATGATAATAGTTGGAGGTGTATATTAAAAATGTACAGATAATAATCAGCAGAAATGAAACAAAACTTATTACGATTTTCTTTCCAATTTTCATTTTCTTTTTTGTATTCATAAACCCACTCCCATATTCGCATCACTCATCGCAGAACCCTCATCTTATAAGACTTGTTCCACCATCTAGCATATAATAAATCTCCACATTTTTAAATTATTACTTTTTTATCTTTACCCCTCATCATTTTACAATTTATAACTGCGTGAGTTTTTCTATTTCACGTAAAAGTTCTTCTGGAACAACAATATCAGGATTCTTGATTTCAATTATGTTGTTCAAGCGTGCTCTTATAAGATTTTTGTCAGTCTCACTTGATAAAATGTAAAATATTTGGTTTCTTATTGCATTAACTACACTTTCTCCGATTTCATCGGTTGTTACTCCATTATTTATAGCATTGTAAAAAGCTTTGAAGAAAAGTTCTGAATTCTCATTAATTACAGGACTTGATTTAGCTTCAACCGTCTCTGGTATAAATGGGTTTAATATATCCGAACTCACAAAACCAGGACATAAAACACTCACATTTATTTTTGAATTTATTAATTTGAGCTCATTATATAACGATTCCGATAACGCAACCACTCCGTGTTTTGTCACACTGTACATAGCCATTGTACCACCAATTGTGATTCCAGCATTCGAAGATGTGTTAATTATATGGCACTCGTTATCCTGTTTCAGCATAATAGGAATAAAAGTCCGTATTCCATATATTACACTCTTCAGATTGGTATTTATTATCCAGTTCCATTCATCATCAGTATTCTCCCAACTAAAACCCGAACTATAACCCACTCCTGCATTATTGCAGAGAATGTTAACCTGTCCATAAAGTCCAATTGTGTCATCGGCCAATTTTTTTAGGTCATCTTCTTTTGTAACATCAACTAACTTACATATTACTTTTTTTCCATTCTGCTCTAACTCTTTCTTAGCATATTCTAGTTTATCCTTGTTAATATCAGCAATAACAACTTCCGCTCCATTTTCCAGAAGTTTTTTTGCTATTCCTTTACCTATTCCCGATGCTCCACCTGTAACTACAGCTATTTTACCTACCAATTCTTTCATAATATTTCTCCTCTCTACATTGACTGATTTTTCAGTCATTTTTTGTTTTAAAAAAACTTATTTTCTTAACATCCTCATTATCAGATTTTTATCGGGAAGAGGTGCCCTATATTGGCCTGTATTATTTGAAATACCTATTCCAAGCATGATTTGCATAAGGAATTCCGTTAGCATATCGGGATCCCCTTCAACTATTTCACCTATTTCCTGCCCTTCAACTATTAATGGCCTTATAAGATTATATAATGGGTTTGGATTATCATTTACAATTTTTTTAACTTCATCAGATACAACTTCAAAATTTATAGCTTGGTGCATTACCATAAAATAGTATGGTTTTTCATTCTTATCTCTTTGATCTCTTAAAAAATTGATATACATACCTACATGAGCTTCAATTTTTTCTATTGGAGTACCTTTTATACTGAAATTTTGTTCCGCTGTATTTTTGGTAATTTCTAAAGAACGTTGGATGAGTATTTTAAATATCTCTTCTTTTGAAGTGAAGTATTGATAAACTAAGCCGTGGCTTATTCCTGCTTCTTTTGCAATGTCACTTATTTTGGTACTACCATATCCTTTCTCTGCAAAAGTTTTAACTGCTGCATTCAATATCAATTCAGTTTTTTCTTCTTTTATTTGAATATTCTTTTCTAGATTTCGTCCCATGAACACATCACCTAATTGACTGACTATTTAATCATATTATAATTATATTATGATTTCTATTTTTTGTCAAGAATGAAACTTTATTAGCTATCAATAGATTGCTACAGAGCACGTTTCCCTCTCTCCAAAGCCAAACTCAAAAATATTATTCCGATAATTTGCCTAAGCTTTTTAAAACATCATAAATATCCTTTTGCGTGCGCGGATCAACCTTTCTATCCATTCCAAAAAGTTCAATTTTAACGCCTTCAGCAGTATCTCTCATAACTGTTTCCCCTTCAGCTTGAAAACTCATTTCTGCTGCTGCCGGAAAAACACCCTCGTATTTTTTTACTCCATTGACCAAAACTGCAAACCTTCCATTTGGCTTGCCACCAACAGTCTTGCATCCTCCATCAAGTTGATTTTGAAAATCAATATCACGTTTCTCAATATTACTCAGAATTATTTCATGAGTCTTCCAGTTATAACTTTTAATATTATTTTCTGAAATTACAGGTATCTCATTAAGCTTGCTTTCTTTCCCATCATTACTTAATGTTTCAACTGAATCATATAAATAAACTCCAAATTTGGTTTTATTATTTTCAATGTTGTATTTAGTCCCCAAATTATTTAAGCTATCATGTTGATTTGATGAACACGAACATAAAAATAGAATAGCACTCACAATGAACAAAACACCAATTTTAGCTACTTTCATAATTTCATCTCCTCTAAACTTTCAAAATGTATAAAAAATCAAAACTTCTTTGAGTAACCGCAAGGGAAATTTCGTATAACTCTTAGGATTTTGAACGAACTTACCGATGCGATTCAATAACCCTTTTCTTATCCAAAATTTCATTAAATTTACCACTATAATACATATCTTAGCTCACCGATATCTGGTTTGCAATATCTTTTATTACATTTTCTTTCACCAGCATGAGATTTTAACTTTTACCTAAAAATAGCTTTTTATATATTCTTTTAGCCTAAACTATACATTTACAACAAAGGCACCGGGTTGCTGACCTGATGCCTTTGCTTTTTCATGTATGAAATTGTTCGCGTCTCTCCAATTACCCTTTGTCATCTATAATAAATATTTACCAAGGATTAGGAAGTTTTATATTTATTGTGATAGCTTTAGCATTCTCTATATCTTCAATTTGAAAAACTGCTGTGCCATCAGCAGCATCCTCTTCTGCTGCCTCGTCAAGCTCATCAGAACTATCAACTATTTCCTCTTCATATTCTTCAGTCTCCAGTTCCTCCGCATTCTCATCTTCTAATATTTCCCCATCTTCAATGGAATCTTCGTCCATACCTAAACGCACGTACAGGTTGCTATCAATCTCATCTTCATATTTATATATAACATCCAGCGTCTGATCATACCAGTCTTGCACTACATCATCAGGACCGGATTCAATATCCCCCTGCAGTAAACTCAAAACTCCATCCAATTCTGCTAAATGCTTTTTAAAGGTGGCTTCACTCATCTCTCATCCCTCCTTATTTTCCTATTGGAATCGGATTACTTAATTTATATACATTGTTAGCAACATTATAAGTTACATTAAATCTGTTAACATTGGTTATTTTATAGTATCTTTTCTTATTCTTTTTAAATGTTGCAAAGCTTATTATATAAAAGCTGTATTGTGCATTTTGAACATTTCCGTCACAGTGTCCTCCCTGAGCAGTAAGATATATTGGTATTTTATGAGTTTTCATATCATAGGTTTTATATGAAAAGTAATAAGCATTTTTCTGAACCCAGCCATGCTTATGGTGGGCTGTTATGGCTATTATTCTGCCAGGGTACCTACTTGTAAAATCCTTTATAAACTTTCTAAATTTGCTATTAAATTGAGTTGATAACACATGACTTGAATTAAATTTTTTATCATTTTTTGTTGTTGCCAATATTTGTGGTGGAACATGCATGTCAATAATAAATCTGATAGTGTTGTGCTTCTTTATTAAATCTATCATTTTATCTTCAATACTTTTCAGGACTTTGCTGTAATCCTCGCCGGAAGGAAGTTTACCTGAAATTGTAAAACCGGTATCCAGAAGTACTACTGCCACTCTCGGTCCTTTATTGCTATCAAAAAGTTTAATTATATTATTGTGCTGCCCTATATCTTTTGTATAGTCATTACGGCTTACAGCTTTAGTTGTTTTTCCTCTTAAATAATCATGATTACCGATATTAACAAAAATTGGTGTCCTCGATGCGTTTATAGTTCCGTATTTTAATTGATTTTCAGTAATATTTACAAATTGTTTCAGTGAAGCCCCTCCATGATCTGATGCATCTCCACCATGTATGATTGTATAAACATTTTTAGAAACAATCTTTTTTAACAATTCACGATACCAGGTAGGATTAGTTGTACAATTACTCTGACCTATATGACTGTCTCCTAATAAACCTAACGTGAATGGACTGTTATTTTTAAATTTCGCAGCACGCATATTTAGTATTTTTGTGGAAGTATCATTTAAAGCCATTGAAATCCTCCTTTCTTATTTATATAAAACCATTAGCTATTTGACATATAATTAAATCACGTCATATCAAGAGCAAAGGCTTATATAATCTATATATGTTTATTGCTTTATAAATGATACAGAAATGTCTTCATATGAGTTGTCTGAATTGATATATCTGAATTGTAACCTTATCACATTTTTTTCAGTGGATATGTTTTGCCATAACAATTTCTGTGTGAGAACATAGCCACATAAGTTTAAATTTATCTTCGTATTCTTATTCTACAATTACCATCATCCCGAAAAGACTCTATTTCATAAAGCAGGACACCTTCTTTATAAATCGCATCATACAGCTTGGATAATTCCTCTGTTCTTCCGTCATAGGTTTTCCACTCATCTTCCGGCAAATCAATCTCCTTATATTTACAATCCGGATATACATCTTTAACCTGCTCAATATCAAATTTAAGCGAGTCATCAACTGTTCCAATCACATATTCAAGACTGTCTTCTTTCCAATTGAGTCCAAGACCAAGCAAGTTTTCTCTGCCAAATAGTTTGGCAAAATAATCCCAATAATCACCAATCTCCTCATATTGCTGATTATCAATTGTCACAAAACGTTTTGATATGCCCTTAAATATCATTACTTATCACTCCATTATTTGAATATTCTTATTTATACACCTTACTATAATTGAGCAGTTCATGCAACATTAGCTCTAAAAAAATCTAAAAGGCCTAACACCATCAAATTACAGGAATTAGGCCTTGATACAATAATAACAAAATTCTATTGAAATGATAAATTTTACATATAAAAGACTCAGATTCTGGTGCAAATATTTCTATTCCCCGAATTTTACCATTGTAATATCACAGAATCTATTTTTGCACCAAAGCCACAACTCTTATTTGTACTTTCTTTCAAGGAATTCAAGCAATTTTATATATTTATCCTGAACACCGGATTTTCCCATCTCTTTTTCAAAATCACCACACTCATTGTCAATCTTTTGTAGTGTTTCAGATGATAATCCCCTTTTTGCAAAAGGATATGCCACAGTATCTTCTTTATCAATATGTCTGTTTAACAGATGAGTATAGGATACTGCATTGGCAACAACATCAACCTTTGCATCGTTATCTCCATTTTTAACTGCTAATAGTGCTTCTTCAAAATCTTTCATAAAAAGTCTGCCAAGATCATGCTCAACCAGCATCCCGAACCTAACTAATTTTTCTGCTGCTCCTCCGATTTCATCAATCATCTTGCTAAAGAGGATTTTTTCTTCTTTTCCGTGATGATGATTATCAGCGTAGTTTCTAACAAAATCAATCATTTTGTCAAAATCGTCGTAATCTATATTATTGCCGTTCATTATACCAATGCAAGCGTTTCTGATGACAGCAAGCATTCTTTTTATTACTATGTGCTCATCTACCATTAAATTAATTCCATCCATATTTACACACCCTCTCTATCACCTATTCATATTGGGATTTATCTGCTAAATACTGATTACATGGGCATATCCTACAACTACGACCTATCCTCATTATAATAGCCATTTACACAAAATACTATTAATTCAAATCACTTTAATAAATACAAAATTCGGCCGTTAATTTCCCAATTCCAATCTGACCACTAAACCTTAAAATCCACCGACCTGAACATATGCCCGCTAACAAATAAAAAAGAGCTTTCCAATCTCCGGTTCCAACAAGTAAAGAGCAAGTCGCCCTGATGATCAAATGTGCCCAAGGTGGCTTGCTCTCTTGTTTCAGCTATACTTCTTCGGATGACTGTTGTGCCTGTTTCATGACTTCCGCTAATCTTTCTTCAAAGAGAGATGCCTTCATCAGTGCAATCCCTTCATTTTCATCGCCCAAAACGATGAGCCGCTCTCCCGGCTTCATATCCATCGTATCACGGGCAGCCTTCGGAATTACAATCTGGCCACGTTCACTCATCGTTACAGTGCCGAATATATGCTTCCCCTTCGGAGCAGGAGGTACAACTATGCCATCCTGATTTGTATCAAAATGAAGCAAAGAATCTACGGTGGTTCCATAGAATTCTGCCAACAAGGCACACTTTTCGACATCCGGAATGGTTTCTCCTTTTTCCCATTTGCCATAGGCCTGTCTTGATATATCTATTTTTTCTGCAATCTGCTCCTGTGACAGACCATTCATTGTCCGAAGCATAATCAGATTGTCTTTAAGCACGGCTTCTCATCTCCTTAATTCCATCATTCGGTCGGGAACAATTCCACCATACTGTTTACGGCTTCCAGATAAATATCCCTATGCACGGAATGGATAACATGGCTGCTGTCTGATGTTTCTCTCAGTTCACAGTTTGGCCCTATATACTCCACAGCTCTTTCTGCCTGTTCACGGGAAGCTGCACACAGATATACTCCCGTGTCCGCCGCATTCTCTTTTGCATGAAGATATATGCAGGGCACATCGATATTTTCGAAGATTTCTTTGTGCGTATATCCGTTATTCCAGCTGAGGTCATAAAAATGTTCACCATAAGCAAAATCGTAATCTACCACATAATGGAATATACTGACTGCCGACGATGGCATGAAGAATATCTTCACTTCTTCATCCGGATGCTTCTCATGATATTTTTGTGCATAATTCGCAATTCCATCCATTGAGTCTGCCATGTACAGCTGTCCCCAGTAGCAGTTGCGCAGATAATACGCTTCCCAGCATTCTGTCTGTTCTGACGAATTGTAGTCATGGAGCGGCTTGTATGTATCCAGATATGCAAAACTGGTTTTCCATCCTTCTCCTTCCGTAGAAAACACCGGCGGGTCTTCCAAAATGACACCGACAATATTATCTCCACCATATGCCGCTATATATGCCGCAGTCAAGGCTCCATTAGAATGCCCGGATACCACCGTCTTTTCTCCAATCACATTGTCGATAAACCAAATCAGGTCATCTCCGTTTACATCCAGATAGTAAAGGCTCTCATTATGACTGGACTGCCCGTGGCCATACACATCTATAGCATAGACGTGCCAGTTCTCGGATAATTCCGGCAAAAGTAATGCATAATCCTCCCACGCACCCATCTGACCGTGAATCAGAAGAAGCGCCGGTTTATCATTTTTTACTTCACCATAATTGATTGCATTTCCATTTGGCAATGTAACTTGTGTCTCCACGGCTCCTGCTTTCTCAATGCTCTTTTCGTATTTGTCATACCAATGAAGATTCCTGTAAGAGTAAACAGCAAAAACAACAATTGCAATAATTATAATCAGCAGAACGCTAATTCCAATAATACGCAGGGCTTTTTTCATGGCGAAACAACTCCTCAGTTTGTATGATTCTTCTTATTATTGTATAGTCTGATTGCATCAGAGTCTACCAACCAAAGCTGTCACAAAAGTGAGATTTCTGTTAACTTTAGTTGCATATTGGCCACTTCTTTCTCCACCTAACATTGCGGCTGCCTCATCTACAATTACTGTAACATCCTGATAAAGCTGAAGTATAGTTTAAATTCTGAATACTGTTTTTCCTTCTACAATAGTTTGCTGGACATTAAGTGCTTCATCTAAAATGGCTATATCTGAATACTTTCCAACCTCCAGACTACCTCTTTGTTTTTCAATACCCAGCTCATTTGAAGGATTTAAGGAAGCCAATTTTACGGCCTCACAAATTCCCTTCCCAGTACAATCCATATAGTTTTTTATTGCCTGATTGAGCTTTAACATACTTCCTGCCAGTGTACCATCTTCAAGTCTGACAGTATTGTCCTTAATTATTACCTTTTGACCTGCAAGTTCAGAAATACCATCGTGAAGGCATCCTGCTCTCACTGAATCTGTTATTAATATAATCTTGTCCATTCCCTTTATTTCCTCTAATATTTTAAATATTGCTGGATGTACATGTATCTTATCTGCAATCAATTCACAATATATATCGGAATTAAAAATAGCTCCGATAATCCCTGGTTTTCTATGGTTCAAAGGAGTCATTGCATTAAAGGTATGAGTTGCATGACTTACACCTTTTTCTATTGCCTCCATTGCTTGCTCATATTCTGCATTTGAATGTCCTATTGATAAGATAATATTTGTTTTTTCCTTTACTTCTTTTATAAAATTAAAGTTTTCATCCATTTCAGGAGCTAAAGTAATTATTTTTATAATATTAATATACTTTTCTATAAAACTGAAATTAGGCTCTATTATGCACTCCTCAGGCTGTGCTCCTTTATATTTCTTATTTATAAAGGGTCCTTCTACATGTGCACCTAAAATTTTTGCACCTTGTGTTTCTTTTCCCATAAGACAGCTAATATTATCAAGTGCAGCATATATCTTTTTCTTACTCATTGTCATGGTTGTAGGAAGAAATCCTGTAACTCCGTTTTTAGCAACCGTGCTGCTTATTGCAGCTAAACTTTCCACTGTTCCATCCATTACATCATGCCCACCAGCTCCATGTATGTGCATATCAATAAATCCAGGGGATACATAGTTTCCTTTTACATCAATCACTTCTTCACACGTTTTAAGCAACAGTTCGGGAGTTTGCTGTTCTCTAAATTCGAGAATCTTATCATTGTATAGTAGAACTTTATTTTCTAAAACTTCATTTTCAGTAATAATTCTTCCGTTTATTATAGCTTTCAAGTTTTATCCTCTCCTATCACTTCAGCTTTTGCAAATACCAGCATAACTTTGTTTAAAACTATATATGGAATTATTGCACATTGAATGGATCACTTTTATTTTTATAGAAGTTTTTCCCTTGACATCACAAAGTGGATGAAACAGCTGTCCGAAATTTGGTTTGTACTTAGGAATGTTGCATTTCTTCTATTGTTTCATCACACCAATGGATAACAGCCTCACTGGATATTATACCCCTTCTAAGCACCGCCTTGATAAAGCAAGTTCGCTCCTTTGATATTTCCTGGATGCCCTGTTCCAAATCCTTTTGCATTCCAAGATATTTCTCTATATTCTTTTCATGGATTTCTTTATAATTTTCTAGCATCCCAATTACATTTTCCCTTGGCTGGCTGCTTGAAAACAATAATTTAAGCATAAATTCAGAGCGTACTGGCTGTTGCATAGTCTCTTCTAAAAGCCATGTCTCAAGTTCCTGCTTTCCCTTTTCGGTTATTCCATACCGGACTTTCTTTTCATTTTTTTCTCTGAAAACAATTTCAATCATCCCCTCCTCCAACATCTTCTTCAATGTTGGATAGATATGTCCGAAATTTTCATTCCAAAATCCAGAGAGTACCTTGTCACTGTACTTTTTTATGTCATAGCCGGTACTTGGTGACTGATTCAAAATACCCAAAATAGCATACATGGATTTATTCTTTAATGCCATTCCTATTCCTCTCTTTCCAAGCATCAACATATTTTTCAAGTTTCCATACTGTCTGCTCAAGCTTAGCAAAATTCCTCATTTCCTGAGATATTTGCATGCAGTTTTCCTTGATTTTCTCCTCCATTATGAGTGTTTCCGTTTTAGATCTCAGTATTTCCGGAGACAATTCCTTTATGCTTTCTGTCATCCCCAGTTGCATAGAAACAAGGCGCTTGGCCACCATATGTTGGTCATTGACCTGAGGTAATGCAAGCATCGGAACTCCAAAGAATAAAGCTTCGTTCACGCTGTTAAAACCTGCATGAGTGATAAACACATCAGCCCGCATTAAAATCTCTAGTTGCGGAAGAAAACTCTTTACCAAGAAATTTAGTGGAATTTCACCTAATTGTGAAACTTCACACTTCTTTCCAATGGACATGCATACATAATAATCCGTATTGCGAAATGCCGAGATACATGTCTTATAAAAATCTACAAAATCTGTATTCAGACTTCCAAGCGATATATATATAAGCTTTCTGTCTCCTATCACGGAAAAATCCAAATCATGTGCTTCCTGTAGCCGGTCAATGGACGGACCCGCAAATAAATAGTCTGGCTCGTGTACCCCATCATCTCCGTTGAAATTACGAGTGGTGTATACGATATTCAAATCTCCTTTGCTTGTAAAAACCTGTTCTAATGAAGGCTCCTCAATTTTATAGCTTTCACAAATCCGTTTTAATATCTGATAGCAATGATCCAATTGAGGATGAAATCCTGACACAAGCATCCGTTCTGGTACCGGTGTTTTACTCATAGCAAAAGAGGAGTGGGAACACACAACCGGAATTTTAGTAATCTGTTTTAAGAAACAGGCTCCTCCGAAATAAGAATCACAAATAATCATGTCATACTGATCTTCTTTTGCAATATCCAATATCTCCGGCAGCACTACTTCATCGTACAAAAGCATGCATTCCATCAACATGAAAAACGGATGCCTGTCTGTCGGACGGTATTCTTTCAAAAACAGATCCAACTTGTCACTAAATCCAATCCATTTTGCCCCCATCTTTGTTACCTGTTCCGAAAATGGTTCTGAACAAAAATAGCTGACCTGGTTTCCCCTCTCTGTAAGTTTCTTAACCAATCCAAGCGTAGGGTTAATATGCCCATGCAAATTTGCATTTATAAACAAAATATTCATAACTCTCCCCCTTATATCACTCTGATATAGTATATGTTATATCAGAGTGATATAGTTGTCAAGGTAATTTCAACAGTAACTAAATTAATATGATCAATTCCACGTGTATAATTGACATATCTAATCTGTCAACTCAACCCTATCCATTTTTATGAAGTGGATAGGGTCTCCCAAACAATAAAAATAAGGGTTTCCTGGCATCAGCACCTTCCGCTCAACTACTAATCCGAAAAGTCCAGTACCTGAAAACCCAAAACCTAAAATGCTTAACATTTATACAGAAATGTCTCTAAATTTTTATCAGATTTAAAAAGGAAGTATTTGTTTTACACGACCTACTATTCCACCAACAATTCGAACCTTAATTCCATGTGGATGAGTTGAAGAATTTGTAAGAATACTCTCTACCGTTCCTTCAGTTAACTTTCCGCTAAATTGATCATGTTTTTGTACAATCATAACATGGGACCCTTGTTTTATATTCTCACGTTTATTTCCATCCATTATTTATCTCCTGAATCCTTGAATAGGCCGTCTTTTATCATGATTTCTTCTTTGCCTTTTTTACTATTAATAGTTTTAGGAGAAATCTTAGGGGCCCGAGTATCTCTCCAAACTTTATTCTTCTTTTTCTTTAACCTATCCGGGTTTTTAAATGACATTGCATTCCCACCTTTCAAATTTATTCTTAATTTGCATCTGTTCTGCTCTATCAACAAACAGCACTTCACATCTCATATTTATATCAAATTCATCCTCTAGGAAAATTAAACCTTGCGTTCTCTCCATGAAACTCAAATGCCATATTATCGTAAGCTAAAGCTTCTTCAATATCCCTATCAAATCTTCTCTTATAGTATGTCTTTCTGCAATATGTTATTCTTGCCACCCACTTGGACAAACTATTATTGGCATTGCCTTCTCAATTCCTTCAAAAATTCTTAATAGAAGTTTTCTCGTTTATAATTTATCATATCTGTCATGCTTTTGCAAAAAATACGAAAGAACATCCTTAATTTTAATACCTTATTTCCAAATCAAACCATGAGGAACAATTTTCATAAGACAAATATCATCCCCTGCCTTTATGCTTTTTAACAAATCGACATCAACTCCACATCCAAAGGCTTTTTCAAAAAGAACTTTGCTGTATCCCGTAGTACACTGGCACCATGTTTTTGTCTCCAATTTATCCACGTCTGCGAGCATAGGACAAGGGCAAAATAAAAACTGCAGATAAAGTACACCGTCTTTACAAAACAGCCCACCTCCCTTTGCCTTATCGGAATTTGCAAATTCCTCCATATTTGACGCATCAGCTATCAACTCTTTTAAGAATGCCAACTTTTCATCCATTCCATAACCGCACTGGCAACTCATACGAATCTGTTTCGTTGTTTCCTTATCAAATTTGTTTTCCAATCTACGCATTGTCGATTTTACCCAATCGGCATTATTTTCACTTTTTGCCAACCCATCATGGCCATTAATAATTTCTTTCCCCGTTTCCGTATCGCTTCTATTTCTAATGGCCTCAAAAATAACTTGTTCTTGAATTTTTCTTACATCGAACATTTCTATACCTCCATATTTTTATAAAAAAAGACTCTTTTCTAAAATAGAATTTACTATATCTTAGTAATTTTTATTATAGAATAAAGTCTGTTTGATGACTTCTGAATCCTTGCTCTATTTTACCGGGATGCACAAATCCATAATTACACATTCATTTTCTCTGTCAATTTCCCTATAAATATTCAACCCGTATCTTTTATCCATTTCATAACCGGTTGCCGGCAGCCAAACGCTGAATATCCCCTGTAAAGCACAAAAAATATCCAGTATTTTCCCCTCAAAGCGATACGTTGCAAATTTGCCACCTTTAACCATTGTCACATTATCCAGTCTGCAATATTCATCCGTTGTTATACAAATATCACATAGACAGCCGTTCAGGGAGGTAATTGCAGGATCATCATAAAACCTTTCTATCAATAGTGTATCCGCTTTGATATAAGCTTTGTATTTATCCAAAAAAGCATACCATTTTTCTTTCAACTCGATATAATTTCCAATCATTCGTTCATAGATAACCAAGTAGTTACAGAGTTCCTTTATTTCTATTTTACGGTTATAAGCTTCAAACGCGTCAAAACTGGAAAACTCTTGGGGATAGAAGGGATTTGACATGCTCGTTACATTTGTAGAATTACGAAATTCGACCGGAGAAACTTTATGATGCTTTCTGAATGCGGAGCTGTAATTTGATGAGCTGTATCCATAATTCAGGCCAATATCTGTTATAGATTTGTTTTTTTCCAACTTAATATTAATGGCACTCTGATCCAGTTTCAGTCGTTTTATGAATTCATATACACTTTCACCGGTTGCCTCCTTGAAGGACCTGCAAAAATAATACTTTGAGAAATGAAAATGATCTGCAACATCTTTTATTGTAAGATTGTCATCAATATGCTGTATGATATAGTCAATGCTTTGGTTTACTAATTCCTTTTTGATCACAATATATCCTCACTCCCAACGACTCTTTTACACTAATTTGTAACTATTTAATCCCTCTTGACTTTTAATTATGGTGAATTCGCCATAATTCTATATCTGAGTAATATAGTTGTCAAGATAATTTACATATCTAGTGGCGGCATAATCTACTGTAATCTATTGTTCCTTGAAAGCAAACCTTATTCCCACCTGAAAAATCTAATTGCTACAAAAGAACAAATGAACGCAATTGCCGCCATTACGACAATCGGCAATAGAACATTATTCATAGGTAAGTCCAGTGTTGCGGATTTCAGTATTTTGATTCCTTGCGTTAATGGTAAAATATCCACAACCCTCTGCATTGTTATTGGCATTACTTCGTAAGGAAGTGTTGCTCCCGAAAAAATCAGCATTGGAAAATATAATATGCTTGCGATAATGCTTGCGACTTTAGAATTCTTGGCAATGCCACCCACCATCATGCCAATACTAAACATTGAAACCATTACCAATATCCAACCAAGAATAAATTGCAATATGCTTCCTTGCATTTCGAAACCGAAGAATACCTTAGCCACAGCAAGCAGTGTAAGCAAAGATATTAGGGAATACAAGAAATATATAGTAACCTCTGCAAGCAGAATTGTAACAGGGCTTATAGGGGTAACCTTAAATCTTTTCAGAATTTGTTTGCTTCTGTAGTCGGATACGACCAGGGGCAATCCCATAACTCCACCGGCACAAATCGAAATACTTGCCAAAGCACCGAAGGATTGTTGGATAAATGTATAGCTTGCCCCATCAAATGCAGGCTTGTTCCCATAAATAATGCCAAATATGATAAGTACAATGACAGGCATTATAACTGCAAAAATCAACATATCCATGCCACGCAGGGACAACTTCAACTCGGTTTTGAGTATAGTTTTATAGGCTTTCATTACCTGCACTCCTTTCATCTGTAAACCAAAGGTAAGCGTCCTCAAATTTGTCGTGAGGACTCTGATTAATTGCTTCAGTAACCGTTCCGCAAAACGCTGGTTTACCTGCTTTCAAAATGCAAATCTCATCGCACAAGGTTTCTACCTCGTCCATAAAATGTGAAGTCAGCAGAATTGTAAGTCCATCAGCCTTAAGTCTTGTTAGTATCTGCCAAACATCTCGTCTGGCTCTTGCATCAAGACCCGTGGTAAGTTCATCTAAAAACACCACTTTGGGCTTTGGTATTAAGGCAAGCACAATAAACAGGCGCTGTTTTTCCCCACCGGAAAGCTCTTTTACAAGTATGCCTCTTTTATTCGCGATCCCAAAATCCGTAAGCAGTTGGTTGTATTCTGCAGGGCTTTTATAAAGCGAAGCGGTTACCTCACATAATTCACCGACTTTAATATTTTCCTGGTAATGCGCCTCCTGGAACTGTACACCCACCTGCTCAAAAAGTTCCTTACGATTGATAGTTGGGTTCATTCCTAATACAGAAACAAGACCGCTGTCAGCCTTTTTTGTACCCAAAACACATTCAATGGTTGTACTCTTTCCTGCGCCATTTGCACCAAGCAAGCCAAATACTGTGCCTTTCTTTACCGAAAAGCTGAAATCATCAACAGCTTTCAGATTACCGTAAGCCTTTGACAGATTCTTTACCTTGATTATATCCTCCATCATCTGCTCCTCCTTTTATTTGATATAAAAAGAATAACACCAAACAAAAGTCTGGTGTTAAAGTGGAGGGTTTGAATATTTGCTTTGCATTTCGTTCAACATAATAATAATCTGTTTTGCATTCTCTTCTGCTGCGTGTAAGGATAAGATCAACTTGTCACAAACAGAGACAATATCCTCGCTTTTTCCTGGTGTATTCAACAATTGTTCAATGCTGGTTTCAGAATTTTGGTTAAAAGCATTCATCATTCGCAAAATTGCAGAAAGAGAGAAATTTGCACACCTCAGAGATCTGATGATCTTCAATTTTTGTATATCCTCATTGCTATAAACACGATAACCATTTTCTTTACGCTTAACATTAAGAAGTCCATTCATTTCCCAATTGCGAAGCGTGTCCATGGTGATACCAGTGGCATCCGAGACTTCTTTGCGTTTCAAGAAAGCTGTGTTTGTTTGCGAATATCCATGCAGCAATGCCTTAGTAATTTCCACCGCTTCATTCGTATTTGCAATTTCTTCTCTGACGGTTTGAATATATAGATGTGTCAATTTAATTGCTTTATCATATTGCTTGTTTGCAGATAATTTTACGACCTCTATAATATTTTTTCTAAGTCCGTTTTGCAATACCTCAATCTGAAATGCGGTGCGAGCTAATCTGAATTGCTCGATGTGAAGATCGGTGAAAATTCTATAGCCATTTAATTTGCGCAAAGGCTTCGGAATCAGTTCAAGTTCCTCATACATTCGTACTGTATTTGGATGAATACCGATTATCTTTGCAATTTGACTTGTTGTATATATCTTTTCTATGATATCACCAACTTTCAAAAACATAGTTTATATATCAGTCACATGTAAAATATCCCCAGACTTCTAGATTTACTTACGTTATTCAAACAGTGAAATTTGTACCGGTTGAAAAGAATTCTTGTATCCTCTTATTATATCATCCATTTTATAAAGAATCCCATATTCATTACATTTATTCTTAAACAAACTCCACAATTCCTTTGCCTTGAGTGAACGGCATTCATATGAGTTCCCATAATTTTTTATATATTTCTCTTTGATTGAAGGAAATAATTCATCCAGTTTATTATAATACCAATCCCTTTGATTCTGCCTTAAAGTTACGCCGAATGCAGGATAGATAAACTTTGCCCCATTTTGGTAAGCAAGTTCTATAATCTCTTTTATATTATCCTCAGTGTCCTCAATAAAAGGAAGAACAGGCATCAATAATACACCCACAAAGATTCCTTCTTGAGACAGTTTGTTTATTGCTTTGAATCTACAAGATGAAACTGATACGTTTGGTTCAACTTTACTGCACAATACATCATCAGCAGTTGTAACTGTTATTTTTACCAACATGGGAGAATGCTTTGATATCTCCTTTAGAATGTCAATATCCCGCACTATCAAATCACTTTTTGTGGCGATAGCTGCACCAAACCCAAATCGATTTATTAGCTCCATTGCTCCCCTTGTGAGCATATACTCTTCTTCAAATCGATTGTATGGATCACTCATAGCTCCTGTTCCGACAACACCCTTTTTGCGCTTTGATTTAAGCTCACGTTCAATTAGGGCAAGAGCATTTTCCTTCGCTCTCACCCTATCAAAATTATCAACTCTGTAGCATTCACTTCTACTATCACAATAAATACAACCATGACTACAGCCTTTATATATATTCATATTATAGTTTATGCCAAACCAGGAGTTGTTCTCCGAATACCCCGAAACAATTGTTTTTGCTGTTATGAATTCCATCTACAACCCCTTTTCCTCAAGAAATTTCACGAACTTACTTTCTGAGAATATTTCGTTTGTTACAAATTTACCATCATAAAAAAAGCTGTATGTTGTAAACGGAGCCGGGGCATTTTGTGCCTGTTCCATTGATTCTATCTTTTTGAGTTTAATGCTTTGTCCTTTTGATTTGGCTATATCAGCTATTAACGGAGCATACTTATCGGTATGAGGACATTGATTGGTGTAGTATAAAACCATCCCCTTTTCATCAATAGAAGCATTCTTACAGCAAGCCTTGAATTTTGGCTCTACTGCATTTTCTTCAAATGGGAGATACAAAAGTTCAAAGTAAGGCTTCGCCGTATCACAGACTTTGAAACCTTTATACTTTAAATGCTTAGGGTCTGACAAAAATGGCATCTTCTTTACTGATGAAAGAATTACAAGTCCTTTTTTATTCTGTGCCTTTGCATCACCAATGCATTCTTCCAGCAACCTATTTGCGTACCCCTGACCTTTAAACTGCCCGGAAACCCAAAAACAGTTTATGAAAAGGTAGCCCTCAGCTTCAATAGGACACCATGCTTTTTCAGCGGGAATATACTCAATAAAAACCTTTCCCCTTGCATCGAGCCTTTTAAAAACCAGTCCCTTTTCAAATTGACTTTTCATCCATGTTTTCTTGGATGATACACAAGTTTCACCCTTTTTATCTGAAATAGCACAGCATATATGTTCTTTGTCAATATTACTGCTATCAACACTGATAATATTCATGCCTTTTTCACCATCCTCTACAAATACTTTTTGAAACGTTTTCAACAAGCATTTCTAATATTTTTGCCTAACATTAAATCCCAAAACCGTTTTTAGATTGTTAACTTCGGTCTTGCGAGGGGCTGATAGATATATTCCTCGCTGTTTGTGGGAGCTTCTTTCATATCTATTTTAATGAAATATATATGTGTATTTCGGCATTCTCTATATCGCCGCCAGCTTGATATTCTTCAAAATCACAGCAGTATTTTCTGTCTAAGTCCATAGACCAAAGCTTCATCCAAAACTCCGCTACTGCTTTTTGTACATGTCCATGAATAATAAATTTTGCGTATTTCCCCGAGGTAATAATTTCTGATTGTACATTCTCGGGCAGGATTACCGTATCTTCAACTTCACAGCAAACCATTACATCATATGCTCCGCTTACACCATTTTCATAATTCGTATAAAGACCTATGCTCTTATCATTTTTCTTATCAGGCATGGATTGATATATACCCTCTTCGAAAAACCTCTGCCAAGCCATACCGATACTGCTGCTCATGTTTGGATCACTGTTGCTGGTTCTTACTCTAATTCCTGCCACCTTTTTTTCTTCCAGTTGTACTAATTCATAATTCATTTTCATATACCTCTTTTCATATTGTAATGAAATCAGTATATTATTCTTAATTTGACAACAGCATGTCATATTATAGATATTTTTTCAAACTGTTTTCAAGTT
Source organism: Acetivibrio cellulolyticus CD2 (assembly GCF_000179595.2). Taxonomy (NCBI): domain Bacteria; kingdom Bacillati; phylum Bacillota; class Clostridia; order Acetivibrionales; family Acetivibrionaceae; genus Acetivibrio; species Acetivibrio cellulolyticus. The sequence continues at coordinate 121,383 of NZ_JH556659.1, read as the reverse complement.
TACTTTTTATCATTTCCCTGACATACTCTGGCTCTATAACCTCTCCATAATCACCAAATGATAGAACATAGCCATATACCCACTCGCTCTCAGGCAAATTTGCTGTTGCTATAAAGCTTCCATCTGCAGTTTTCGTTATAGAATTCTGTTCAAATTCATCATACACTCGATAAGCCATACTTGATGAAATTTTCATTACAAGCTTTATAATTTTAGTAGTTGTTTCATGAGATTCCGTCAAGATATCTTTAGGTGTAATTCTTGCAAATTTTTCATTTAAGAGTGCAAGATTTTTTATCCGGGTTACCCTGAACGTTCTATAGTCACTCTTAACAGTACAAAAGCCATAAACATACCAAGCCTGACCTTTAAACAATAGTTTCAAAGGCTCAATGCTTCTTTCTGTCTTTTCTCCATAAGAACTATAGTAGTCAAATTCTATACGATTTTTATTTAATATAGCTGTTTTAAGCAAATTGAATTTTTCTTTTTCATCTGAATTACTGCCCCAATTAGAAAAATCCACATCTATCCAATTGGCATCGTTTTTATCAAACAGAGTTGCTAATTTTTTAAGTACTGGCTCTACATCAGGAACATTTAAAGCTTTCATCCCATGTAAAGAAGCTAGAATATCAATTTGTTCTTTTTCAGAAAGTATTGATTTTTTTATCACATAATTATCAAGGAGACTAATTCCTCCTCCTTTTCCTTTGTTTGCATATATGGGTATACCCGCTGCACTCAATGCATCTACATCCCTATAAATTGTCCTTTGTGATACTTCAAAATGCTCGGATAATTCCTTCGCTGTTACTATCTTTTTCTCAAAAAGAATATATACAATTTCAAGCAGCCTATTAATCTGCATACTTCATCACCCATAATCATTTTAGCACAAATATATGACAACAATATGTCATATTACTTTTATATACTGTTTTACCCATATTTTTACTTTGTTTTATCCCTAACCTTTTTTATGGACTTGTAAACTTCTTGGTCAACTGATCTTGATAAATGTCAGCATAAGTTTTTGAATCTTTAATGAGATCGTCACAGAAAGCTGCTACATTACTGCTTGTCACTTCGAGCACGCCTTTTCCCAAGGCCGCACCCTCTTCAAAAAGATCGACAATCCCCGAGAGCAAACCTATCCCGTCGGTTAGCTCAACAGGGCCGACCTTAAAGAGATATTTTTGAATTTCTTTATAAACAATCTGATAATCTTGCGGGAGCGCTTTGACACGTGCCATGTGTGCTAGCCACTCTTTTTTGCCTTCAATGATATCTTGTATTCTCATTTTCATGCTATCCTCCTATTTACCTAATTTTTTAGCGATATTATCGTTAAGTTGCTTGCGCCACTTGTCACGAAAAGACTTTGCCCCTTCTTCTCCGGCCAGCGCTGAACAAAAACCTTTGATATCGTCACCCAAAACCTCTTGGACACTCTGACCGTCCGCCGCCGCTTCTTCAAGCAGACCAAGCACACCGTCAAGAATTGGCATGAGGTTACGACCGGTGAAATCTGAGTGCGACCAAAAATTGGTTTTAATTTTTTCCCATGCCAGTTGATAATCAGCCGGCAGCTTTTTAGCTCTCGATTCAAAAGTTTTAAATTCTATAGTCATGTCACCGCCTGTGATTTTCTCCCATAAATTCATTGTTTATTCTCCTTCAACTCGCTAATTTTTGATGATATAAACTCCCATTTTTCCCAGAACTTCTGCAGTTCCTCACACCCCGCATTGTTGAGCGCGAAAAACTTTCGCGGCGGCCCCATATCGGACGGCTTTTTCGTAATTTCCACCAACTTGTTTTTCTCAAGCCGCACCAAGATGGTATATACTGTCCCATCCACAACGTCCGAAAAACCGAGGGCATTCAACCTACGTGTGATCTCGTATCCGTAGATTTCCTCGTGGCTTATGATTTCAAGAATACATCCCTCCAGCACGCCTTTGAGCATTTCTGTAAGGTTTTCCAATGTAACCCCTCCTCACTACTACGTATTACTTATTACTAGTATATAGTAATACGCAATAGTCTGGTTGTCTATAGGTATATATTTATGAACCTATATATCTCTCTTACTGTCTATTTATTTATGCGACCATTTTATTTTAATTACGAGACAATACTCGGTATATGCTGTGTTTTACATAGGAATAGTATCAGTCGACGAGGACTCGTTCACCGTGGGATCCAAATCGGTCGTAACGATAGATGTGAATCCATAATATAAATAATGCATAGCACTCTATAAAATAATAACGTAAGATGCCATGCTTTATTATGTTGAACCAGAATTTTCCAGGTGATGTTATGTCGTAATATTACCGGCAACCTGAAATTTAACCTCTTTAGATAATTTCATCTACTATCAAACTTTTTTAGATATGCAGTGTTTTTATCCTATTCTTAAGGAGTGTGTGCTGAGAGCTACCCTCCACAAATTTAGGCTGTGTTTTTTCACACAAAATGTCCTGATCCCAAGTGGTTCATGGTCAGCATTTCCAATCAATTTTTGCCCGGTTTGGCTCGTTCTCCACTGCAATAGCATGTAGATCAGCTTCCATACGTTTGCACTCCTCTGCAGCGCATTGCTCTATTTGACTCCACAACACATCCGTTCCGAGTTGGTCATAGGCGACCGCAATCGCACCATAAAAGGCAAGCCCTATACAGTGCCGTGCGGAATGGATTGTCGATGCACATTGACCAATTGCCCTCGCGGCAGCTTGGGCAATTGGATTCCCTTCTGCCTCCCTTGCAGCAGCATGACACTCAAGGATTGCTATCTTCGCCTGTGGCAATTTTATTGCTCCCGATATCCACTCCCGAGCGGAATTCAGCGCATTTCTCGGACGTTGATCGCATGGGTAATTCTTGCTCCAGAGGGGCAATATAACCCGCTCGGAATAATCAACCACCCAATGCACAAGCGTTAGCTTACTCTGGGTTTCAATTAATTTCATAAGCGATTGAATATGCGGTGCCTCCCAGTCGCTTAGCATTTTTCGTACTTTTGGCATACTCATACTGCTGATTATATTATGATTTGTGTCGCTTTCGTCCCCTAAAAAATTTTGATTTTTCATCAGCTTTCTTTTTATTTTCGTCAACCCTAAACTCAACTATCTTTTTTATTAATTCAAGCGGCATGGGTGCATTGATAGGGAACTGCACCGAACCTTTTGCTCCTTTATATTGGGCCAGCTCATCATTAAACGCTTCAATTCCGGATGGCGTTGGATAAAAACCAATATGATTTTTGAAAGCGGCAAAATGCACAAGATTACCATGCAAATAGAATGTCGGCATCTGATAACTTATTTTTTCGCTTGCCTCAGGTGCAGCCTCTTTTATTACCTGCCTTAGCTCATGAAGGATTCTCTGAACAGCCTCTGGAAATTGCATAATATATTCATCAATCGAATTAAATACAACCTTATTTTCTCTCATATAAGTATATACTTCTACATCTGCAACTTCTTTTCCACCCCAGTTTTTCTCTTGCAAAAGATAATCTTCCTTTCTAAATCCATTTTTCAAAAGTGCCTTAGAAGAATATATATTTTCTGGCATTACAAACGCTTCAATGCAGTCAATTTTAATTTCTTGTGTTAAATATTCAAGTAATAACTCAATGATACTTGTTGCAATACCTTTATTCCAATATGTCTCATTTATTCGATAACCAATCTTAATCTTATTTTCCCTTTTGTTATAGTCAAACATCTCTGCGAGTCCAACAAGTTTATCGGGATTATCATGCAGATATACTCCTGCTATAATCAATTTCTTTTTTTCAAAATCTCTACCACCAAGATTTTTTATTGCCGTTGACAAGAATTTCATATTTTTCTTATACAAAAAAGGGGATATATATTTATAAACATTTTCATTATTGCTGATTTCAGATAATGCTAATGTATCGTTGTCTTCCATTTTTCTTATGATAATTTTATTATTTTTTAAATTTGGGAAAACATCAAATAATTCTTGCATTATTTTTCTCCTTTTCTAACACAAATTCAAATTTGCTCTCATGTAAAACTTATACTTAACTTAGTTTATATTATATATCAAAAACCACATTTTAGTAAAAAAAATAGTCCCCTTAGGGACAAAGAAATAGGATCAGTTTGCCTTATGTAAATTATTTCATTAATATGTAATGTCTCAGTGTTTTTAATCCTCTACAACTTTCTTTAGTATCAGTGGTTTACTTCAATTCGCTCAATGATTCTTCTGGCGCTTCGTTCTGTCTGTTTTTCAGTATCTGCCAGAAAAACAAACAGATTGCCGTTCCAGCGATACCCAGAATAAAGAAAACAAATGCAGCACCAGAGCCTTTCCCGCTACCGAAGAGTGCTGTGAGAAAACTCCCCTCCGCTTCTCTTTCCATCAATGGCTCGAAAATACTGTCCACCAAAATTCCTCCTAAAAGGAAACCTACGGGTATAGTGAAAAACTGCAACGTATTCCTGCAGGAAAACACGCGCCCCTGCAAATTAGTTGGGATAGTAGTTCGGAGAATCACATCCAGATTCGCGCTCATCAAGGGCACAAGAATCCAACCGATAATCTGACCAATGCACCAAATTAAGGGCGAATGACCAAACGCCAAAAGAAAGTTTTCTGTACTTAGGGAGATAAGCATTGTAATGTATATCACGCGCACCCTGTTTTTCGGCGCAGGTATAAATGTAACAATGATACTCCCGATAAGAGTCGCTATCCCTGCGAAGGCGTTAACCACTCCTAAAACCATCTTTCCGCCGTTTTCCTTCGAAAGAATCATAGCCGGTAAAACAGCATCGAATGCAGATGCAACCAGATTCACACCCGCTAAAAATAAGATGAGGTATAGAATAAGCCTGTTCTCATTCAGGTAGTGAAGCCCACTTGCCACTGATTTCAAAAGACTCTCCTTATTATCTACCGCACCCTCATCAGCTTCTTTCATGTCCGGAATTTGGACAAATAGCAATAGCGTTAAGAACGCCACTAAAAACGTTATAAAATCTACACATATCACCGCATCAATTCCCGCAAAGGAAAGAATCATAGTTGCAAACACAGGTGTCAAAATCGTGACTACTGAATTAGAAAACGACCGCATTCCGCTTGTTTTCTGATAATGCTCTTTCGGTGTAACAAGCGTCATTGCCACATCGCTTGCAGGCTGCTGAACGGTATTCATTAAACCGTTTATGGCATTTAACATATACATATGCCAAGGCATAAGCAAATCAGCCTTCAGCAATATGAGCACAACAACAGTACAAACAGCTGCCATTGTATCACAGGTCAGCATCACCTTTTTCTTATCCCACCTGTCAGTGAGCGCACCGGCAAAAATACTCATCAAAACATAGGGTGCATATGAACATATTGACAGAAGTGCCGTCTGAATCGCAGATCCGGTCTTCTCATACAGCCAGATTACAAGCGCAAAATTTGTCATAGCACTTCCTAGATGTGACAGCGCCTGAGTGCTCCATAAAATAAAAAATGTTTTTAATCCTTTAATATAATTATTCATTAATGACTTTGCTCCTTTTTGTAATTATTCAATCAAAAAAGCAAAGTCTGAGGACTCGGGATTAAGTCCCTACTTCCCATGCATCGTCCTCAAACCTTGCATGGAGCTTTTGCAATAGTCAAAATCATACTTTTACCTCCTAATTTCATTTTTTACTCTGCATTTAAAAATGACAGTCTCGCAATTTAAAACAAGTCATACCATAAGACGGTATGTTGATTTGCTATGTTATACGCTTGATACTCCCTCATGCGTATCCTATTGATACTAATTTTATCAATGCTTAGCGCACTTGTCAAAAAATTTGTCTTTCTAGCAAACTTTTATGCTGAAAACAATTAAAAACTGCCTGACCATTTTAATTGATCAGACAGTCTTTAATTGTTCTGCTTCTCAAATCATTTATTTAAATCTGATTTACAACTGGAAGTGCACTTAACTTTCCCAGCAAATATTCTTTCATCAGACCGAAGTCTATTGAGTCTACCTTACCATCTTCGTTTAAGTCCCCTGCATTGCATTCAGAAGGTTTTAATATGATCAATCCAAGCAAATGCTTTTTAATTAGAGCCAAGTCTATTACATCTATTTTACCATCTGCAGAAATATCACCACATAGAGCATTGCTCGCTTCTTCCTTGGGAGGTTCATTTCCGTAAAGCTTCTTACCGTTACTATCGTAAAGCACAAAATCAGGTGCGTAGTATGCCTCTGGGCCATACTCATCCATTTTTATTTTGTTGCTCTCATCAATACTCTTGCATGACCAGTCATTCATTGGATTCCAAGTCGCTGTTCCACCTATAATAGAAAATAAAGCATCAATATGGCAATATTTATTTTCAGGTAAATAAGGCTGTTTCCAATCGGAAGTTAAATCGAATGTATAATAATAAACCTTATTTTCTTCATCCCAAACATCAGGACCACTTCCGACAATCTCTCCACAATCCAGTCTTTCGTGTGCACGCATAATCAAGTTATTTGCGTTTTCTTCATCGAGAGTAAAAAAGTAGCGGAGTTTCAAGGATTGGGGCTCATAAACCCCTCCTGCCAATTTAGATGTGTTTTCTATGTATGTCATGAATGAAGATCCTTCAGGTATCATATGAAGCGGCACTGTATATACTCTCCACTCCCCTTTAACAGATGGCTTTGGAGGTTCATTTCCAAATAACTTATTACCGCTTGTATCGTACAATACAAAGTTTGGTGCATAATATGCCAATAAAGGTTGATTAACATTTATTACTTTAGTATTGTCTTCACTAATATCCTGCAATGACCAATCATTCATTGGATTCCAGGTGGCGGTTCCACACATAATATTAAACATTGCATCGATATGACAATACTTATTTTCTTTAGGTTCGGGATCCTTCCATGCAGACGTAACCTCAAAAGTATAATAATATACTTTATTCTCCTTATCCCAAACATCAGGACCACTTCCGGTTATCTCTCCATTATCAGTTCTGTTATGAGGCAGCATTACTAGGTCATTAGCATTAGCTTCATCCAAGGTAAAGAAATAGCGGAGCTGCAAAGTTTGCGGCTCATAAAGACCTCCGGGTGTTATTGAGGTATTTTCGATATAGGCCATATAGTGAGAGCCTTCAGGTACATTATGCAATGCAGATACGTACACATTCCATTCATTTATAGGCTTTTCAAGTACCTCTGCGTAAGCACTTAAGCCCGCTATTTGGATCAATAAAACACAGACAAGAATTAAAGCAGTTTTCTTCATGATCTTTCCCTCCTTAAATAATAATTTTTTTTGGCTAAAACCTTTTTTTATATTAGTATTGATTAGGTTATGTGATTTATATTAATTATGGCGATTATTAGTTCATAGTAGAGCTTTAAGATGGTTTATATAGATAAGATTGATTAAAATCATTTATATTATATATCATAACATTTGTATTTAAATAGTGGAATAATCTTAGACTAACAGCAAAAATTACAGATTTATATTAAATTATTATATATATTGGCAAGTATGAATTATTTGATCGGGTAGGAGGCTAACCATTAATTGATTAGCCGACCTCCCACACCGCACGTACCGTTCGGTATACGGCGGTTCTTCAGTTTTCACAGATTTTCAGATAATAGTCAGACATGGTGATATACCCCAATCTGGCTATTATTTTATTTGTTAGTGCACCGTTTAGCATCTTCGCCGCTCTCCAACAACCCTTGCGACAGTTTGCCATTTCGTGCACCTTACCTTCTGGTAGTTTCAACGCTTTCAGCATGCGATACCTCGTTTTAACCTTCTTCCATTGTTTCCAATAGATAGCCCTAATTCTTCTTCGTAGCCATTCGTCAGTTTCTCCTACTAATTTCTTCATCTCCGCCTCACTAAAGTAGTTAATCCATCCTCTAACAAACTCCTTAAGTTTTTGTATTCGGTAATCATTCCCCAACCATTATTTCTGTTTGTTAGTAAACGAAGTTTGTCTCTCATTCCATGCAATGACATTTGCAAAAACACTCATAAACCTCAAGACACCACAAAAGCCGATAATAGATATAGAAGGAGGCATTGAAGGATATTTTACAACATCAATCACAGGATACTTCTAAGAAAGCTATATAGGATAGGTGTAAAGGATAAAAGAATAATCGAAATGATTAAGAAAATGCTAATTGCCGGTTATGTATACGATAAAGAGAAGTTCCAAACAGAAAAGGGAACAGTCCAAGGTGGATGCATATCCCCATTACTTGCCAATGTATACCTTAATGATTTTGACTGGATGCTTGGAAGGATGTATCATCATCCAAAATCAAAACATAAGAAAGAAGACTATTCCAGAAGAGCCCTGAAAAGAAAAGGTATAGTTCCAAAGTGTTTGATACGGTATTGTGATGATTGGTTAATAATGACCACGATGATAAATGAAGCAACTCGAATATTGAAATACTTGCAAAAGTACTACAAATATAGGTTGAAATTAAACCTTTCCAAAGAAAAGACATTGATAACAAGCCTTGAAGAAAACAGAGTTAAATTTCTCGGCTATGAACTGCTAGCATTACCCCTTGATAAAATAAACAAGGTTCCAAATTCAGCATGGGGTTTTGTTATAATTGTCTAAAGATAGTACAAAGTGGAGAGATACCACAAGGAATAAACTCAAAAATGAAATTGAAGATTCTAAAATACCAGAAAAAGCTTAAAGTTTTAAACTGAAGCATCCAACTATCGTGAGGTAGAAGGAAGTCGAAAGCCGGGGAAGGCAAGTAGGTTGGTTTCTTGGAAAGCCGGATGAAGTGAAAGTTTCCTGTCCGGTTTGGAGGAGGGGAAAAGGTGGCTATTACGTCAAAACCTTACCTATTCCTATGCGGGGGTTATAGTAGGGCTTTGAAAGATTAAAACAAAGGGGTGTACTTGGTTTTGAAAAAGAGAATTTTCACACTTTAAATATTGCTACGGCATCGCTAAGCCTTTGTGCCATTATATACATTTCCTTTGACAGCTTCGCGAGTTCCTCACTACCTGACATCTGATCATAGGCACTTGCTGCTAACTCTTCGGACATTGCTACTGTATCTTCCGATACTGATGATATCATCTGCATGGTGTTAATTGAGCTATCCCTAAATACCAGCATTTCTTCAGCTGCAGTTTCAATTCCATCCATGCGCTGCTTTATTCCATCCATGCACATATAAATTGTTTTAAAAGACTTGTCAGTTTCATTTACTGCAAACTTTTGCTGTTTTATTGCTTCTCCTACAATATTTGCTGTATAAACTGTCTGCTGTGTTTTTTCCTGGATTACGCTAAGAATATTATTTATTTTTTTCGAAGCCTCTTTTGACTGATAAGCTAGTTTTTTAACCTCCTGTGCGACAACTCCAAAACCCTTACCCGCTTCGCCTGCTTTTGCCGCCTCAATGCTCGCATTTAACGACAACAAGTTTGTCTTCTCTGCAATTGTTGCAATAATTTTTATAATAGTCTTAATGTCTGACATGTCCTGCATAAGACTATTTATGTCCTCTACTATCTTCCGTGAAGCCTTATCTGATTCTTCTGTCCTCTTATTTAAATGATAAACAACCTCGAGAGCATTCTGACTTAGATTCTTTGAATCCGCTACCACATTTATAACAGATTCAATATTCTCTTCAACTCTGCTGATACAATCAGACAAACCATTCATATTGTCTACTCCCTGTGATATATTAGTAGCTTGATTTGTAGCACCACACGCCAAATGTTTGGACGATAGTGAGATTTGCTCTATTGTTGAGTTTAGCTGCTTGGAAGAATGCGATACATTTCCTGCAATGTTGTTCACATTACCCGCTGAAGAATAAACATCTAAAACCACCCTCTTTACTTCGGTTATCATATCTGTGAAGTATCTTGTTACCTGCCCGATTTCATCTTTTTCGGCATCAAATAAATCAACAACAAGGTTGCCGCTCTTTACCTCTTTCATAGCAGCAATTAATTTTTTTAAAGGCACCCATATGCTCTCAGCTATAAGGTATGAAATTATAAATGCAAAGAATAAACATATAACAGATAAAAACAGTATCATATTCCTGATTTCAATTGACGTACCTTTGATATAGGATTGAGGCAGGGCATTAATTATATACCAATTAGTATCCGGAACTTTACAAAATACCACATAGTAAGCCCTAGATCCGATATCGGCAGCAAAAGAACTTTTTCCTGCTTTCTCACTATCTTTTATATGTCCAATTAATTTTCCTTCAAAGTATTTTTTTCCGACTTGATCTGAAATTCCACTAGAAACAACCAAACCATCAGAAGATAAAATTAAACCGATCGAATCAGGTTCAACAATTGAATTTTTATAAATATCAACCAATACTTTTTCCTCAACTGCCATCCATACGTTTCCTACATAAGTTTTTGTATCTGTTCCGATTTTCTGGACTGACTGCGAACCAATGTTCCGATTTATAATAATATGTTGGTCATATATAAACCATTCAGTCAGGCCATCACTTACAGGTACTGCTTTATCCACTATATATCCATCCTGCGGATTAAAAGGATATTTTCCATAACTCCACAGCTCTTTTGTACCACTTCTAATTGAAATATATTTAATATCCTTATTCCGTACAAATTTAGCTGTTGTAATACTAACAATTTGCTGGATTACGGCTTTTTGATCATCTTCACTTATATAATCCCAATTTTCTAAGCTCTTTGCAATCATTTGGTTATAGGCAAATTCTGTAAGATTGTTTTCGTAATTATTAACTACATTACCAATATTGTTTCCCAGCTGAGTAGCCAATTCAACAGTAGATGAACTAATTTTGGTTTCCAGAGCATTTACTGATTTTGTGTAGGAAATTACACTTGTCAAAAGAAGAGGCAAAACAGATATCAGCAGCAGTGATGCCACTATCCTTACCTGTATCTTTGTGGCTCTCAGCAGCTTCAATGATCCGGTAAATAATTTTATAAGGAGTTTATGTGCCAATACTATGGGACTATTCATGTTTATTTTCCCCCATTTTGATTAAACTATAAACAAATAATTCTCCTCTTATATTGACTTAGAAAAATAACAGTTTCCGCATAAGTAAATCTTATATATCAAAATATTTTGTATACGAAATTACTAATGTATGCATCATCTATGCTTATCAACAAAAGTACGATAACTAGTAAAATATCATCAAATAATGTGCTCTACCCATAGTCATTCTACAAATAAAATAACTCCGGTGTCTGCACAAAACTCAGATAATCATATACTAGTTATCGTCATTTTGCGAAAGTAATATAACCCCTTAATTTATAATTAAATTTACCTATTTATTTCTGTTTGAATACAATTCATTAATCTTTGACTGATATCGAGCCTTTTGTGTCTTAATAGCTTCTTGTACAGTCAGTTTCCCGGAAATAACATTAAATGTGGTGTCATAAAACCCTTCAACGCTACTTAACGGTCTGGAGAACTCAAAAAGCATATCCTGATTGTCAATAATCTTAAACATATCAACTATATCCAAGTCACTGCCATATAGTGCAACGTCATTATAACGACGTGTGTCATTCTCTTCTTTAGTTAAGTATGGATTATTGGTAATCCAGTCCAGCAACACAATAGCTTTATCCTCTAAATTATCAACATTCTTTGGAATCATAAATCCATACATGAATGGAGTGCCTCCTGTGTAAGTTGTTGCTTTTGGCCCCATTGGGAACGGAACACAGCCCAGCTCGTCCTGAAATCCTTCCTTAATTCCTTTGCTCATAGAATTGTGAGCTGTCATTGCACATTTTCCGGAAGCAAACAACTTAGCACCTTCATTCCACGATGGTCCCTTCTCTGTCATCTGCATGGACTTATCAACCTGTGCCAGATCCCTCAAGAACTCCATAGTTTCAATATATGCAGGATCATCAATAGTAACTTCTATTTTACCACTTTCAGTGGTTTGGACTAAAGTAGCTCTGTTTGCAAAATAGAAACCTGCTACACGGTCAGCATGTCCAAGGTTTGAAATTCCCCAGATATCAGTCACTCCATCATTATCTGTGTCGATCGTAGCTTGCTTTGCAATTTTGCGGAAGTTTTCCCAATTCCATTGATTTTTCCTCACCAGATCATAGGGCGATTCAATACCATACTTTTTGAAAATAGTTTTATTAAAATAGATAACATCTGAAGCCTTTACAGTATCAGCTATTGCTATATGGTATAATTTCCCATCAAACAATCCTGACTGTGCATAATCCTTATTATAGTTATGTATAAGCTTTGAGCTGGAAGTGTCCGCCACCCCATCCCAAGATTCTAAGAGGTCTCTAAGTGCAGCTTCAAAAAATATATCTGTCTGAACACATATAAAATCTGCATATTTTTGATTGGCTGCTACTGCTGATTCCAAATCTAAAATGAATTCATCGCTTACTTCATTTTTGCTAATTTCAATTTTACAGTTATATTTTTTTTGAATATCTTCAAACCATCTTACATTTAAATCCCCAGTTTCATTTCCACCAGTTGGAATCAGATCATACCCCTGTGTTACAATCTTAATAACAGCTCCATTTAAATCAGGTATTTGGGTTGACTCTGGGGTGTTTTGTGACTGTATATTTTCTTTGCTTGTAGCATCGGTGTTTTTAGCTTCACTGCTTTTTACACAGCCTGATAATAAAGAAAATACCATAAAACTTGCCAACGTCATTGAAATCCATTTTCTCAACATAAAACCCCTCCTGGATTATTGTAGAATCTTACATCATGGAAATTGAAACTGGAACAGCAGAATAAAAGAAGATAAGACGAATACAGAATAGAACTGATTTAGAATAACGACCTTTCTATTTGTATAAGCTAATTATATCATAAATAATGTAATAATTCAATACTATTACATGGGTCTTTATGGGTCTTTTACGGTAAAAGCATGAAATAGAATTTCACACTAAAACCTTATATCAAGTTTTTTAAAAATGCCATTTCAGCATCAAGTATAGGATATGACTATAATTAGAAATGAAAATGCTTTATCACAAACAAGCCAAGCAGTCCTATACGGATATGCCCCTCCAAATAACACCAAATAATTTTTTTACTTGTTACAAGTAAGTAATTGTTCCAAAAAATCTAAATTCCAACCAGCTTTTCGTCTTTTTGTTTTCATGCTTTTTTTAACGGATGTAAATTCAATTCTTCCGTGCCCTTTATTAGCGATCCTACAGTGCTTCACCTTATGCTTTTCAATTTTATCATCAAGAGTTGTATCAAAATAACTGGATACCTCTTCATTAAGCAATGGATGATTTCCTTTGAGTGACAATACATAATCAGCTTTTTTCTCTTTAATTTTTGCTGCAATTTCTTTTTGTGTACACATGGCATCAATTGTAACAATGCATCTGTTAATATCTAATATATCAAGCAATTCGGGTATTGCTTTTATTTCATTGCTTTTTTCCCTTGTTTTCACTTGTCCAAGAACCATGCCTATTTCCTTAACCAAGCACTTACAATATGAAGAGGTCTTTTGTTTTTATCAAAAGTGTGTCTCATAAATTTGTCCCTTTTATGTTGTATTTTTATTGTTTATATATATTACAACATATTTTCATGAATAAAAAAAGAGCTAAAACGCTTTTATTTCAAGCTTTTTAGCTCTTTCATAATATATCCCATATAATTATATACATGCGTTAGCCGTGAGTATAAGGGAAATAATAAAAAACATTTTACATTATAAATTCTGGTTGTAACTATATAAAACACTTTTATCTAAGTTTCGATACTTGAGGCATCTTTAGAGTTTTCATATTATTAATAACTATTTTAGCCATTTCATTTGCACCATAGCTTGAAAAATGTGTGTTGTCACCAGATTCATTAGTTAAGAACAGTTTCTTTGAATCGTTGACTCCAAGAGATTCAACCAACTTTTTACTCTCACCTGTCAAATCAATATAATCTATACTATTAGCAGTTGCTACCTCTTTCATAATAGCAGGAAGGTTTGCACCTGCACCATTTATGTGAATAGCTGTATTGGATAGAGTTTTGTTATCAGAATTAAATAACCTTCTTACAGGTGGCGAAATCAATACTGGGATAGCACCTTTATCCTTGGTTCTTGTAACAAGGCTAGTTATATTTGTCTTAAATGCACTAGCTGAAGTAGTTTTATCATTATGTCCAAGCTGAATAAATACATAGTCACCTTTTTTCAGTTGTTGTTCTATTGCTGGGAAGAGGACTTTATTGCTCAGGAAACTTCCTGAGTTTTCTCCTGAGTCACCATAGTTTGCAATACACAATCCGAGCTTGAAATACTGAGGAAGCACCTGACCCCACCCTGTAAAAGGGCTACTCGGTTGATCACATACAGTAGAATCTCCTGCTATATAAATCATACTTGGATTTTCTGATTTGACAACTCCAATACCATTTACTTTTGGATTAGAGCCTGAGAATACCAAATCAAGTCCTGATGTTCCTGTGCCCCCCTGACCGGTTGGTTGTCCTTCAGGATTTCTGACGTTTATAGTAAATGTTTGTCTTGAAAAAGTTCCAGCACTTGTTGTTATTGTACCTAGCATTGGTCTGCGAGTTTCACCCTCTATATTTGTAGAACTCGCTGAATTAGCATCACCAAAAACTACTGTAACATCATAATTTCCTGGTTGCACATCCATATGAAATTTTATAGGGTTTGTTCCTGTAAGTTTGCTGATTAATGAAGGATCTACAGCAGGTCCGTCATTACTGGATGGAGGTGTTGTCGCTGTAGGTGTTGATATTGCAGATGTTTGTGATGGTGTTGTTGTAATATTGGACGGTTCTATCTTAATATAGTCTAAATTGGGTCCTCCACTAGCGTTAATACTTGTAGCTCTGATTACATTATTTCCCTTATTAAGTTCAATAATCATGCTTTCTTCAGCCCATGTAGACCAGCTCCCAGTTGCAAACAGGTCTAGGCTGGCGCTGGTGGACTTAGAGTTGATGCTTAGTTCTAAAGGCCTATCGTCAGCTCCACCATGTGCATATCTTAATGTTATAGTATATATTCCGGCTGTGCTTACATTAACATTCCATTCAATATATCCCCCGATTTCATTATCATAATTGACATAACTTGTTCCGGTATACCCTGAATTAGTAGTTTCTGTAACTGCTTTATAGAGTTTTCCATCCTCTGCCTGGTATAAAGACGTGTTATTTCCAGGTGTGGGTGTTACAAGTGTATTATCCTCTGCAGGAAACTTATGTATGATTCCCAACAGAAATTGCCGCATAAATGCAAAGTCCATAGAGTTTATGTTACCATTTCCATCCACATCACCTGCCACCTGACCATTAGAATAAGGAAAAACACTAATAAATCCAAGCAAATATCTTCTCATGAGTGCAAAATCGATTGAGTCTACAAATGTATCACCATTTAAATCTCCATATATTGCGATTGTTAACGGCTTGGGCGAATTAATTACAGGAGTAGCTACAGGTGTAGATGTAGATACTACAATTGGAGTTTTGGTAGCTCCACCTTTAACATATGCTGAAATTGGTAAATCTAATCCACTAACTCCCTCCGACACAAGTCTTGCCATTTGATATGCCCCCTTATCATTAAAATGAAGCACATCATTTGGCATGTACAGCTTCAAAGCTTCGTTATACCCTATTTTATTTAAATAATCTAACGCTGCTGTCTGCAAGTCTATAATTTTAGTATTTGTCTCTGCTGCAACTTCTTTTGCTGCTGTACAATAATCCTTGAAGTCATTCTGAAATGAGCCATTTGAATAATCAAACCTGGTAGTAGGTGTTATTATTACCGGGATAGCTCCTTTATTTTTTGCACCATCTATGTACATTTTCAGATAAGTTCTAAATGTGGTTTTAGGATCTGTATATCTGGATGTGTCATTTTTATATCTATCATTTATACCCCATTGAAAAAATAAATAATCTCCAGATTTTATAACATTTAGAATTTCTTTCAGACGCCCTTCATCTATATAAGACTTTGAACTTCTTCCGCCAATTGCTTTGTTAACAAAAACAACATCACTAGTAAAAAATTCTGCAATCCTTTGCCCCCATCCCTGCTGTGGTGCTTGGCTGGAACCATAAGTCTGGACTGTTGAATCTCCTGCAATATAGACTGTAGGTTTATCAGCTGCAAGTGCAACAAACGTAAAACAGGATGAACACATTGCAACAATGATCAAATAAACCAAAAATCTTACTTCTTTGACTTTCATAGTTTAATTCCCCCTCAAGAATAATTAATATAATTTATTATTAATGTATGCGAAACATCTTTTATTTTTAAGGGTAACAAAAGTGGAAAGCACAAAAGATTTTAACTATTTTCCTTTTAATTCTAAATATACAAAAGACTTATTATGATGAAAAGGGGATTCTTTTGATGGTAAAGTTAATGAGTTTGTTGATATAGTATTGTTTGACGAGAGAGGTAGTGAAATCTATTGCAAATCACATTTGTTTGATGCTAAAACAAAAAAGCTGGCAATTGCTACATATAAGCAACCTGAAGTGATTGCTGTCGACCAAAACTGGACTCAAAATCCTGATGCAGTATTTTTCTACTCGGTAGCAAATATTGATTTTTTAAGATTTCCTTATACTCATCTATTGAAATCATCTTTAAATCCAGTGAATAACCCATCTTGCCAGCTCCTAATTTATATTAATGCCCCTTTTTCTTTTCCTTCTTTTTTCCTGTCTTTTTTCAAACTTAAGCTGCTCCAACTCCTCACGCTTTTCCTTAGAAGTCTTTTTCTGTTCCTGTTTTCGAGCTTCATGCTCCAATTTTATTGCTTGCTGTGCTTTAGTGCCAATACCTGAATCAGAAGTTTCTTTTCTTACTTTTCGTTGTAGTCGCTTTGGGTTTATCCTTTTTCCTGATTCAAAGTCAACTCTGATAGGTCTGCTGAACCTAAGCTTATAATAGTTTTCAAGAATAAAAGCATATACCTCATAATCCTTTGGCTCTGCACCAAAAACAACTCTTGAAGTTTCAAGTAAACCTTCATCAAACCTTTCAAATACCTCAACCCAAAAAGGGTCATCAAAATAGACCGTCAATTTAGCATTCATTTTACTTTCTCCTGAAATTTATTATCAATAGAACGAACAACCCCAGGAGGGCAGGTTACTGAGAGGATATCCTGCATCCAGATTACCAACCAGAACGCATGGGCGAGCAGCAAGCTCAGCTTGCGAACAGCCCAGATTGTGTTTTCATCTCTCTACATTAATTATAGTAAATTTCACTTAAAAGAGTCAAAAAATTTTTTTAAATCCTCTTTCGATTCACAACTTAAATTATGCCACCTAATTCCTTGGATTGCCCCTTCAAGCCCATAAAGAGAACTTAAGCAGGTATCTCCCTCATGCAATCTTAGCTTAATAAAGGCATCTTTACTTCCGATTTTCTTTAAAGTTTCAGTATCTTTTATTCCTACTGTAGCAAGCCGTTTTTCCATAGTCTTGCCTATATTAGGCAATTCACTTAAACTACCCATATCACACCTCATCAAAACCATCCTATGCAATTGGTAAGGATTTAACCGCCCTATTTCCAACTACTGAAAGGCATATTAGTATAGCACTTTTAGATTCATTTAAAAATCTGAAACGAATTGCTTACCATCCTATTATCCATAATGAATAAACCTACCCTTTGAAAATGCCTAGCAAGTCT
Organism: Acetivibrio cellulolyticus CD2; assembly: GCF_000179595.2. NCBI lineage: Bacteria > Bacillati > Bacillota > Clostridia > Acetivibrionales > Acetivibrionaceae > Acetivibrio > Acetivibrio cellulolyticus. Next base: position 103,595 of record NZ_JH556659.1, on the reverse strand, counting down.
TCCATGCTGGCAACTTTGTCATCATACCCTTGGCTGCATTTCTTGCTGCACCCGCATCTAAACCTTGTGTTCTGATAATAAATCCAGTCAAACTCTCAAGTTTTTCTTCATAGTTTTGCATTGAACCGTCCGGTCTCGAACAGTATTTACAGTAATCCTTGCTTTCATCTCCCATTGCAAAATCTTCTTTATTTTTTATAGGCATTCCGCATGCAATACATATTTTCAAACTAATTCACCTCCTTCTCTCTGAAAGAAATCAAATTCATATAATGATTAATCAATTGCTGCCCATATCTTGAAATAACAGATTCTCCTGGTGCAAATATTTCTCTGTTCATTAAGTAATAATTTATAAGACCAATCCATGTATTAAACATAAGATTTAACGGCATTTTTAATATTCTTGATGCACTCATTTCACGTTCAGCTACTTGAATTAGATGAAATGATATCGCAGATTGAATCCCTATTAATGTATTACGCGCGCTTTCAGGAAGTAAAGACGCTTCGGCTATTAATCTTGAATAGAATAATTCATTTTCTTGTATGCCTTTTAAATGAGCTATAAGAAGCCCTTCCATTTCACATTTTTCTTCAACTAACTCATGTAACTTTTTAGTAACTCTCATCCCGAATTCTTCAATAGCTGCTTCCACCAAAGCTTCTCTTGTTGGAAAATGTGCAAATATGCTTCCGTGTGATAGATTTGCAGAAGCGGCAATATCAGAAGTCTTCGTTGTAAGCAACCCATCCTTTGCAAACTGATTTAATGCTATGTCGATTATAATCTTCTTTGTTTTGGCTTTTTGTTCTTGTCTCTTATTCACAATATATTGACTCCTTACTCATTGAGTGTATACTCATTATAATTCAGGATAACTTCATTGTCAAAAATATTTTCTTAAAAAATAATAAGCCACCAACTAGAGATCATTTCCCCTCCAATTGGCAGCTTCATATACTCACTTATCAACCCTATCAAAAATAACCTCATAAGGATAAAACAAATATTCTGAATACTGAATTCTATAGTTCTGAATTCTTGCCATGGAAAAAGAAGTAATGGTATAATATTACACAAAAACTGGAGGTATTTATGAATTATAAAAAATATGCTTTGCCCGCTATTACGTTGATAATAACAACAATAGTAGCTTTCTGTTCAATATTTTCTCTGTACACAAGTCCAAAAAGTGATTTTCAGACCTCAAGAGCCATGGAGCATTTAAAACAAATTGGAAAATCACCTCATTCTGTTGGCATGAAAAATCATGATGTTGTTAGAAATTACATAACTGATCAGCTTGATCTTCTCGGAGTAAAATGGGAATTACAAGAAGAGTTGTTTTATGAACCTAAGAGTAAATCCCTGGCAAACATTAAAAATATTATTGTCTCAATTCCAGGCAAAAAAGCACAAAAAACCATGGCAGTTGTTTCTCATTATGACTCCGTCCCTAACGCACCTGGTGCTAGCGACGCCGGTTTAAGTATTGCTTCAATGTTAGAATGTATAAACATAATAAAGGACGAACCTCCACTGGACAATAATATCATTTTTCTCTTTACAGATGGAGAGGAGCCTGGATTATTGGGAATGCAGTCTTTTATGACCAATCATAAACTGTCCCAAAATATAGACTTTGTAATAAACTTTGAGGCTAGAGGAACCTCAGGACCTTCACTCATGTTTGAAACAACTCAGGGCAATTTAAATACAGTTAAAGCTTTCCGTAAAGCATCCTCTAATATAACAAGTTCTTCTCTAATGCCTGATATCTACAATACATTGCCTAATAACACAGATTTTAATATTGCAAAAAACAAAAAAATTCAGGGATTAAATTTTGCTTTTTTATGTAATAAGTATAATTATCACACCCTTAGAGACAATCTCGACAATGTTAATATGACTACTTTCCAACAACAGGGGCACCATATGCTTTCTTGTATAAGATATTATGGGAATGCTGACATAGACTCTTTATATACAAATAAAAATGGAGTATTCTTTAACATTTTAAATTTTCTATTTGTTATATATTCTCAGGAATTTATGATAGCAATAAAAATTTTGATTTTACTCCTGACTTTTACTACTTTTATATTAGCCTTAGTTAAAAAAATAATTAATTTGAAACATGTATTAATTAGTTTTTTAACACAGATTATTATTGGAATACTACTGTTTTTCTCCCTTCCATTAATCCAGAAAGTTAGTATTATTCTTGGAAAAGATATTTATTCACGGCTTACCAAGATAAATTACAGCAGTATCCCTTTGTTTGTTATGATGAGTTTAATAGTTTTTATAATAGTTTTTATAGTATACATTCCTCTGACTAAAAAATTAGACACTCACTCGTTACTATTCTCTAGTCTAATATGGTGGACATTTCTTTGTGGGATAACACTTTTTTACTTTAAAGGAGCAAGCTATATTTTTGATTGGGTTTTATTATGTAATTCACTTGTTTTACTCTTTACAGTTTTAAATAAAGAAATAACACATAAAAGCTGGTTCAATATAATTCATCTGATACCTTTCTGGATTGAGATTATTATTTTATATCCTTTAGTTTTCTTATTTACTGAAACTTTTTCTTTGTTGCAGTTTAAATTCTCTTCAATCATTTTGTTTTTAATTCTGATTTTAGCCATGCCTCATTTTCATAATGTCATAAAAAGAAAATGGTTGTTTGTAATTGGTATCCTAGTTATTTGTGGCACTCTTTCAATAATCGAATATAATACCTCAAGTATGAATTATAATATGGACGATGTTAGCTATTACTATTATAAAAATATTGAGGGTGTTGAGGACAAACAAATTGATTATTATTCAATCTCAGGCACCAACTACCAGCCTTTAAAACAGAATTTAGACAACCCTGATCTCCCAATTATAGAAGCAAAAGTCATTAATGAAACAAATGAAGGAGATAATAGAATTGTTACTTTTAAGATATTAACTCCAGTATTTTCTTCTAAAGTTTTCGTAAATATCAGCAATAAGGATCATCATATTAATAAAGCTGTGTTAAACAGCAAATATTCATTACCATTAAATGATGATATTACTATAAAAAGCTCCGCCATAAAGGAAGATGATATGATAATTACACTCTCATTGCCAAAAAAAGAAAGTGTATTTTTTACTGTTTTCAATGACATTAGTGGATTTGATGAACTTAGTGGATATGGCATTTATAATAAAATATTGAAAGTAAATCCCAACGCAACTCAAAACCTTTTCGCTTCAATTTCAGTAACTAAAGAATATAAGTATTAATACCTTCTTAATAAAAACCATTTTGGATGATAGTATATTCAATAAAAATAGTCAGTCCCTAATTAAATTTGTGACTGGCTATTTTTATCTTAAACTATAAGTTCACGTTGTGCTTCTGGCTTGTCATATCGTGCGCAAACTTTTCATACTTTTGCACATCTCTTTCGTGAATTTTTAACTTTATTCACAAGCTATCCACAGCCAAATTCACACTTTTGTCCACATTTTTCTTCCAACATGCGCAGCTTCAAACCCTTTAATTTCAGTCTATATTTAAAACTACATCCTCAATTTTTAGGTTTATTCACATTATATTCCCGTAAGCGTAAAATACAACCCGTCTACAATTACTACTCCTTCTGTTGTAAAATCTTATTATTAAGTCTGCAGGATTCAGGCAAATCATCCGACCAAGGCATTAAGGAATCCAGCACACTCTGATCTTTGACATCTACATTTGGAAGCGTTTCCAGCAAATAAGTCAGATATTCAAAAGGCTTAAGATTATTTGCTCTGGAAGTTTCAATAATACTGTAAATCATTGCACTTGAGGTAGCTCCGCTTGGAGTATTGCAAAACAGGAAGTTTTTACGTGATATAACAAATCCTTTTATACTCCGTTCCGAAATGTTATTATCGCAATAAAGTCTACCATCAAGTAAGTAATTATTAAGCTTATCCCATTGGTTCAAACAATAATTAACAGCTTTACCAGTGGCACTCTTAGGTGTAATTCGAGGTCTTTGCTGCTTGAGCCATTTGTAAAACTCATCCAATATAGGCTTGCTTTTTTTGAGTCTGCCTTCATATCTTTCGTCTGGGCTCGCATCTTCAAGCTCATGCTC